>JBMSKF010000001.1:0-113779 GCA_049419605.1 Bacilli bacterium
GTATCTTCGGATACTGGATATAGATTCGCATTCGTCGTTTAGAAACTTAACCAGGTCAAAACCTGATAAAAGCAACATATTATTCATTAATTTAAACGAAGTTTTGTGATTTTTTTATACCAACACAATTGAAAGGGGCATCACTCGTCATGATGTTTCCATTATTGAAAGGAGACGTTTAATATGGTCGATATTTCGATTTTAATTTTGTTATCCATTCTTGCGTTAATTGTTGGAGTTATTCTGGGGATTCTGATTTATTTTAGTTTGCCAATCTTTCGGGCTAAAGAAGCGACTAAAAAAGCATCAAAGTTGATTAAAGATGCTGAAATCAAAGCAGATCACATCGTAAAAAATGCCCAACTTGATGCGAAACAAACTGTGTATGAATTGAAACAAGAAGCCGATAAGGAAATTAAAGAAAGAAAACAAGAAGTCAATACCTTTGAAAATAAGTTGTTCAATCGGGAACAAAGCATTGACCGTCGTGATCAAGCTTTAATGCAAAAAGAGAAAAATCTTGAAGAAAAGATTGAACTTCAACAAAAACGGATGAAAGAAATTGAAAGAAAAGAAGAAGTCCTTCAATTAAAGTTAGATTCCATCATCCATGAACTTGAAAAAGTTTCTGGTATGTCCTCCCAAGAAGCAAAAACGGAAATTCTTAATCGTGTTGAAGCAAAATTGAGTAAAGAAATTGCCAGTTTAATTAAAAATCGTGAACAAGAAGCGAAAGAACAAGCCCAAACGATTGCCAATGAAATTCTAGGCATGACTTTGAACCGTTATGCTCAAGACTTCGTGACTGAACGAACTGTCTCAGTGGTGAATTTACCTAGTGATGAAATGAAGGGGCGTATTATCGGTCGTGAAGGTCGTAATATTCGGTCTCTTGAACAAGCGCTTGGTGTTGATTTAATTATTGATGACACGCCTGAAGTCATTACCGTGAGCTGTTTTGATCCTATTCGCCGTGAGACCGCTAAGCGCACCTTAGAAATCTTATTAAAAGATGGCCGAATTCAACCTTCAAGAATTGAAGAAGTAGCGGCTAAAGTGAAAAGTGAACTTGGTGAAATTATGCACAAAGCAGGGCAAGAAGCTGCTTTCCGTTTAGGTTTAGGCAATATACATCCTGAATTATTAGACTTAGTTGGTAGATTAAGATACCGTACTTCCTATGGGCAAAATGCCTATGATCACTCCATTGAAGTTGCAAAACTTTGTGGCATCATGGCTGCTGAAATGGGCATCGACCAAAACTTAGCCAAACGGGCAGGATTACTCCATGACGTTGGCAAGGCAATTGATTTTGAAATGGAAGGAAGTCACGTGGAACTAGGTGCAAGATTTGCACGTAAATACAATGAACCTGATGTCGTGATTAATGCGATTGAATCTCACCATGGTGATACAGAAATTAAATACGTCATTTCACACCTCGTCATTGCGGCGGATACCTTATCTGCAGCTAGACCTGGAGCACGTAGTGAAACATTAGAAACCTATGTGAAACGATTAGAACAATTAGAAAATATT
The DNA here is from genome assembly GCA_049419605.1 of Bacilli bacterium. GTDB lineage: Bacteria > Bacillota_I > Bacilli_A > RFN20 > CAG-826 > UBA970. The sequence goes on from JBMSKF010000001.1 coordinate 1,540, forward strand.
TGTAAATCCTATGAAGGCGTTGCCCAAAGCTATGCCATGCAATCAGGTCGAGAAGTTAGAATCATGGTCGTTCCAGATAAAGTTGATGATGCCACTGCAGTCAAATTAGCGAGAGATATTAAAGATCGAATTGAAGCAGAAATGACCTATCCTGGTCAAATTAAAGTATCCGTGATTCGAGAATATCGCGCGATTGAAACTGCAAAATAATTGACAATGAAGTGGCTTTTTATTGGTGATATTGTTGGTAGTTTTGGTCGCTTAATGGTGGCCAAGCATTTACCCAAACTCAAACAAAGTCTTGGTTTAGATTTTGTAATTGCCAATGCTGAAAATGCTAGTCATGGTAAAGGATTAATGCGGAAGCATTATGAAGAACTTTTAGCTAGTGGGATTGATGTGATGACGTTAGGAAATCATTACAATGCCAAAGGCGAAATTAGAGATTACTTGGATCAAACTGTGAGTTTAGTTCGCCCTTTGAATTTAAAACACCCCTATCCTGGTGTCGGTACGCTGGTTTTTAAAGTGCAAAACACGACCATTCGCGTGACGAATATTTTAGGACAAGCCTTTATGAATGAAGAGGTGCACAATCCCTTTGATGCATTACAAACCGTACTCGATCAATCCACGCCAACAGATTTACATATCGTTGATTTTCACGCAGAGGCAACGGGTGAAAAATACGCGATGGGATATGCATTTGCAGGTAAGATTACTGCATTATTTGGCACCCACACTCATGTCCAGACGAATGATTTAAGATTATTAAATCAAGCAACTTTATATTTATCAGACGTAGGTATGACTGGCCCATATAACGGGATTCTAGGTGTTAAAAAAGAAAACATCATCCAACGTCTATGGAAACAAGAAAAGACAGTTTATGAATTAGCTGAAGATGGTGAAAGTGTTCTGTCAGGAGTCTACGTTGAAACTAACGCTCAAGGTTTACCAATTGCATTTCAAACGATCCATATAACAGATAAGGTAAAATAATTTTATGGCTGAACAAAAATTAAATATTACTGAAAAACCAGATCTTGATAAAGCACGTTCTCGCGTTAGACAAGAAATTCCTGTTGTAAGAGACGAGATCGTTGTTCCTGAACGATTGATTCAATTTGCACAAGGCAAAAAATACTTCATCCGTACCTATGGTTGTCAGGCTAACGTTCGCGATGAAGAAAATATGAGAGGACTACTCGAACTGACTGGTTTTACATCTGTTGATGATGAAAAACTAGCTGATTTTGTCATCATTAATACTTGTGCAATTCGAGAAAATGCTGAAGATAAAGTCTTTGGTGAATTAGGGATTCTCAAAGGTCTAAAGGCCATCAAACCGGACATGTTAATTGCTGTCAGTGGATGCATGGTTCAACAAACGCATATTGTTGATACCATTACCCAAAAATATCGTCACGTTGATTTGATGTTTGGTACGCACAACATTCATCACTTATTAGAGCTTCTTGATGAAACCATCACCAAAAAGACACGCGTGGTCAATGTTCCATCCAAATATGGTGAAATTGTAGAAAACATGCCGTCAAAAAGAAATCATCGTTTTAAAGCATTTGTGAATATTATGTTCGGTTGTGACAAGTTTTGCACCTACTGTATCGTTCCCTATACACGTGGTAAAGAACGTTCACGTTTAATGGATGATGTCATCAAAGAATGCAAAGAACTCGTTGAACTAGGTTACCAAGAAATCACACTAGTTGGTCAAAATGTTAATTCTTACGGAAAAGATTTCAAAAATGGAACCACCTTCGCTCAATTACTTGAGGCTGTTGCATTAACAGGAATTCCTCGTTTAAGATTTATGACGTCGCATCCTTGGGATTTCACCGATGAAATGCTTGATATGATTGCAAAGTACGACAACATTATGAACCATATCCATCTACCATTTCAGGCTGGAGATGACATGATTTTAAGATTAATGGCCCGCCGTTATACTGTCGCTTCTTATTTGGATTTGGTAAAGAAAATGCAAACAAAAATTCCTCAAGTCACATTGACTACGGATATTATTGTTGGTTTCCCAAATGAAACAGAAGCGCAATTTCAAGGAACATTAGATTTAGTTGAAAAAGTTAAATTTGATGCAACCTATACTTTCATTTATTCACCTAGAAAAGGAACCCCTGCTCATAAAATGCTAGATAATGTTCCGTATGAAGAAAAACAAAAGCGATTCTATCGCCTCAAGGAACTTGTTGATCGCATTGCTAAGGAAAAATCAGATACGATGGTTGGACAAACCTATACCGTCCTTGTGGATGGTGTCAGTAAAAATAATCCCGAAAAATTGTCTGCTTATACAGAAAGCAATAAACTTGTACACTTTAAAGGCGATGCTTCTTTAGCAGGTAAACTTGTCCGTGTTAGAATTGATGAAGCGAATACATATACTTTATTTGGTACCTTGATTGATGACCAAGCTTGATGCTTTAATGGATCGTTTGGCGAATGCCCTTCAAGATTTACCCGAAGTAAAACAATTTTTTGCATTAAGAGAACAAATTCTAAAGGATCCCTTTTTAAATGAACAACAAGTGCAAATGAAGCATCATCAAAAATTAATGATGAAGCATTTAAGCGAGCAAGAAATTTACCAAACCCATCAATCTGCTTACCGCCAACATCAACAAGCTTTTGATGAACATCCCCTTGTGCAAAACTATGTGACGTTAAAAGAACAACTTTCTCCATTATTAAACGAACTTCAAGCGATTATTGAATAGGCATTTCATCGCCTTTTTGGTATGATAAATTCATCCTTAATATGAAGAAAACTTCGGCACCTTATACCCCAATGATGATGCAGTACTTGCAAATCAAATCGCAGTACCCTGACACTTTAATTTTCTTTCGCCTAGGTGATTTTTATGAGTTATTTTTTGAAGATGCTAAAATCGCCTCTAGAGAATTATCTTTAGTACTAACAGGAAAAAGTGCGGGACAAGAAGAACGCGTTCCGATGTGTGGCATTCCTTATCATGCTTATAAAAGTTACTTAAAAAAACTCATTGATAAAGGATATCGAGTTGGTATCGTCGAGCAATTGGAAGATGCCAGCGTTGCAAAAGGTTTAGTTCAACGGGATGTCACGCAAATTTACACCCCAGGATCATATATCGATGAACAGCAAATTGCTCACAATTTTTTAGTTGCAATCCACGATGATTCGCTCCGATACTGGATTATCTTTGGGGATATTAGCACGGGAGAAGTCTTTAGTGATTTTGTTGAAAAAGATACCCAAATCCTATTAGGTTATTTACAAAAAATTTCCACCCATGAAGTGGTGATGCATCCAGAAGTTGCTGCCAATATAGGACCCTCTATTCAAGCTTTAGGGATGGCGGTTGTAACCATTAACCCAAATTCAGAAAATCAAAATCCTGAACAACATACCTATCAACTTTGGTTGCAATATGTCCAATTATCCTTGAAAAAGTCAATGCCGTTTGTCAAACCATTTCAAGCTCTTTATCAAGAAAAATCAATGAAAATTGATGCAGTTTCATTAGCCAATCTTGAAGTATTACAATCTTTAAAAACACAAAGTATTCAAGGTTCACTTTACTGGGTGCTTGATCAAACCACGACGCCCATGGGTTCAAGGTTACTCAAGCAATGGTTAATGCGTCCAAGTGCTCATCTACCGACAATCACCATGCGCCATCAAATGGTAAAAACTTTGATGAATGAGTTTTTAACCCTTGAAAGCTTACGCGAAATATTAAAATCCATTTATGATATCCCAAGAATAATTTCCAAACTCCATTTAAAACAATTGAATGCCCGGGATCTGATTGCCTTAAAAAAATCATTAGAACCCATCACAGAAATCAAAAAACTCTTACAGACATTAAACGATTCACTTTCTCAATCGCTTCATCAGTCTCTTCCTTTATTTCCCGATCTCATTCAATTGATTACCGAAGCAATACAAGAAGAACCTCCCGTTACTTTAAAAGAAGGTGGACTCATTAAAGTCGGATTTAATGCTGAATTAGATCATTGGATTACCTTAGCAAAAGGTGGGAAAAAAGCATTAATTGAACTAGAACTAAAAGAAAGAGAACGTACTGGTATTAAGAATTTAAAAGTTGGATATAACCAAGTTTTTGGATATTATATTGAAATTTCCAATGGCCAATTATCTTCCATCAAACCAGAATTTGAATATGAGCGTCGCCAGACGTTAGCAAATGGGGAGCGCTTTATTAATCGGTCATTAAAAGCTTTAGAAAGTCAATTACTTCAAGCCGAAGAGATGCAAAAAAAACTTGAAGAAACCATTTTTTTATCCATTGTTGCTAAAGTTGAACCATTCACTCAAAATCTACAAATCCTAGCAGCTCAACTTTCTGAACTTGATGTGATGACCACCTTTGCCACGGTCAGTCGGAACTTTCAGTTTGTTCAACCCACTTTTTCTGATGAACAAGTTTTTAATATTAAGCAAAGTCGTCATCCCATCATAGAAAAGGCATTAAAAAAATCAGTTTTTGTTCCCAATGATTTTTTGATGGACGCTTCCACAAATACTTTATTAATTACTGGTCCGAATATGGGTGGGAAATCGACTTATATGCGGCAAATTGCTTTGTTGATGATCATGGCACAAATCGGTTGTTTTGTTCCGGCATCCTCTGCTCATTTAATGTGGGTTGATGCGATATATACTCGAATCGGTGCTAGTGATGATTTAATGGGTGGGCAATCTACCTTCATGATGGAAATGACCCAAACTGAATTTGCGCTCTCTCATGCAAGCGATCGTACGTTGTTAATATTCGATGAAATTGGAAGAGGCACTGCAACGTATGACGGCATGGCCCTTGCCCAATCCATTATTGAATTTGTGACGACGCAACTGAAAGCAAAAACTCTTTTTTCTACGCATTATCATGAACTAACGCAATTAGAAAAAACCTTACCCAATCTCAAAAACATTCATGTTGCGGTCCATGAAGAAAATGAAAAAGTAACTTTTTTATATCAAGTTAAACCTGGTTCGATGAGCCAGTCTTTTGGCATTCATGTAGCCCAACTTGCTCAGCTACCACCAAGCTTAATTAAGCGTGCTAAAACAATATTATCCACCTTAGAAAAGTCACAACCTATGGAAGTAAAGCCTATGAAAGAAGAAATCATTCATCCTCTGGTTAAAGCTTTGCAAGATATTGATCCCTTAAGTTTATCTCCGATGGAAGCGTTAGAATTATTAATTCGTTTAAAGAAAGATCATCGATAAATACAATATGGGTAAAATCAAAATCTTAGATTCTCAACTCAGTAACATGATTGCAGCAGGTGAGGTGGTTGAAAGACCCGCAAGTGCAATCAAAGAACTCATTGAAAACGCCATTGATGCTAGTGCAACAAGGATTGAAATCATCATTGAACACGCAGGTCGTATTCTAATGGAAGTTCGAGATAATGGAGATGGGATGGATCATGATGACTTATCCCATTCAATTCTTCGCCATGCTACAAGTAAAATTAAAGATGAGTATGATTTATTTCGGATTAAAACACTTGGTTTCCGAGGTGAAGCATTGCCATCCATTGCCAGTGTTTCTCAATTAACGATTGAATCGTCCACCGGACAAGGACCTGGATACCAATTAAAATCCATCGAGGATCAAGTAGAAATAACACCAATTTCTAGTCGAAAAGGAACATCGGTCAAGGTCGAGAATTTATTTTTTAATACGCCTGCTCGATTAAAATTTCTTAAAAATGATTACATTGAAACTGCAAATATTATCGACGTTGTCTCCAGAATTGCATTAGGCCATCCACAGATTGCTTTTAGTTTAGTGATCGATGGAAAAACCACTTTTGTAACAGACGGCCGTGGTGATGTTTTACAAGTGATTTCTCAAGTCTTTGGTTTAGCAACGGCAAAGCAATTAATTCCTTTTTCATTTTCATCTTTTGATGTGAAAATCCATGGATATTTAGGTTTACCAAGTTTAGCAAAAAGTCATCGTTATCATATGTACACTTTAGTCAATGGCCGCTCTGTTATATTACCTAAAATTAACCAAGCGCTTTTGGAAGCTTATCGACCCTATCTACCACCTGTTCGATACCCGTGGCTTTTTTTACATCTTCATGTTGATCCAAGTTTGGTGGATGTGAATGTTCATCCAACGAAGAAGGAAGTACGATTGTCAAAAGAGGATCAATTAAAAGTATCGATTATTCCTGCAATTAGAAACGTACTTTCCACTTTGAATTTATCTCTTAGTGAATCGATACCAGTGGATTCACAACCCATTCCAACCTCTCAGCAAATCCCATCCCAACAATCCGAATTAAAAGAACCAGATTCATCTCCAGATTGGATACCTTTAGCTTTTAATCAAGAAAAATCGATTCAACAATTAACGGCAGTTGCCCAACTCCATCTGACATATATTGTTTGCCACGATGAACAAGGAAGTATTTATTTAATTGATCAGCATGCTGCAGATGAAAGAATTCGATATGAACAACAATTGAATTTATTACAAGATAAGAAGTTTATGGTCGCTCCTTTAGTACCAGTGATGGTAGACCTAAAACCTAGTGACGCTAAATTGCTAACGGAAGAACGCTTGGAATTACTTGCAACGATTGGTGTGGAACTTACCCCATTTGGAGCCAATGTATACAAAGTTAATACCGTGCCAACTTGGGCTATTCATGATCCTCAAGTTTATGTCGAGGATTTATTAAAACAAGTATTCGAAGAACCCACCATCGATCCTGATAAGTTACGATTGTATGCTTTAGCATCTAAGGCTTGTAAAACAAGTATTAAGGCGCAAGACGGTCTCACCTTAGAGGCGATGCAGGCCTTAGTTCAACGGTTATTAAAATGTCAATATCCCTATACTTGTCCTCATGGTCGCCCCACCATGATTCAATTTAGCAAAAGGCAATTAGAGGCGATGTTTAATCGGTCTGGTTTTTAAGATGATTTATGTCATAGGTGGTCCTACAGGTTCTGGAAAAACTGCATTAGCGATTGCGTTAGCAAAGTCTTGGAATGCTCCGCTAATTAATGCAGATGCTTTTCAGATGTATCAAGAACTCAATATCGGTACAAATAAAGAACTTGATTTGATGAAACCATTAAAACCTTATTTATTTGATGAATTGTCGCCTAAGTCGTCGCTCTCCGTTGCAACTTATCAATTACGATTTCGAGAACTCATCAATCAATTATCGAAGCAACATGATCGTATAATCATGGTAGGTGGCACAGGTTTATATATCAAAGCAAGCTTGTATGATTTTGAATTTGCTCCCCAACTTGGCAAATTCGATGAATCGAAATATGACGGATTAAACAATTTACAACTGCATCAATATTTAGCAAATTTAGATGTAGAAGCAAGTCAAAAAATTCATTTTCAAAATCGTCGACGTGTCTTGCGAGCAATTAACATTCTAGAAACAACAGGTAAAACAAAAAGTGATCAAGAGAAATTGCAATCAAAAACGTTACTTTATCCCGCCACTTTCATTGGAATACTTCCGCAAAGAACATCATTATATGCTCAGTTAGAACATAGAGTCGACATCATGTTTAAAGAAGGTTTACTTCAAGAGGTTGAAAATCTCGTGCAAAAATATGGGAGTAATTTACAAGCTTTTCAGGCAATAGGATACAAGGAAACAATCGCGTATTTGCAAGAAAAAAAAAGTTTAGAACAAACCATCCAAGAGATAAAACAATCCACAAAACGTTATGCTAAAAGACAGATTACTTATTTTAGTCACCAACTTCCAATGAAGTGGTATTCTCACTGGAAGGATGCTTTTGAGGAGCTCACAAGATGATTGAACTCACTTATGGTGTCGGTACCCAAGTTGAATTAAAAAAACCTCATCCTTGTTTATCGCGTTCCACTTTGTTTCTTGTCGTTAAAATCGGTGCAGATATAAAAATTAAATGCCTAGGGTGCGGCAATATTATCATGTTAAGTCGTGACCATTTTAATCATCGAATCCGAAAAATTCTACCACCCAAACCGTAAATTAAATCCCTATTTATATGGGAGATGAAACTACAGCATCTATCATTACATTATTTTCAGCATCATAAAAAGAAAGTCATCTTTCGTCGTTTAAATTTTGAATTACCAGACCAAGGTGTCATCACGATTACGGGTGATTCAGGCATTGGTAAATCTTCATTACTTAAAGTGCTTGCAAAAATCTTGAAACCAACTCATGGAAAAGTCATTTATCCTTCAAAGGTAAAAGGATTACTTCCACTCTATTTATCTGATCAATTATCTTTAGTTCCTCATTGGAAAGTAAAAGAATATCTTCAAACGCCCACTCAACAAGAACAAGCACGACGATTAGGTTTTGATAACAGTGAATTCAACAAAAGTTTTCATCAGCTTTCCATTGGTCAACAAGTTCGTTTAAAAGTCATTCTTTTTTTAAATCAACCCGCTTCAATCTATTTAATCGACGAACCAACACATGCACTGGATGAGAATAATCGTAGAAAAATCATTGAATTTCTTAAAGAACAATCCCAAGAAAAATGTTTGATTATTGCCACTCATGATCAGATGCTGATTGCAAGTTGTGATGTTGAAATACAAATGAGTTCAAGTTTTAAAACTATAATAAAAAAGCATCAAACTTTACCTTTAGAAGTCACTGAAGTGAATAAAAGCAATTCCGTATTTCATTATTCTTGGAAGCACTGGTTAAAAAAACTAACAAGATTATATCGAGTTGGCCCGATTGGGGTTTTGATGTCTTTTGCATTGGTAGTGATTCAAGTTGCAATTTACCTTACTTTGCTACTGACATTTCAATTTCAAGAACAAATGAATCAATACAATAGGCTAGTAACCCATGATCCTTGGATTGAAGTTGTTGAAAATCAAACCATTCCTATTCATGATTCACCTTTCCAATTAGTGAAATATATTTATCCTCGTCAAGAAAGTTTTAGTGTTCTATTTCAAAATTCAACGACTGCTCAATGGCTGATTGATATTTCCGATTGGTTCCCCAAATTCATCAAGATAGATGGCGTCGAAGTTCTTGTACGATTTGTTGATTTACCTTTTGATGATCAACATATTTCAACTGCTTGGATTTATCCCAAAAAACCATTACCCTATCAACTTCAAATATCCACCATTCATTTGCCATTTTTTGATCAACCTTTACATTTTTCTGGACCGATACGGATGTTCCAAATGCGAACGCCAATCAGTTGGTTTGAATCCCATCAATTATTACTTTCATATTGGCAATGGCTAAGCATTTTGTCGAATCAGAAAACAATATTTGAGGAACAGCTTACGAGTTACCTCAATATATATTTAGAGTTATTGCCTCCATCTACAGCATTGATCTATGAACCTAATGCTGTCATCAGACTGCAACTTCAATCCATGGCGTCTCAGACTTGGCAATTTACAATTCCAAGTGAAATTGCTTATCCACTTATCTCTCCTTTAATGGAACCTCTTCTGAATAGTCTTCCTTTTTTAATTATGATTTTGTTAATCATTTGGAGTGTTTTATGGTGGTCAAAATTTCATTGGATTTATCAACAGCATTATCGTGATTGGCAGTGGATGTTGATGTTCCATCAAAAAATTAAAACTATATGGATTCACCTTACAAAAAGGGTCACGTTCCAATCATCGATGCTAGAGGCGGTAAGTTTGGTTTTTGCCACGCTTTTTATTTTGATTCAACCTTGGTTACCTATCCCCAGTTTGAATATATTCATCTTTATTCAAATTGGAATTTGGTTATCACTACAATGCTTAAGAAATTTCATTAGTAATTGGTTTCAATATGCTTGAAGCAATCGATTTAGAAAAACGTTTTAATGATCAAATTATTTTTAATCATCTTTCATTTCAACTACCTAATCATGGTTTAATTTTATTGACAGGACCGAGTGGTAGTGGAAAAACCACTTTATTAAAAATCCTTCAACTCAATTTAGATTTTCTTGGCCAATTAAAGTTTGATGGAATTGATTTGAATCGTCTCACTTTAAATCAAAAAAATGCCTTTAGAATGCAATTCATTTCTTCGGTTAAACAAGAAGTAAAACTCATTGAACATGCAACTGTTCAAGAACATCTCTCAATTTTGCAACACCTAAAAGGTCATTATCAACGACCTCTGGTTAAACAAAGTATTGAACAATTTCTTAGAGAAGTTAATCCACAGCAAAAGGTGAAAAGTTTATCTAGAGGTCAACAGCAACGTTTTGCAATTTTATTAGCATGTATTGGGAATACAAAATTATTGTTGCTCGATGAACCGACAACAGGTTTGGATTTTCAAAATCGAAAGCAAATTTATCATTTACTTGAGAAGTTAAAATCTGAACAACTGATTATCATGAGTTCACATCAGGCAATCGAGGATGGTTTGATTCCAGAAGTACACCTAATATTACCCAAACCAATCCAAACTCGCTTTCAAATCGATAAAAAGAAAGGAAAATTAATCCCAACTAATTCGCCAACTAAATGGCCACTTGCTTGGTATTGGCGATTCCATTTTCGCCAACGTCAATTTCAAAGATTTAGGAAAAGAATGGTTCTTTCGCAAACCTTTGTAGTTGCGACCTTAGGGGTCATGATGTCATTGATGATGGTAATTGGAAAAGAAATGTTAAGAATTACCAATACGATGATTGGAGGTGAGTACCAATATGTTAAGCCTATATTCCAAAGAAGCATTGAACTTGAATCAACGATGCCCACCGAATCAATTTTTAAAGACTTACCATTGAAATTCGAATTGAGGAGTTTTTATGATGAAGATTATTTTGAGCGATTAAAACCTTACCATCAATTTTATATTGAAGATAAAGGCTTTGAAATTATCCTAAAAGACATTCATTTAGGCTTGGTCAATTATGTAGAAAATTCAATTCCCTTTACACCGCCTCAAGCCATGGCAACGTTGACCGAGCAAGACTTCATTCTAGGTGTCCAAACGCATCACCTTAAATTGTTAGCCCAAGCTCTAAACTGTTTTCCTACAAAGATCTCTATTAATCAAACGTTATATAATTCCCCTTTACCTGTTTATTTTAAAATTTATGTTCCTGAATGGCAGTATTGGGATCAAACGGTGATTGAACTTAAGCAAATTGAAATAACAGATGAACCCCAATGGTTTCATACCAACGATGATTATGCAAAAACCTTTTATGAAGATCGATTAAGATTGCCAACCAGAGGCATTGAAGAATATTACGAGTTTCAACCTTGGAGAGTTGCCAAAACGATGATGATGCAGGTGAATGACGATAACGAATTATTATCTATGTGGTTACAAGATGAATCCTGGAAACATTATCACTTAAAGAAGCATATTCGATTAGGTTGGCAAATTTACAAAAGTGAAATTCCAAGGTTAGGATTTCCCACCTTTGAAGATAAAATAAAAACCTTTCATTACCATTCTAATCTTGGGTATCATTACTTTCCAGATCAAAAGTTAAGTGGATTTTCCCAACCGATATTCTTTCATCCAAATGCTAACGGCAATGTCATGTATTTAGAGACCTTAAAAAAGTTAGTTGAACCTTTTTCTTGGTTGAATGTCGTTCCGCCTTCAAAAACCTCCATTGGATATATACTCACCAATCCAGGTTCGAGTATGAAACTCAAAACAGATGAAACGCTATCTAACTTATCAGTTAATGAAATCATGGTATCCGCCAGCTTACTTCAATTTTGGAATTTAAATGTTGGTGAAAAAGTTTATATTAACCATGGTACATACCCTGACTTAAATGAGACGGGTACTATTTTTGAAACTACTCAATCCATGCTCACGATTGTAGATGTGATTGACATGGATGGGTTTTGGCTTTTTCACCATCCGCATTGGTTAACACTTTGGTTGATGAAGTATGCGTTCATTCCTAGTAATCTTTTGGAACCAGAGGCTTGGATTTTTTATCAACAAGTTTTAACACCTAATGGATATCAATCATTGAACCCTCTAAAAGAAGTTGAAAGTTCCATTCATGAGATCCAGCTCAATTTAATTCTAGCAACTGGGATTTGGTTATTCTTTATTGGTATACCATTATTCATATTATTTTTTTATTATGCAATTCAATCCCTTATCGCTGATATTGATCAATTAACAACCCTCAAAGGGTTTGGATCCCCTTGGTCTTATATCCAGCAATGGTATGGTATTAAATTTAAGCTGATTGCAATTGAGGTGAGCATTCCTACCCTTTTACTATTGATTTTCATGGATTATTTACTTAAGAGGTGGTTAGGCGAATACTTTTTTCTCACATTAAGTTATCAAATACCACTTGAGACAATATTGCTATTTATCTTGATTACAATGTTGTTTTATCTCGTTTCAAAGCAAATTCAAATGAAGATATTATCCGTCAATTTTAAAAATATTTAAAAATCCACTATCTTTTTAATTTACTTGTGGTATTATCTTTTGCGTAGCAGCAAAATGTTAGCTCCTACTAATACTAATTGAAAGGTTTAGGTTTTCGATGAAAGGCTCAGTCAAGATGTTCAACAAAGAAAAAGGCTACGGCTTCATTCGCACTGAAGACGGAAAAGATGTCTTTTTCCATCATTCTTCGATTCTTATGGACGGTTACAAAACCGCCGAAACTGGTGAACCAGTTGAATTCGAAGTTGAAGATTCCGATCGTGGTCCACGCGCCAAAAATATTAAAAAGTTACCTCGGTAATTTTTAATAAAATAGTGCTAAGACAAAAGTCGCCCTAGGGCGACTTTTTTATTTCATTCGTTGGTTATTTCCTTTATAATGATTGAGGTCAATATGGGATTAAAAGCTGGAATCGTTGGGTTACCTAACGTCGGTAAATCAACTTTATTTAATGCAATTACAAACGCTTCAGTCGAAGCGGCAAATTATCCTTTTGCGACGATCAACCCTAACACGGGTGTAGTGGCAGTTCAAGACGAAAGGTTAACCTTTCTTTCGCAATTATTTAAACCTAAAAAAACCATTTCAACAACGGTTGAGTTCGTAGATATTGCAGGATTAGTGAAAGGTGCCGCTAAAGGAGAAGGGTTGGGGAATCAATTCCTTGCAGCCATTCGCGAAGCAGATGCCATTGTTCAAGTCGTGCGTTGTTTTGATTCAGCGGAAATTATTCACGTTGAAAACTCGGTTAATCCAGAACGAGATATGGATATCATAAATCTTGAACTCATTCTTGCCGATTTAGATGCCATTCAAAGAAGGTTAGATAAAGTTAATTCTAAAGCCAGAGGAAATGACAAGCAGGCCATTGCTGAATTAGCGATGTTACAAGTGTTAAAACCTCAATTAATGGATGGTATTCCTGCTCGCCTTACTTCGCTCACACAAGATCAAAGAAATCTACTTAATCAAGAATACCAATTGCTCACGAACAAACCAATTTTATATGTTGCGAACATTTCAGAGGATGGCTATGGGCAATTAGATACCAATGCCTACTATCAACAAGTCCTCAAACGGGCCTCGAAAGAAGGGGCACAAGTGGTCGCTATTTCTTGCGAAATTGAATCACAAATTTCAAAATTAAATGATGTTGAAAAAAAGGAATTTTTAGCAACGCTTGGAATTCCTGAACCCGGTTTAAATCCACTGGTAAGAGCAACCTACAAATTGTTAAAACTTGCCACTTACTTTACGGTTGGTGAAGACGAATGCAGAGCCTGGACATTCCATCAAGGCATGACCGCTCCACAAGCTGCTGGCGTCATTCACACTGATTTTGAAAAAGGATTTATCAAAGCTGAAATCTATCACTATGATGATATTTATAAACTTAAATCTGAAACTGCCGTTAAAGAAGCTGGTAAATTAAGAATGGAAGGAAAGGAATATATCGTAAAAGATGGAGACATCATCTTTTTCCGATTTAACGTATAACTATGCTAGACCCAAAAAAAATTCGTGTTCGTTACGCTCCTTCACCGACTGGTTTTTTACATATTGGCGGCGCTCGTAGTGCCTTGTTCAATTATTTATTTGCAAAGAAAAATCAAGGTAGATTTATTATTCGCATTGAAGACACTGACATTGAACGTAACGTTGCAGGTGGAGAAGTAAGTCAAATTAGAGACCTTAAATGGTTAGGCATTATTCCTGATGAATCACCATTAGAACCGAATCCGCAATATGCACCATATCGGCAAATGGAACGTTTAAACACCTATCAACAATATGCCCAACAATTGATTCAACAAGGTCATGCTTATCCATGTTATTGCTCAGAAGAAGAGTTAGAACGTTCTCGTGAAGAACAACTTTCCAGAGGCATTGCTGCCCCACAATATAATCGTCGTTGTCTCCATTTAACAAATGAAGAAAAAAATGCTTTGATTGCGGAAGGTCGAAAGCCTGTGATTCGTATCAAACTGGAAGATCATTTAACGATTGCGTTTGAAGATATGGTAAGAGGTCCAGTTTCTTTTAATAACGATGATATTGGCGATTGGGTTTTAATTAAATCAAATGGAATTCCCACTTATAATTTTGCAGTGGTGATTGATGATTACTTAATGGATATTACGCATGTATTTCGTGGTGAAGAACATTTATCAAATACCCCCAAACAAATTCAAGTTTATCGCTATTTAAAATTTCCAATTCCTCAATTTGGCCATATGACGATTATTGTGAATGAACATGGTAAAAAGTTATCTAAACGGGATGCTTCAATTGTTCAATTTATGTCCCAATATCGTGATATGGGTTATTTACCAGAAGCAATTTTTAATTTCATTCTGTTATTAGGATGGTCACCTGAAGGAACTCAAGAAATATTCAGTAAAGATCAAGCGATTCAAGCTTTTGATGCAAAACGATTATCTTCATCCCCTTCCATGTTTGATCCACAAAAAATGAACTGGCTCAATAATTATTACTTAAAGCAACTTTCTGATGAAGACTATTGGAAATTCATCCTACCTTTTATTTCAAAAGCAAATGGCGTAAATCAAATTCAAGAACAGGCTGTCAAACAATTAGCCAAAACATTCAAAGAACAACTTGCTTATGGGTCACAAATATTGGAATTGGTAAAGCCAATTCTTGAACCAACTTTTACGTTTGATGAAGAAGCAAACTCATTGTTAAATAGCCCAGATGGTCAAAAGGCATTGAGTCTTTTTATTGATAAATTTTCACAATTACAAGATATTCAAGGCCAATATATCAAAGATATTTTCAAAGCAATTCAAATAGAAACTGGATTAAAAGGCAAAACCTTATTTATGCCAATAAGATTAAAGTTGACGGGTCAATTACACGGTGCTGAACTTGCTAATATCATTCCGATTCTTGGAAAAGAATTAACACTTAAACGGTTAAAAGCATGATAGCGATTGAAACCTACCTTAAAGACTTATTGATAAAATCCTTAGCCCCACTCGGGTTACAGATTTCTCATGACGATATTGTGATTGAAAAAACCAAAGATCCTAAGTTTGGTGATTATGCAACGAATGTCTGTTTAAAATTTGCAAAGCAACTTAATGTAAAGCCAATTGAATTAGCGAAGCAATTAATCGTGCATCTACAAGACCAGCATGTGCAAAAAGTGGAAGTTGCAGGACCAGGCTTTTTGAATTTCTTTCTTAGAACTGAAACTTTAACTGCGGTCATTCAAGATATTTTTGCTAGTCTTGATGAATATGGAAAAAGCCAAATTGGTCTAGGAAAGCGTATCAATTTAGAATTTGTTTCTGCAAATCCTACTGGACCCATGCACGTTGCCCATGCTCGGGCTGCAGCACTTGGCGATGTCATCGCCACTTTGTTAACCCAAGTTGGTTATCAAGTCACGCGTGAATATTACGTCAATGATGCGGGTGGACAAATTAAAAACTTAGCTTTATCGATCTTTCTACGTTATCGTGAGTTACTCGGAGATGAAGTTACATTACCTGAAGATGGATATTTTGGAAAAGATATTATCGAAATTGCTAAAGAAATTAGACAGCAATTTGGCGATAACATCACTATATTTGATGAAGCATTCTTTAAAAAAATTGGCGTCGAAAAGCAATTAAAAAGAATTCAAGACGATTTGATTTTAATGGGTGTACACTTTGATGTTTATCGTTCAGAACAAGATGTTAGAAATGAAGGCATCATTGAAAAAACAGTGGCAAAGCTATCACCCTTTATTTATCAAGATCAAGGTGCAACCTACTTAAAGACGACTGCATTCGGTGATGATAAAGATCGGGTATTAATTAAGAGTGATGGTCAATTTACCTATTTCCTTCCCGATATCGCTTACCATCAAGACAAGTTATCAAGAAATCACAATCAACTGATTGATATTCTTGGTCCTGATCATCATGGTTATATTGCCAGAATGAAAGCAGCACTTGCGATGTTGGGATATACGCCAGATGCATTAGAAATCTTAGTGATGCAATTGGTAACTTTAACTGAAAATGGTGTCGAAGTGAAAATGAGTAAACGGACAGGAAAAGGCATTACTCTTCGAGATTTGGTTGAAGAAGTTGGTAAGGATGCCGCTCGTTATTTTATAGCCGCCAGATCGTTTCATAATCCTTTGGAATTTGATTTAGATCTCGCAAAAACGAAAAGTAATGTGAATCCACTGTATTATGCACAATATGCTCACGCAAGATTGCATTCCTTACTCGAAGCAGGTCAAGATTTAGGCTTTGATTTGACTGGTGAAGGTCTAAATTCCCAAGAAGAACTTGATTTATTGAAGCATTTGAGATTATTTCCTCAGACTGTTATTCAGGCTGCCAGCGCGCGTGAACCAAGTATGATTGCCCAATACATTCAACAACTTGCAAGTTATACCCATAGTTTCTATACTATAAGGCGGGTTATCGACCGAGACCAACCCAAACTATCTGCTGCTAGACTTGCCCTTGTTAAAGCAAGTGCGCAAGTTCTAAAAAATAGTTTGAAAATGTTTGGGATCGACGCGCTCAATAAAATGTAAGAAAAAGGAGCATCATATGCCAAAATCTATGCTAGAACTTGCCCACGAGTTTATTGTTGCAAAAAAGAAGGCAGTCACCTTTAAAGACATTTGGGCTTACGTCCAAAAGCAAACGGATGAAAAAGAAACCCTTCAATTAGGTCGATTTTATAAGTTACTCACCTTGGATGGTCGTTTTGTTGCGCTTGGTAGTAATAAATGGGATTTAAAAGCTCGCTACACTTTCAAAGAGTTGTATGATGATGCTAGAGGTGTGTTCCGTGAAGTTGAAGGAACTGAAGAAGGTGGAGATGAATCCGAAAATGATCCGTTTGAGGAAGATGAGGATTCAGAGGATAGTGAAGATGACGAAAAACCAAAAAAGCGTAAAACCGAAGACGAAGATTAATTAAGAAATTAAATTAAACAGAAAGAAGGACATCAAAATGCCACTTGTAAGTATGAAAGAAATGCTCATCAAAGCTTATAAAGAAAAGTATGCAGTTGCTCAATTCAACATTAATAACTTAGAATGGACGCTTGCTATTTTAGATGAATGCCAAGCACTCAAAGCTCCAGTTATTTTGGGCGTTTCCAGTGGTGCCGCAAAATATATGGGTGGATTTAACACCGTCATGGGCATGGTTCATGGATTAATAAAAGATAAAAAGTACACCATACCCATTGCTGTTCATTTAGATCATGGTGAAAGCGTTGAAATTTGTAAGCAAGCGATTGATGCTGGTTTTACATCCGTGATGATTGATGCCTCCCACCATCCCTTAGAAGAAAATATTAAAATGACCAAAGAAGTGGTCACATATGCCCACAGCAAAACCCCATTAGTCTCTGTGGAAGCAGAATTAGGTCGGGTCGGTGGTCAAGAAGATCATGTTGTTGCCGAAACATATTATGCAATTCCTGCTGAATGCGTCAGAATGGTTAAAGAAACTGGCATTGATTGCCTTGCTCCTGCATTAGGTTCAGTCCACGGCCCTTATGAAGGTGAACCAAAATTAGGTTTTAAAGAAATGGCTGAAATCCACCAATTAACGCAAATGCCACTCGTCCTACATGGTGGTTCAGGAATTCCAGACTTTCAATTAAAAATGGCGATTGAACGTGGTACCGCTAAGATTAACGTCAATACCGAAAACCAAATGGAATGGACAAAGATTGTCCGCGAAGTACTCGCAAAAGATCCAAAAGTCTATGATCCAAGAAAAATTATTGGTCCAGGAAAAGAAGGCATTCGTAAAGTGGTCAAAGCTAAATACGAAGTATTCGGTTGTATTGGTAAAGCTGCTTAAAAAAAACTATCAAAACCCATTCAATTTGAATGGGTTTTTTATTTCTCTAAACAAAGGATTAAGATAAAATATTAATATGTTCAAACATTATATTGAGGATGCTTATCAAGCCGCCTTGCTTGCATCCCAAGAAATTATGGCAATTTACAAAACTGATTTTTCGTTTGTAACCAAAGATGATCATTCACCGGTGACCATTGCGGATCAAAAAGCGGATGTGATCATACGTAAATATTTAAAATCAAAATACCCTAATTTTGGTTTTCTTACAGAAGAATCATCTGATGATTTTCTTCGTTTAAATCAAGATTATGTTTGGGTTGTTGATCCAATCGATGGTACAAAAGATTTTATTGCTAAAAACGATGAATTTACAATTAATATTGCCTTAATCCATCAGCAACAAGTCCTAGTCGGACTTGTGCACATACCTGCCAAACAAGATACATATTATGCAATCAAAGGTGAAGGTAGTTTCCATCGTTTTGCTGGGCAAGATAAACGTATTATTGTGAATCAAAAAGTAAGTCAACTTACTGTGTTAACCTCTCGATTTCACTTACAACCCATTGAAAAAGATGTCATTCAAAAGTATCAAAACTTAGGAAAAATTACGAAGATTGAAACCTTTGGAAGTGCCTTAAAAGCATGCAGAATTGCTGAAGGTCTAGCAGAACTTTCTTATCGATTATCACCTGGCACTAAAGAATGGGATACTGCTTCGAGTGATTTAATTGTGACAGAAGCTGGTGGTTTTTTCTTAAAACCAAATAAAGAGAAGTATCTGTATAATCGTCGAGATGTAAGAAATCTTGAAGGTTATATCATCGCCAATCGCTTAGAAAACTTTTTATTATGAAATCAAAACTAACTTTATTATTCACTACTTTTTTGCTAGCTAGTTGCGTAACACCTAATCCATCTTTTCCCAGTCAAAACTCAACTATTTCCTCTGAAAGTATTTCAGAAATTAGTTCATCAAGTGCTTCAAGTCTAAGCATCAACAATCCGATTGTCACAATTGATATTTATAACCTTAATGATTTTCATGGTGCAGTTGAACATAATCCCGGAAACAAAGAAATTGGAATCAATCGTCTGTCTTCATATTTTAAAATGCAAAGAAATACCAATCCAAATGCCATTTTTTTATCAAGTGGTGACATGTGGCAAGGCAGTGCCGATAGTAATATTACCCGTGGTCGACTTATGGTTGATGCGATGAATCATCTTGGATTTTCGGCAATGGCGATTGGCAACCATGAATTCGATTGGACAGACGACTATATTTATCAAAACCAAGCCCGATCTAATTTTCCCTTGTTAGGCATCAATATCATCGAAAAACAAACTCAGCAACGTGCAACCTTTGCAGATGCTTCGATATTGATTGAAAGAAGTGGAATTCAAATTGGTATCATTGGTACGATTGGTGCATCTTTAGAAAGTTCAATCCTTACCAGTGCGGTAATGGATTATGAATTTGTCCCTTACACCAATTTAGTTCAGCAAGAAAGTGAAAGATTAAGAAATTTAGGAGCCGATTTAATTATCCTCCTTAATCATGATGGCAGTGTTGAAAATGGTGTCTTACCTT
Source organism: Bacilli bacterium (assembly GCA_049419605.1). Taxonomy (GTDB): domain Bacteria; phylum Bacillota_I; class Bacilli_A; order RFN20; family CAG-826; genus UBA970. Next base: position 21,459 of record JBMSKF010000001.1, read on the forward strand.
ATGTAGATGGTGTCTTCAATGGTCATACGCATCGTCGTGAAGTTTTTCATGTTGACGGAAAACCTGTTTATCAAGGTCAAGCGTATGGCCAAGCGATTAGTCACATGCGCTTTGTCTTTAACACCGTGAATATGATTCCAAGTTTTTCACAAAATCAATCTGGAGTTTACACTTATGATAACTTAGTGAGTCAAAATCGATTCCCCACAGAAGATCCAGAAATGAAAGCCATTTATGATCAATACTTAACCAATGAAATCAATGCAATTAAAAATGAAGAAATCGGTATCGCTGAAGGTGCCTTTTCCCGAAATAATTTAGGACAACTTGCCGTTGAAGAAATGCTTCAATATGGTCAATCTGTGAAGCAAGAAGTGGTTGCCAGTTTTCATAATACAGGTGGTGTAAGAGCAAGCATCGATGAAGGTCCCGTTACTTATGGAGAACTCTATAAAGCATTTCCTTTTGATAACGAGTTAATGATTGTCCAAGTGTCCGGTGAACAATTAACTTGGTGGTTATCTGAAAGTTTATATAAACGAACCATTCCTAACTTAACCCCAATCAACCTTGATCAACATTATTGGATTATCTCCATCAATTATTTAACCGAAAAACATTTTGAATCGAATCAATATCCCCATGATATCGGTACCTCTATTAACACTTACCAATATATTCGCGAGCAATTAAAAACCCGGTGGCAACTTGAAGGCACCATCCGGGCAGTTGATTACAACTAATCTAGACTATTTAATTTGCAGGTCGAGAGGTAATGTTTGTGGTTTTTCGCTTGCAAGTTTCACGGCTAGAATTCCTGGAACTTCTTCCATTAAGATTACTTCTAATCCACCTGATAAAGTAGAGTCGATAAGACCACAAGAAGAACAGGCACCCTCCATTCTTAAATAAACGATGCCATCAATAAAAGAATCAAATTCAACATTACCACCATCACGGATGATAAAGGGTCTAACTTTATCTAATGCTTCTTCAATTTGTTGCTCGATTGTCATGTCAATATGATAACGAGAATTTTATTGAGTAGCAATCAATAAGATTAAAAATAAAAAAACCATCGTTTGAACGATGGTTTGGTGCCCGGGGACGGACTTGAACCGTCATGGTGTCGCCACCGCAGGATTTTAAGTCCTGTGCGTCTACCAATTTCGCCACCTGGGCAAATCATGGTCTCCCGCGAAGGAATCGAACCTTCGACCCCTTGCTTAAAAGGCAAGTGCTCTAACCGACTGAGCTAGCGGGAGTCATTTGGCTGGGGTACCTGGGATCGAACCAGGGAATGATAGAGTCAAAGTCTATTGCCTTACCACTTGGCTATACCCCAAAGAACGAATGGTGGAGGCTGGTGGATTCGAACCACCGAACCCGAAGGAACTGATTTACAGTCAGCTGCGTTTGGCCGCTTCGCTAAGCCTCCATCGGTGTGCTCACACTGGTAGAACATGGTGGATGTTGAGGGGTTCGAACCCCCGACCTCCGCCGTGTAAAGGCGATGCTCTCCCAACTGAGCTAAACATCCCTTGGGCCTACGCGTGCTTAATTAATATATCAAAAGGCGTTTTTTTAGTCAATGAAAAAACCTAGGAAATGCTAGTTATTAATAACCTTTTTTACCAAGCAATCTGAACATGTTTCGTTTGTAGATTTCTACACCGGGTTGATTAAATGGATTGATACCGAGAAGATAACCAGAATAGGCGACCGTTTTCATAAAGAAGTATAAAAGATGACCCATATGATGGGCATCCATTTGATCAATGGTAATGAGGATTACCGGAACTTGGCCTTCCTCAACGTGGGCTTGCAAGGTACCTAAATAAGCTTTTTCATTCACAAAGGACAACGGACGACCAGCGAGGTAATTTAAGCCATCAGCATCATGGATGCTTAATGGGACGGTAACATCATATTTTGGTTTTTTGACGTATAAGACGGTTTCAAATAAGACCGGTGAACCATCTTGGATAAATTGACCTACGCTATGTAAATCTGTACTAAAGGATACAGATCCCGGTAAAAGACCTTTATTTTCTTTACCTTCAGATTCAGCAAACAGTTGTTTGAGCCATTCTGCAATCATGGAAAATTGGGGTTCATAGGTGACAAACATTTCCACTGCTTTGTCTTGATAGAGTTGATGACGCGCAATCGCATATTGTAAGGCTGGATTCGTTTCAATGTAACTATTGCTATACTTCTGCATTGCTTCTAATGCGCCATCCATCAACGCTTGAATATCAATCCCTGCTGCAGCGATTGGAAGTAGGCCAACTGCAGTTAAGACCGAATAACGTCCACCAATATCATCGGGTAAATTAAACGTAACATAACCTTCTTGTTTTGCAAGAGAACGAAGTGCTCCTTTTTCTTTATCTGTCGTTGCAAATATTGCTTTTCTCGCTGCCTCAATACCAACTTTCTTTTCTAGCAATTCTTTTAGTAAACGAAAAGCGATAGAGGTTTCCGTTGTGGTTCCGGATTTCGAAATGACATTAATTGCAAAGGTTTTATTCGCAAGGTATTGAAGAACTTGATGTGTGTAAGTTGGGGAAAAAGTTTGACCAAGGTAGATAACTTCTAGTGGGTTTTCCTTGCCTGGCAACAAACCTTGTATCGCCTCAATCACAGCCCTTGCCCCTAAATAGGATCCTCCGATACCGCAAACAACAAGCACCTGGAATTTTTCTCGGATGAATGTTGCAGTCTTTTGAATTAATGCAAACTCTTCTTTATCAAAATTTTTTGGCCATTGATCCCAACCTAAAAAATCACCACCTGGTCCTTTTTTACTCGCGATTAAATCGGTGATACGATTGATTCGATCTTGATAATCCTTGAGAGGTTCTTTCAATTTGATATGGGATAAGTTTAGTGACAGCATAAGCTAGTCCTCCAATTTCTTTTTTTGATCTGCAATCCACTTAGGTAGCATATTTTTAAGAGGTTCAAAATCAATTTCATGGGGTGGAACTTTAAACCAAAATGGATGTGCTTTATCGGTTAATTCATCTTTTTTAATCAATCTTTTGATGGATAATTTTAAATGTTGATTAGAAGGATCAATCGCAAGAACTTTTACTCTAACATACTCACCTACAATAAGAAAAGTTTCAATTCGCTTTACATAGTCATCAGAAATTTCAGAGATATGGATGAGGCCTTTTTGACCATTTGGAAAACCTACAAAAGCACCATAAGTTTGAATATCAATAACTTTTCCAACAATGATTTCATCAATTTGATAACTATTTTGATTCATATCAAATTAATTTTTCTAACAGTAATAAATCATCTTCAGACACTACTTTGAAGTTCAAGCGACTTCCTGTCAAAACATGAACCTTTTTTCCCATTAAAAATAATAAGCTTGCATCATCAATTGCAGTCTTTATTTTCAATTTTCTAGCATATTCGTGTGCGTTTAAAATTGTTTCAAATTCAAAAGCTTGAGGTGTTTGTGATAAATAAATATCGTTTTTTCCAAGGTAATTGTTTAACGTTGCCTTGTCATCGACGATGAACAATGAATCATTAATTTGCCTTGCTAGAGTCATTGCTGGATAGTTCCTTAATTTAACAACGAGCGAATCGATTAACGATGGGCTTATCATAGGTCTAGCAACATCGTGAATTAATACATAATCTGGTTTAATGTGAAATTTTGCATATTGCAAAGCTAAATAAGAAGACTCTTGTCGGCTTTTTCCACCAGAAATAACATGAATTACCTTTGATTTAGTGTAAGGTTTAACCTCATCTTGAACTAGGGAGATAAACTTGTCATTCGTTACCAAAATAATTTGATCAATTTTTTTATGCTTAATGAAAGTTTCAAGTGAATATTGGTAAAGCTTTTTTTTGCCAATTTTGAGAAATTGTTTTGGTGTGACTCTTGATTTGAGTCTAAGGCTGTCTCCAGCGGCTAATAAAATTGCGGTTATCATTTATTCACTTCCTTTAAGGCTAATAGTTCAGTGATTGCCATTTGCTGGATGTTTAATTTAACAACTTTTTCTAATAATGAATTTGCAGAATAGTCCGCTTCGCAGACAAAATTAACTCTTTCATCTTGAATGAGAAGTTTTGCCTTCTCAATGTGACCCTTTGAGTACACTGCTATAGATTTGCCACCGTGTTCTTTTGCCATGAGCATTGCTGGGACATCCGTTAAACCATCACCGATATAAATTAAATTACGATATTTTATTCTTTTTTCTTTCGTTCTTTCATTGACTTTATCATCTTCAGATTGGTTTAATATGCCTTTTGCGATTCGAAAGAAATATTGTGTTTTCATCGTGTAGTTAATTGCTATTTTTGGCCAAATCGCTTCTTTTGTATCCTTTGAAAATAGAAATTCACAACCAAATATTTTGGTAAATTCTTTAGCGATCTTGGTTCCTTCAATAATTTCTTTTGTTCCTGAGGTGATGATGTAATGTTCAACTTCGACACCTTGGTTTTCAGCAAAAATTCTTAAGCGTTTAAACCAGGTTTCTAAACCAGGAAAAAACTTCACTGAATTTCCAAGTGAATATAAATAGTCTTTAGTTAGTTTTATGCCCCTTTTTTTACTTTCTTCAATCATCATGTACATATAAGAAAGAATCTTTTCCATCCCGGTATTGATGGAATTTTGATTTGTCTTTTCCCAAAACTCCTCGGTTTTCATGCCTAGAGAAGGAATGAAACTGAAATTTTGTAAATCTTCAATTGCTAGTGTTCTGTCGAAATCATAAATAATGCCAATGATTGGTTTTTTCATATTTTCATTTTATCATATTTCTATTGATTTCAAGATAAAATATCGCTAATATGCCGATTTATTTGAATTTTATTCAATATAAATTGCTAGTGAAAAATGTTTAAGATTTTCAATTATGTTATAATTTTAACGTTATGGAACCATTAGAAATCTTTGGTTTAGTGGCAGTTGTAGTAGTGGGAATCTATTTTGTTTTATCGGTCTTTTTTGCCTTTCAAATGAGAAGTTTTTATCTACAATTATCTAAAAGAAAAGATGCAATTGATGTCCTGACTGCTCAAAAATACGATTTGTTACGAATGATCGGAAAATTGTTTGTTAGACATCAAATCGATGTACCCCAAGAATTTATACTCTCCAAAAGACCACGGTTTGAAGATACTTTACAAAATATTAAGGATACCGAAAGAACCATTGTAAAAAGTTTTTTGGTGCAAACTGCTCAAGCACTGTTTTACTACGGTGAACAAAATCAGCCTTTATCCGTAAATCCAGAATATGTGTCACTCAAGAAATCTTTAGCTGAAATTGATGAGTTGTTTCGCAAACAAGTTGCCATCTATAATGCATTAGCAACGAATTATAATTGGTGGCAAAAATTTTTATTATATCGCTGGGTCACGATTTTATTCAGGCATCAAATCAAAGAGTTAATTTCATAATATAAGGAGTAAATCATATGAAAAAACCTGTAATTCTTGTCATCATGGATGGCTACGGTATTCGTAAGGAAACGTATGGTAACGCAATTGCCAAGGCAAAAAAACCCAACCTAGATAGATACTTTGCCAAATACCCGTATACTCAAATCGAAGCTTCTGGTTTAAAAGTCGGTTTACCTGAAGGTCAAATGGGTAACTCTGAAGTCGGCCATCTTAATATAGGTGCCGGAAGAGTTGTTTATCAATCGTTAACTTTAATTGATCAAGCGATAAAAGATGGAACCTTCTTCCAAAACCCTAAATATATTTCGGCAATGCAACTTGCAAAGTCTAAAGGAAAGAAATTACACATCATTGGATTAGTTTCAGATGGAGGCGTTCATTCTCATATAAACCACCTCAAAGCCATTATTCAATTAGCAGCACAACAACAAGTAGAAAAACTATATTTTCACGCTCTTATGGATGGCAGAGATGTTGCGCCTCAACTTGGAGAAACTTACATTAGTGCCTTACTCCAAACGATGAAGGAATTTAAAGCAGGTCAACTTGCTACTATTGGTGGTCGATATTTTGCTATGGATCGAGATAAAAATTTAAACCGTGTTGCAAAGGCATATGAAGTGATGGTGGAACAACGCGGACTAAGTTTTAAGGATTATCGTCAATACTTTAAAGACCAATATGCCAATTTAATCCAAGAAGGTAAAGATGCAAGTGATGAGTTTTTGACCCCTGCTTATGCTGAGGGAGTCAAAGGCAACATTGAAGATGGTGATTCCGTGATTTTTATGAACTTTAGACCAGATCGTGCCATTCAATTCTGCACCTTATTAACCAATCCTCTCTTTTATGCAAATCCTCCAATCAAAGAAGGAAAACCATCATGGATTGCTTATCAACCTAATAAACCCCTTCAAGATATTCATTTAGTTCAAACGATGAAATATGCGGATTCCGTGAAAGGGGACATTGCCTTTAAATTACCTAGTTTAGATAACACCCTTGGTCCTTGGTTAGCATCCCATGGTAAAACCCAATTAAGAATTGCAGAAACTGAAAAATATCCTCATGTAACCTTTTTCTTTGATGGCACTATCAATTATGATGGCGTAGAAAAACCCGAATTAGAAGGTTCAAGAAGAGTTTTGATTAACTCTCCAAAAGTAGCAACCTATGACCTTCAACCGGAAATGAGTGCCTATCAAGTTCGAGATGCATTAATCCGTGAATTAAATAAGGGTGACCTTGATGTGGTCATCGTGAATTATGCAAATTGTGACATGGTTGGTCACACTGCGGTTGAAAAAGCGGTTGTTAAATCAGTCGAAGTTGTCGATGAATGCGTCGGTTCGATTATCGATTGGTGTGATCAACATGGTGGTAAGTTGATTGTCACTGCTGACCATGGTAATGCTGACCAAATTCTAACAGATGATGGTAAGCCCCATACTGCTCACACAACCAATCTTGTTCCTGTTTGCATCAATATTCCAAATCTACACCTTTTGCCCACAGGTGGTAAGCTAGGAAACCTTGCGCCAACGATCCTTGATTTACTCGGATTAGAAAAACCTATTGAAATGACCGAAAAAAGTCTTATTATTAAGTAAACACGTTTTCATGGAGGCAACACAATGAAAAAAGTTCTAAAATTTACTGAATATCCTTTACGTTTACCTAAATTTCCTAAAATTGAAAAAAAATTCAATACTTTAATCGCTGAATTTGAAGGGGCACCTGATGCCAATGTTCAAAGACGAATTATGAACAAAATTGGTAAGTTTTTTGACGAAGTTCAAACAGACTTCACGATTATTACCACCCGTCACTCAATCGATACTAGAGATGAAACCTACAAGAAAGCCAATGATTTAGTGAATGAAGTGGGGCCGATGGTTCAAGGTTTAGGCAATCGCTATTCTAAAGCTGTATTGGCCAGTAAGCACCGTGTAGAATTAGAAAAATTAGTGGGACCATTTTTATTTAAGAAACTTGACCTTGCTGCCAAAACCTTCGATCCAAAAATCCTCCAGGATTTACAAGAAGAAAACAAATTAACGACCGAATACGATGCCCTGATGGCGAGTGCCCAAATTCCATTTGATGGCGGAACTTATAATTTATCCCAAATGGGTAAATTTGCTGTCAGTAAAGACCGAGATGTTCGAAAAAGAGCCAGTAAAGCTGTTGAAAACTGGATGGCTGAAAAAGAACAACCACTTGCCGATATCTATAGTAAATTGGTGACGTTAAGACACGGCATGGCAAAGAAACTTGGATATCCTTCCTTTACCCAGATGGCATATGATCGTATGGGTAGAACCGATTACGGCCCCAAAGAAGTTAAATCTTATCGCGATCAAATTTTAGAATTCGTCGTTCCACTATCAAATAAATTAACGCGTCAACAAATTAAACGAATTGATGTTTCTGCTCCAAAATTTTATGACCTTGCCATCCAATTTAAAGATGGAAATGCTACACCAAAAGGTGATAAAACCTATTTGGTCAATGCAGCCCTAAACATGTACAAAAAAATGGGTACAGAAATTGGTGAATTTTTCCAATCCATGGTCAATCAAGAATTATTAGATTTAGAAGCTAAACCAGGCAAGCGTGGCGGTGGATATATGACATTCTTCCCACGTTATCAAATGCCATTTGTCTTCTCTAATTTTAATGGTACAGCTGGAGACGTTGATGTCCTTACTCATGAAATTGGCCATGCTTTTCAAGGATATATGTCTCGAAAAATTAAACCAGTAGAATATCGTGATCCTACGATGGAAGAAGCCGAAATTCATTCGATGTCCATGGAGTTCTTTGCCACACCTTATATGGAAACCTTCTTTAAAGAAGATAAGGACAAATATCTATTTGGTCATTTAGAAGGGGCAATTAATTTCTTACCATATGGTGTCACCGTTGATGAATTCCAGCACTGGGTTTATGACAATCCCAATGCCACCCATGATCAACGATGTGCAAAATGGCGTGAAATTGAAATCAAATACACTCCTTATAAAAAGTATACTGGTTTCCCATTATATGAAAAAGGGACTCGTTGGATGCGTCAATCCCACATTTATGGCGCACCTTTCTACTATATTGACTATACCCTCGCCCAAGTTATTGCCTTGCAATTTTTAGGTTTAATGAAGAAAAATCATGAAAAAGCTTGGAAGAAATATGTAAAAGTTTGTTCCTTAGGTGGCAAATATCCATTCACACAATTATTGGAAAAAGCAAAACTTAAAAATCCATTTATGGATGGGACTATTAAGAAAACATTCAGACCCGTCAAAAAACTATTAAAAGTCTACGGCGAACCATTCAAAGCTTAACGATTCAAAAAGCTTAAGGCAAAACCCCTTAAGCTTTTTATTTTCCAATAAAACTTAAACTAATTTGTCAAGAAATATTTTCATTTTTTTCCTGGGAAAATAGTCTTTACAATTGCAATCCTATGGTATGATAAATCCATAACTTATTGATCTATATTTGGAGGCTCAAACATGGAAGTTAGATTGGAAAACTTAACCAAGATTTTTGAAAGCAAAAATTCTGCAAGAACCATTGCCGTTAATCAATTCAATTTTACAATTCCTGATGGAAAACTTGTTGGACTGTTGGGACCTTCTGGTTGTGGTAAATCTACAACTTTATATATGATTTCAGGATTACTTTATCCTACCCACGGAAGAATCTTCTTTGGTGATGAAGACGTCACCGAACTTTCTCCTGAGCAACGCGGTATTGGATTGGTGTTCCAAAATTATGCTCTCTATCCTCACATGACGGTTAAAAAGAATATTTTGTTTCCTTTAGAAAACATGAATCTAAAAAAGAAAACTATTGAAGAAGCGATTCAAGAAGCAAATTTAACCATTCTTCCGAAGGAATCGAAGCTTTACTATAAGTTCATCAAAGAAAGCGCAAGTTTAAAAAATAAATATAAACGATTGGAGAGTGAAGCGAAGGCAGTTTATCAATCGAAGTTGATTGATTTATCGAATGTAAAAAACAAAAAAGAAAATACAAAGACTTCAAAAACTAAATTGCAGCAAACTTTTAAAGAACAACTTAAACAATTTAAAGTTGAATTTGAAGCTGAAATGCAAAAAATAAGACCAGAAAATCTCCAAGTTATCATTGATAGTATGAATCAAGCTTATGCAGCTATTGAAAAGCCATATTTAATACAAAAGCGAAAACTCATGATCCAAGTCTTACTAAATCCTTTCAATTGGCTCCGATTAAATCATCAATTATGGAATAAACTTCAAACAATCGTTCCGGAAGCGATTAAAAAAGTGGAAGAAGCACGTTACAAAGATTATCAAAAATTAATGAACGATGAAGCAACTGCCATGGCTAAGTTGGTAGGTATAGAAGACCAATTAAACAAAAAACCCGCCCAATTATCTGGGGGTCAACAACAACGTGTTGCGATTGCTAGAGCTTTAGTCAAGAAACCTAAAGTGCTCTTATTAGATGAGCCTTTATCAAACTTAGATGCCCGTCTCCGTTTACAAACGCGAGAAGAAATTAAGCGAATTCAGAAGGAAATTGGAATCACGACCGTATTCGTCACCCATGACCAAGAAGAAGCAATGTCAATATCTGATGAGATTGTTTTGATGAATTTCGGTGCGGAACAACAAAAAGGTAACCCACAAGACGTCTATAATCAACCTGCAAATTTATTCGTGGCGAAATTCTTAGGAACACCTCAACTCAATCTTTATCAAGGAACAATTAAGAGCGGCAAAGTCATGATTCAAGATCAAGTTGTCTTTGAATCACCTTCATTAAAAACGAAGTCAATGGATGAAGTGCTAATTGGAGTTCGCCCTGAAGGTTATGAAATGGATGAAAAAGGGACGCTTACGCTTCAACCTCAATTTATTGAAATGATCGGACGAGATGTCTCCCTCGTTGCAAGCCATCCTCAAGCCCAAACACCGAGTATTCGCATCATATTGAATAGTGAAGATTTTGCGGTCAAACCCAATCAATCCATTAAAGTAAAATTAAAACCTCATAAAACCTTTATTTTTGAGAAAAATACCGGTCGGAGATTAGCATAATGTTAGATCACAAGCGCGATTGGAAGGCTTGGTTATATCTGATCTTACCCTTAATTCTTTTGACTATTTTTACATTTTATCCTTTAATTAAAACGTTCTTAATTTCTTTATTTTCAGAATACAATGCCTTGACCGATGACTTTGGTCGATACTTTGACTTTTATGCTTATACAGCAATTTTTAATGATCGTTTTTTCACAAATGCTTTAACGAATACATTGGTCATTGTTTTTGTTTCTGTCCCTGCTTCAACTGTATTGGCACTACTAATCGCAGTAAGCTTAAATTCCATCAAACCATTACAAAAAATATTTCAAACCATCTTTTTCATTCCTTATGTTACCAATGCGCTAGCGATTGGAATGGTGTTTAATGTTATGTTTTCTCATCCGCTTGTCGGAGGAGTTGCTGCTGAAGGTTTAATTAACACTTTATTCCAAACCGCGATTGACTGGGTTGGTCCTACTGCCACAGTTGAACGTTGGCGTACAGTCGTATTAATCTATACTATTTGGAGTGCTTTGCCCTTTAAAATTTTAGTCTTTATAGGTGGTCTACAAAATATTTCTAAGCAGTATTATGATGCGGCAAAAATTGACGCTGCTCCCAAATGGAAAGTGATGACCCGCATCACAATTCCACTCCTTTCACCCATCATAAGTTATATTTTAATTACCTCATTTATTGGATCGTTTAAAGCTTATGAGTCTGTATTATCGGTGGTAGGGACCGTTGGAAGAAGTTTAGATCGCAATCGCTGGACTGCAGTTGCTTATGTTTATGACAAAATTGGTATTTCTGGTTTAGATATTAATAATATCTCTTATTATTCTCGAGGTGCCGCTGCCGCTGTTGTTTTATTTTTCATCATTATGATTTTCACTTTTTTAAACCTATATATTTCTAAAAAGACGGTTCATTATTAAGGAGTATGGTATGGCAAACGTAATCCAATACAATACTAATCAAAGCTACCAATTTGATCAAAAACTCAAGGTTCAAAGAACGGGACAATTGCTTCGTAATATTGTTTTATATTCATTTTTAACCATCATGGCATTTGTTGTCATTGTTCCTTTTTATTGGATGTTGAACGTTTCATTTCAAAGCAGTAATGAAGTTTTGAATTCTTTAAATGTTAGTTTTTTCCCAAAAGTATTTTCCCCACAAAACTATACGAATGTATTTTTATATAGTTCCGCCGCTCAAGGTAATATTGATTTTAGTCGATATTTGTTTAACACCGTTCTTGTTGCTTTTTTTACGACTTTAGGTGGGACGTTCTTTTCAATCCTTGTTGCCTTTGCTCTTGCACGCTTAAATTTCAAAGGGCGAGATTTAATTTTCACCATCCTGCTTGCGACGATGATGATTCCTGGAGAAATGTTGGTTATTTCTAACTTTGTAACGGTATCAAGACTAGGTTGGGTTAATGCTAATAATGCTGGTTCCTATTTGGCGGTCATTATTCCATTTTTAGTTTCTATTTTTCACATCTATTTACTCAGACAAACGTTTAAACAAATCCCGAATGAGCTCTATTATGCAGCAAAGGTTGATGGTTGTACAGATTTTAAATATTTATGGAAAGTAATGGTTCCCATGGCGAAGTCTTCCATTGTAACCATTGTCATTCTCCGCGTAATGGGAACTTGGAATGCTTATATTTGGCAAGATATCGTCGCCAATGAAAAATATAAACTCGTGACAACATGGTTAAGAAGTTCCTTTGTGGACTTAGCCGATACTGGTTCAGGACGCGTGTTGACCAATTATCAAATGGCCGCAACTGTGATTGTTACAGTTCCGCTTTTATTACTCTTTATATTCTTCAGAAAATACATCATGAGCGGAGTTTCTCGTAGTGGCGTGAAGGGTTAACAATTTCTTAACAAAAACATAACTTTACAATTGGGGACCATGTTATAATTTTCAAGGAGGAATTTGCATGTTAGGTAAGTCATTTCAATTCAAAGCAATTGCGTTTGTTTCTTTAACGTTGTTGCTTGCTTCTTGTGAAACAAGACCGGGTAGTGAAAATTCAACTTCTTTAGATCAATCAACTAGCGAAACTTCTGGGGAAAGCACCAGTCAATCAAGTAGCGCCACTATTGATCCTAACGCTCCAAAAATCGTCAATTGGTACAATTTACCCCAAGACACAGTGCTCGACACTAATACACCCGTCACCATTAATTTTTGGCATCGTATGGGTGCAAGTAGCCAAGCTATCGTCCAAAAATGGATTACTGAATTTAAAGTTTTATACCCCCACATTACCGTAGTTGAAGAACGAGTCGCTAATGACTATACGGCGGTTGCTGATAAAGTTGCTTTATCGATTACTGCCGGAACAGAACCTGATATTGTAGAAGGCTACCCTGATTCCGTTGCCCGATATGCTCAAGCAAAAGCACCCCTTGCCCTCAATAATTTTATCAATCATCCTGAATATGGTTTAACCCAAGAACAACAAGATGACTTTTTACCAGGGTTATGGGCAGAAGGTCGTAGTTACGATAATGCTGGCACCATCTTATCTTTACCATTCACCAAATCAACTGAAGGTTTATTTTATAATGCACCTTATTTTGCACAACATGGATACGAAGTTCCGCAAACTTGGGACGAACTATTCGCCATTGCTGAAGACATTAAAGCAAGAGAACCCAATGCGATTCCATTTGGTTATGACTCCGAAGATAATCTTTTCATCACGGCGGCAAAGCAATGGGATGCCCCTTACACTGGTTACAATGCGACGACTGGTCGAGGTGAAGTCTTATTCAACAACAATGATGCTAAAGACATGGTTAAGTACTTTAAAGATAAAGTCGATCGCGGTTTGATGATCACCCGTTCATTAAATGCTGATGCTTATACCTCAGATATCTTTAAGACCAATCAACGTTTATATATGTATGTCGGTTCTACTGGCGGAACTCGTTACGCTTATATTGGTGCGAGTGCCTCCGTTTTTGATTCTGGTTATCGCGTCGGTGTTGCTCCATTACCATCTAAAACATTAGATCGTCCTGCGCAAATTCAACAAGGTCCAAACATCACCTTACTTCGAAAAGGTAATAATACCCAACGAATGCTTGCAGCTTGGTTATTTGCTAAATATATGACAGGTGCAACTCAAACTGCAGAATTTTCAATCCCTTCAGGTTATGCGCCGATTCGTTTTTCTGCTTACGAAACAACGCTTTGGCAAAATTATGAAGCAACGATTGTTGCGAATCCAACGACTTCTGCTGAAGCGCAAAATAAACTTGTCAGAGAAGCCATTAATATGTTTTTAGAAAATAGTCAAAACTTCTTTACCTCGGCTGTCTTCAATCTAAGTTCGAAAACTCGTACTGAGGTTGGGGCGTTACTAGTGAAGATCTTTGCTTATGATTATTCTGATGAAGCAGATTTAAACAACTATATTAATACGCAGTTTAGTGAAAGTTACGACTTTATTGTTAACTAGGATTTGAAAAAACCACTCAAAAAACATAAAGGAGGTTAATTTATGTCAAAGAAGTTTGGTTTAATGTCTGTATTACTCGGTAGCATGTTACTTGTTGCTTGTGGAGAAACAGTTTCTTCCAGCACGCCAACAAGCACACCTACGAGCACAACGACTTCGACGGTTTCAAGTGCAACGCCTTCGAGTTCTTCGAGTTCAAGTGTTGCTTCTTCTGAAATTGATGAAGCTCAGGAATTCTTGGATATTGCCTATGATAGTTTAGGTGGATTAATTGCTGATCCCTCTAATATTACTGCTGGTTTCCAAGTTCCCTCTAATCTCGCTAATGGTGTAACCGCCACATGGGCATCTGCAAACCCAGGCGTTTTGTCGTTTGGTCAACCCGCGCAAAACACTGGCTTGATTAATGCAGTTGTGAATCGTCCTAGCAACGGTGATGGTGATGCAAGATTTAATATCTCTTCAACTTTATCCATTCCCGCCACATTAACAAGTGGTAATTTAACGAGAACTTGGACCCTTGAGGTGACGGTGAAGGAAAATGAAGTTCCTGATCTAGTTATCGAAAATGTTGAAGATATCTTGGCAATTCGCGATGTGGCTTATGACGGTACTTTAAACGTTACGCTCAATGACTTAACCATCATTGCTAAATCAGCAGGAGATGCTTTTGCTTATGATGGCACAGGGACCATTATGATTTATGGTGGTGCTGCTGCGTCTTTAGTCGTTGGAAGTGTTTACACGATTGCTGGTATTGCAGAATGGTATTTTGGTTTATGGGAAATCACTAATTCAACCGCTACCCTACAACCAGACTCTCAAGCTCAATTCCCAAATAAAGAAACCATTGATAGTGTTGATACCAAAGTCTCAGCCTTAGTTGCAGATGGAAAACATCTCTCTGCATTTGGTAATGCCGCTTCAGGCAATTTTGAACCAATCTATGCTTCATTAACTGGTAAAGTTTACATGATTCCAAATGATACCGGTAACTATAACACTTGGATTCTTGATGATGAAAATACAGTTGGTTACTTACCAGGATCTGCAACCGCAGAAACGAAAACCCCTGCTAACGCCTTTATGCTTTATTATCAAACTCCAGACTTTAATTTAATCAGACAATATAACGGCATTGTCATTACCATTGATGTCATTATTTATACCTATCGTTCAAATAACCATGCCTTCGCAATTTACTATATTGGTGGTCCTAATGGCGTCAGCGCTATCTTAAGCGATGAACAAAAACAAAGCATTGATGCCAATGCATTAAGTGTTCCAGCCACCATTTTAGAAGCGACTACCTTGACCTTACCAACCCAAGGTCAAAATGGTTCAACGATTGCTTGGACTTCTTCAAATAGCGCAGTGATTGATCCCACAACCGGCGTTGTGACCATTCCAGAATCTGCTCAAGCGATTACGTTAACTGCATCGGTGACTGTTGGCGAATTAGCCGCAGTTGTAAAAACATTTGTGGTCGTCGTAGGCTTACTTGAAAATACTAATTTAGCTGCTTTCGATGCTTTAGCAGTTAATGCAATTGCATATTCAGAAGTTAAAGTTTTATGGAAAAATCCTTCTGGATCAAGTGCCGGTAAAACCTTTGTTGTTGGTGATGCAACTGGTTTTGCATACATCTTCAATAGCACTGTTCTCAATATTAACGTCGGTGACTTTGTTGGATTGAATTATAAAGTTGGTGTTTACCGTGGTTTAAATCAAATGACTGAAGTACAAGTTTTAACTCCAAAAGCTGAAACTGCTCCTTCCATTCCTAATCCAACTGTTTGGGATGCAACACAAGCAACCACTTGGGCAACCTCGGCAAAAATTTATGCAATGTATGTCACTTTTGAAAATGTCATCGGCTTCCAAAGTGGTAACTTTACGAACGGTTACTTACCAGGATTTGGTGTTCGTGAAATTCAATTAAATGGTTCCTCGAATGACTTACGTAATCAAAAGTTTAACGCAACGGGCTTCTTAATTGGTCGAAGCAGTGATGCCCCAGCAAATCGTATTACGCTCCAAGTTGAATCGGTTACAACAGCTACTGCACCTACCGATGCAGAAATCTTAGCCTTAGCAACCCAACGTTATGTTGCCCCAGTTGCCAACGCTGAATTAACTGCGAACTTGACATTACCAACCACATACACACCAGTTGGTACAACTTTCGTAGCAAACCTTGCTTGGACTTCAAGCAACCCAGATGTCATTTCTAATACTGGTGTTGTGACACGTCCTGCATCTGGTCAACCTGACGCTAACGTGACCTTAAGCTATGTCATGTCAGTAGGTAACGAAGCCAATGCCGCAGTTGAAATCGCCTATACAGTTAAGGCTGCAGAAGCGGTTGCAATTCAAACTTTATTCACAAATGATTTTGGTACAGTTGCTAAAACCGGATATTCTGTTGGTAACATTATTTACACACCTACTGGCGGAACTGAAATTACAGCCGCAAAAGATCGCGTTCAAATTAATACATCTGCCACTGCACCCCATACATCAATGGGTGCATTTGCAGTCTTTGCGCCAATTAGTACCTATCCTATTTCTTATTTAGATATCAATTTCTCAAGTCTATCTGGAGCAGGAAAATTAGAATTAGACTATTCTGTTTGGAATAGCACTGCATTAGGTAACCTTACCAATACTGCCGTAGTATCAACTGCTTTATTGAAACTACAAACCTATAATGGAACAGAATGGGTAGATTTAGGTGATGCGTTTAATGTTATTGCAAACGCTAGCGCAACAGAATACAAGAAGACTTCATTCACACTTAATGGAGCAGCTCAATATAGATTGGTTTACACAATTACAGGACCTGCGTTAGGCACTTCTAATACAGCTTATGCATTAACTGTTGATAACTTAGTTGTAACTGATAGATAAATTCAAATCTAAAATTTTTAAAAAGGGTGAAATTTCACCCTTTTTTTAATTATTGTTTATAATTTCTTTATGAAAATTAATCAACCCCATGTTAAATATATTATTTTCTTTTTCATCTCTATATTGATAACGATCCCAATAATTACCTTTTCACAAGCATCTAAAACGGTTGATTTTCTTCGAGACCAAAAAACAAATTTAGTGAATAATCCAACGGCACTCATGGCAGCCACTGCAATCACACAATACCAAGGCGAAATGGATGCTTTTGTTATGCAGGATTCTTTAATCAGTGAAATTTACGCATCTGGTTTGAGTTCGATGAATTTTGAAATTTTTTCACTGACAACTTTCAATGATAATCAAGCCATCGACAAGCTCGCTTTTTATTTAACGAATGTTTATATTCAAGACGAATTAGCAGTACAAGATAATCAAGGAAATCTTTCAATTTTTATTGAAATTATGTTTAATCAATCTATCAATCAATCAAATGAGAGAACCTATCAAATTCCTTTTGTCAGTGTATATGATGTTGAAACCTATTTAATATTCTTTGAGTATTCTCAATGGCAAAAAACGTTAGATACTCCTCTATTAATTGAGTCTATTTCGATTGAATATGAAGTAGACAATGCATCCTCGATCAGTACGATTTACCTACCACCATCTAGATTTAGTCACTTAGATGAAAATCAATATCAGCCCTCATTGGTCTATCTTGATAATTATGATCAGAACGAAAATGTTTTTTACAATGCTAACTTATTAATTCAATTTAAAAGTTATTGGTATTACGACCTTTACTTTTTAGGCGGAGAAATGATAGGTTTAGGTTTAATTTTTTGGTTGGTTTTTATTTTACCGGCAAGAAATAGAACTAAAAAATCTAACCATCTTTAGGGCTAATCGCTATAATTAAAGTATGAAAAAATTCATTATCCTTTCCACCGTTTTATTAATGGCCTCTTGTGTTTCTTCAAGTGAACCATCCAGTTCATTAAATTCAAGTTCAACCTCAATTGAATTACCAAGTTCAGAAACGGTTATATTACCTAATCTTGTCTTTTCCAAAGTCATTACTGGCACTGCTTCACGTAACAATGTAATTGAGCTTTATAATGCCAGCGCATCCGTTGTTGATTTAAGCGATATTCGTCTTGATTTCTACTCGAATGGAAGTTTAGAGGTAACGGCTTCGATTCCTTTACAAGGCATCATTGCAACTGAGGATTATTACATTATTGGTAGCGCCAATCAAACCATTGAAAATTTAGCCATTAGTTTTGATTTAGTTTATCAAAATGGTTCTTTGCCTTTTAACGGGAACGATTACATGGAATTGGTTTATCAAACCTACCCAATCGATGCGATGGGATACTTAGGTTCGGATTTAGATTATTCAAAAAATGTCACGATGATCCGTTTAGGAACCCTTGATCAATATCAAGCAAATCCTATCTATCAAGACGAACAATTTATTCGATATATTCCAGATTATTTTCAAGCTTTGGGAAATGATAATCATCAAATTAAAACCTTTGACCAGTTATATGCTGGTCCTCAATTAGAGGAACGGTATAAAAATTTACCCTATGTCGAACCTGGAAGCACCACCACCGGTGGAGGGGGCGCAGTGATCACCTATAATTCCTCTGTTGCCGATGGCGATACAGCTTTCTTCTCTGGTGGTAATGGATTTCCTGGTGGGTCTGTCCGATATTACTACATCAATACTCCTGAAGTTAACGGTAGTTATACCAATGCTGAGCCTTGGGGATATGTCGCCAGTAAGTATCATAAAGAATTCATCATGAGAAACAAACAAAATTCAACATTTTATGTTCAATCAATTCCTGGTGGAGCATTAAAAGAAGTCAATGGTCGTAATTTAGGTCTTATCTGGGTGAATGGACAATTGGCCCAATTCCTTGTTGTCCGCGAAGGACTATCAGAAAACGTTGGTTTAGCTTATGGAGCAAGTGATTTAGCTCTTACGGACCGTGATGTCCCTTACTTAACCTTTTTACGATTTGCAGAACATCAAGCAAGGCTTAATGGTTGGGGTACAAAAGGATATCCTAATCAAGAAACTGGAGAAAAATCTCCTGATTGGAATTATCAAGCACAAGGTGGCCTTGGTGCATTAGCCACGACCAATCCGGTTTGGTTTCCCCATATCGAATTACCTTGGTAATTGAAAAACCCGCATAAGCGGGTTTTTTAATTGAACTGGTGCAGGTAGGGAGACTCGAACTCCCATGGGTTACCCCATACGCCCCTCAAACGTACGCGTCTACCAATTTCGCCATACCTGCGCGAATAGTATTATAACCAAAGCCTACGAAAATTAAAAGAAATTGAATAAGAAGTTAGCGAGAACAAAGTAAATTAATAGGCTACTAAAATCGATAATTGTTGTTAAAAATGGTGAAGACATCACGGCAGGATCTTTTTTAAGTTTTAATGCAAGTAATGGAATCATACTACCAAGCATTTTAGAAAGGATAATTGCCAATAATAAGGTTAAACTCACCAGTCCTGAAATGCGTGTAATGAAGATCCACCATGGCGTTGAATACATGGTTATTCCCATATCTAAAGGTAAGCGAATAAAACCTGTTGCTAACTCAATAAAGATAAAAAGAAAGGCAAACAAGGCAGTTAAAAATGCTGTGGATATTGATACTCTTAATTCCTTGCGAATCACAAAAAGAAAATCTTTTTCTGTAATTTCTTTTACTGCAATAGCGCGAGTAATAATCGCAACGGATTGGTTGCCTGTATTCCCACCCGTATTCATAATCCCAGGAATAAATGCAGTCAAAATCACTACACTTTCTAAGATTCCTTGAAATTGATTAATGGTGAAAGTTGAAATCGCACCAATTACCATCAGTCCAAAAATCCATGGAATTGATTTCATCACGATTGCAAAAGGTTTAACTTGTCGGTATTGATCATCAAGGGGTTGAACTGCCGCCATCTTCAAAATATCTTCAGAAGCTTCTTTTTCAATGACATCAACAATATCGTCAATGGTGATAATGCCTACTAAATGGTTGGATTCATTCAAGACGGGAATAACCGATAAATCATAACGCTTAAACAATTGTGAAACTTCTTCCTGGTCGGTATGAACTTGGCAGGAAATGAAATCCTTATTCATCACATCTTTTACCAATTGATCAGCATCATGGAACACAACATCTTCAATATAAATAATTCCCGTTAAAAAACGATGTTGATCAACAATAAAATTTGAATAGATTGTTTCCTTATCTCGTCCAGTTTTTCTAATCTTCTCTAAGGCTTCACCAATGGTTGAGTTTTCTGGAATGGTAATATACTCAGTGGTCATAATACTGCCGGCAGAATTGGGTTTATAGTTGAGTAACTGGTTGATTTCTTGTCTTAGGGAAGGATCGGCAACTTTAAGAATTTTTGAAACTAAATTTGCAGGCATATCGGATAAAAAATCAGCGATATCATCCTGATAAGAGTGATTCAATAGTTCAATTAATTGTTTATCAGTGAAGATATGAATAAGATTTTCTTGTTGTTGCGTTGTTAAGTGTGAGAACAGTTCGGCAGTATGATCAGAATTACAAGTTCGGAAAATGAATAGTAATTCCTCTGGTGAATCAAGTTGGTTAACCAAAGTTGCTAAGTCGATAATTTGAAATCGATCGAAAAGCATTCTCAATTTATTCACATTTTTTTGCTTGAGATATTGCTTGAGGGTTTTAATTTGAATGAGTTTTGCTGACATACCTTACTATTTTACTCTAATTCCGATAAAATAAATAAAGTATATGTCAATTTATCGGGGGAAAAATAGACTAAAAGTTAAACCACAGTCAAATGGTTTTTTTGCGATGGTTTTTATTTTAATTTCAATCGTTTTAGGTTTGTTACTTTCATTTATTTCAATCTTAAATGATTTAAGTAGTTTTGATTGGCGTAACTTCCTAGGATTTGATCAAACATGGTTAAGCAATGAATGGATGCTTCTCGTTTCAGGATTATTATTTTTGGTGATTATTCTTAGTAGTGGTTTTCGATACTGGATACTTTTAAACGATAATAAATTTAAGATTGGATTTTTTCAAAGTCTTCGATTTGGTATCTTGGCAAGATACTATGTTTTGATTACACCTTGGGGTTTAGGTTCACAACCAATTCTTATCGGATTAATATTTCAAAAAGGAGCGTCTGTTGGGCGAGCTACCGCCAGTGTGATGCTTGATTTACTATTGATGCGTTTATCCATGGGTTTGCTGGTTTTATTTGCATTGTCATTTTATGGCCATTTAGTGAATCCAACCATTTTAACCGTTGCATGGTTGGGTTTTTTGCTAACGTGTTTAACACCAATCTTTTTTGTTTTGGCCTCCATTAATCCATCGATAGAAAAGATAACTTTAAGTATTATTCGATTTTTCTCTCCTAAACAGTATCAAAAATGGAAGTCTAAAATATCTGAAAGCTTGATTCAATACCGCCTCGCATTTAAAAGTTTTAAGCATAAAAAGATTAAGTTATTCATCGTTACTATTTGGTCTATTATCTCTCAGCTAGCATTATTGAGTTTACCTTTTTTCATTTTGAGCACTTTTCCTCAAACCAATTTTGGCATTATCAATCCACCATTTACTTATTTCAATGTGTTAATCATGATGACGATTGCTAATGTTGTCTTAGGAACTGTGCCTACTTTAGGAAGTGCCGGTGCAGCTGAATTTACATTTACAACTTTATTCAATGTTTTCTTATCTGGACAGTTTTTAGTCATCGCTATCTTAATTTGGCGATTTTTATTATTTTATGGTTGGTTGATAATGGGTATTGTGATGACACTTGCCTCAGAAATTTCCCGAAGGAAAAGATTAATCAAGACGAAAAAAATCAATTTTAAACTACCATTAAAAGTCTTTATTTTTAATGATGGATTTTATCCGCTTATAGATGGCGTTGTCAAAACAATTGATGCATACGCAAGATATTTACTCAGCCAAGGGATTGATGTGACGGTCATTGTTCCTTTTCAAGGTGATATTAAAGTCTATCCCTATAAGATCATTGCCATCCCCCAAGTCAAATTACCTGGTTTATTTTACCCAATACCGTATGGATATAATCGGAATTATATTAAGCGACAATTGCAGTACGATGGCCCTGCTATTTATCATGCCCACACTCCATTTTTGTTGGGAAATTTTGCACTTAAATTCTCTAGAAAATATCAAATTCCTTTGGTGACGACATTCCATAGTAAATATTATGATGACTATTACGCAGCAACCAAAAGCAAATGGCTATCAAAACTCATGACCAATTTTACGATGCGTTATTTTTCTAAAGCATTTAGTATTTGGACAGTCTCGCAACCAACTGTAAAGACCATCCGACGTTATGGGTTAAGGCATCGAGGTATCAAAGTAATTCCAAATGGAACAGATATGGAACCTTTCAAAGCTGAAAATTCTGAAATTTTAAAGGAACTTCAAATTAAATTAGACATCAATCCAAATGTAAAAACAATCCTCTTTGTAGGTCAATTGATTTGGCAGAAAAATCTAAAACTGATTATTGATTCATTTAAACAACTTGATCAATATCGAGGTAAATATCAATTGGTTATTGTCGGAGAAGGTAGACATGAAGATGCCATCAAGCAATATGCAAAAGACCAAAATTTAAGTAATAAAATCATTTTTACCGGTAAAATTAAGGAATATCAAATTTTATCTTATCTGTATGGTTTGGCAAACTTATTCTTTTTTCCTTCTGCTTATGATAACGATCCACTCGTCATTAAAGAAGCTGCCATCCATGCATTACCCGCTTTGGTTATGAAACATACTTCCATTGCCGAACATATAAAAAATGACATCAATGGATTCGTTCATCATGGGAATGCTAAATCTTTTGCAAAGAGAATCATCCATATTTTGAATAGCGACTCAAAGAGAAAAAAAGTGGGGTTAAAGGCGCGTCAAGATCTTGCAAAGCGATGGCCTGAAACCTTAAAAAATCTTGTTAAGTTTTATCGCCAAGTAATCAAAAATTATTACTCCTAGTTTAGAATCATATATAATAGAAAAGTTAAAATGAAAACAATATTAGTTGAAACTTCTGCACGTCATATTCATCTTACGCAGCAAGATTTAGAAATTCTTTGCGGTCAAGGTTTTCAAATGCAATCAGTCCGGCCATTATCACAACCGGGGCAATATGTTTCTAATGTTCGTCTCACCTTAGTTGGTCCAAAAAGAACCTTTGAAAACGTCGTAGTTCTTGGGCCGGTGAGACCTGCTTCTCAAGTTGAAGTCTCAGCAACCGAAGCTAGAATGTTAGGGATTAATCCTCCTGTCCGAGAATCTGGAGACATTCAAGGTTCCAGTCCCATCACCATTGTTGGACCTCAAGGTCAAATTCAGTTACCATTCGGATGCATCATTGCTAAACGCCACATTCACATGACACCTGAAGACGCATTCTTGTTTCAAGTTAAAGATAAAGATATTGTGTCGGTAAAAGTCCATTCACCATCCAGATCCTTAATTTTTGGTGATGTTATCATTCGCGTTAGAAAAGATTTTTCATTAGCGATGCATATTGATACGGACGAAGCGAATGCTGCCGGCCTAAATGGCGATACACAAGGCGAATTAATAAAATAAGCCGTTTTGCTTTTTACCATTAAACTTGTATAATATTCTTAAGGTCATATCCCGACACTGTGTAGACGAACCGACCACAGTAGCAACTCTAGAAATCTAGTAAGTGCTGGTTCAAGCAGAGTTCCACCTCTGAACGATATGAGCGAAAGTCGTTCACAACTTTCCTACGTGGAAAGTTTTTTTATTCAAGGAGGACTTATAGATGAAGGAAGAAATGGTATTTACTTCAGAAGCAGTTTCTGAAGGCCATCCTGATAAAGTTTGTGACCAAATCGCGGATGCAATATTGGATGCTTGTTTAGCACTAGACCCACAAGCACATGTTGCAATTGAATGTTTTGCCGCAAAACAAAAATTATTAATTGGTGGTGAAGTCAGATTTTCCTCTCCGTCAATTCATAGACCGGATATCAAGGCAATCGCAAAATCAGTCATGCAAGAAATTGGATATACCGATCCTAATTTAGACTTCTCTGTGAATGAAGTGGAAATTTATGATTGGGTTCAAACCCAATCAGAAGATATCAATCAAGCTGTATCAAAGGCAGAAACCACTGCGGGTGATCAAGGGCTTATGTTTGGATATGCTACGGATGAAACTGCCGGAAAAATGCCATTAGCAATCGTGCTAGCTCAAAAATTAGTTCGGGTTGCCTCAAAGTTAAGAAAACAAGGTCAATTTCCTTATGCTAGACCGGATATGAAGTCACAAGTTACGGTTGCATATCAAGGCAAAAAAATAAAAGTAAGCAAAATTGTTATGTCGATTCAACATGATCCAAAAACTCCTTTTATTGAATTTAAAGATTTTGTCTTAGAAAAAATTATTAAACCCGTGGCCCAATCCTTCCATTTAAATACAGATTATGAAGTTTATATAAATCCTTCAGATCGATTTGTGATTGGCGGTCCTGCGGGGGATACTGGTTTAACGGGTCGAAAAATTATTGTTGATACTTATGGTGGTTATGCTCGCCACGGTGGTGGATCTTTTTCAGGTAAAGATGCAACCAAAGTGGATCGATCAGGGGCCTATCTTGCTCGATATATCGCGCTCAACTTAGTGGAAGCTGGCGTCGCTAAAAAAGTAGAAATTCAAATTGCCTACGTGATTGGTCAGGCAGAACCTGTTTCCTTGACGCTATTTACTTTTGGAACTTTAAAAAAAGGATTAACGGAATCCCAAGTCATGCAAGCCGTTAAAAAAGTATTCTTTTTTAAACCTGGTGAGATTATCAAGCGATTTTCACTTAATCAACCTACGTTTAAGTATCGAGATTTAGCAATATACGGCCATTTTGGTAGACCAGATTTGGATGTGCCTTGGGAAAAAACCGATAAGGTTGCCGAGATTCAAAATCTTTTGTTTTAATATTGAATGATTACTACTACCCACTTACTCATAAACTTGAGATAATATGAATATAAGGAGTGGCATATGAAATACCAAATTGTCGGTAAGAATATTGAGGTTACCAGTGCTATTTCGAATACTATTCAAAAGAAGCTAGACCACCTTAATAAGTTTTTTGTCATTAAAGACGACGTTACGTGTAGAGTAGTCGTCCGCTCATACAAAGTGGGTGCTAAAGTTGAAATTACCATTTTTACCCCGATGATGGATGTTCGAGCAGAAGTAAAACATGACGATCTTTATGCAGCTGTTGATTTAGCATTAGACAAGTTAGACAACCAACTTCGAAAACTTAAAACACGAATCAAGGATTATAAGCATCCTGGATTAGGTGAATCCATTATTTTAGATGCTATTGAATCTGAAAAAGTAAACGGGAAAAAAGATGAAATTGTAAGAACGAAATCAATCTTTTTACAACCGATGACAATGGAAGAAGCGATTACAAGAATGGAAGCACTCGGTCATAGTTTTTATATTTACCTTGATATAGAAGATAAACAAATCAGTCTTTTATATCATCGGAATGATGGTGGTTTTGGTTTGATTCAAGCTGAAAATAAACTACAATAAATCATGCCAAAATTGTTTGCGATTGATCTAGACGGAACTTTATTCTATCCAAAAAAAAGGATACGATTGGTTTCAAAAGAAAACGAAAAATTTTTAAAGCACGTGATTCAACAAGGTCATCAAGTTGCTTTTGTCACGTCAAGAAATAGAGCGTTTGTTGAAAAAGTATTACAACAATTAAAACTTAAGATTGATTTTGTATGTCGTAATGGATGTATGGTTATTCATAACAATAAAGTTGTCCTTGATCGTTCCATGACTTCTCAAGACGTAGAAAGCGTCGTGGAATATATTCAAAAACGTTATCAACGATATATGTTTTCAATCGATACGAAAGAAGAATCTAATCTTGTATTTACATCCAATTATGTTTGGTACTTAGATATCATTTATCGCCTATATTACTTGTTTCAAGGTCGCTATCGAGAAGATTATCGTAAAGATAATGCTTATTTTATGAAACAGGTTCATGGCAATGCAGTGATTCAACGATTATTGATTTACTTTGGAATTAGTAAAAAAGGCAAACAACTTGCCCTAGCGGAAAGTAAAAAATTAAAGAAGAAATTTCCCCAACTTGAAATTGCTTGGATTAATGGCCTGATAGAAGTAGCGACTTTAGGGACCAATAAAGCAACTGCGTTAACTTATTTGATTGAAAAAAAGGGTATCAATCCTAAAGATGTAATTGTAGTTGGCGATTCGGGGAATGATATTCCTATGTTTAAAGCTTTTTCCGAAAGTTATTGTATGGTACATGCGCATCCTGAAGTTAAAAAACACGCACGCCACCTCATCAAACGAGTTTACAATCTCAAGGAAATCATCCAATAATTTGGATTGTAATTTATCGTTAAAATTGCTAAAATCACTCTAGGAAATCAACATGACCAATCAAAAAAAATCACCGATAACTCTTTCTCAACTTATTTGGGGTAGCTTAGCGATAATTCTCTTAGTTTCAGGTTTTGTTCTTGCATTGTTAGGATTTTTAAGAGATTTATTGAATTTACCTTATGATCAAAATTGGATTCGCATCGCCGAAAACGCAATGAATGAATTCTTATCAACTAACTTTTCCTGGCAAATCTGGGGTAGCCTATTCATGGTTCTTGGCGCATTGATCTTCACTTTATTGATGCAACGCCTTGCAACCGAAGAAGAAAAACAAATCGAAAAGTCATTAAGACGAGCTCAACGTTTACAAGACGCCAAGATTACTAAATAAGTAATCTTTTTCAAAAGGGAATGAAAACACGATATTTCAATGGTCGTTTTTATACTTTAGATTCTACCCAACATTACGTCAAAGAAATTTGGGTTGAACAGGGAAAGATTATTCATTTAGGGCATCATCCAGAATGGCATGCTCAAACCTCCATTGATGTTCAAGGTTGGATGGGTCTACCCGGGTTAGTGGATGCACATTTACATATTTTAGGATATGGTGAAAAACTCACCTTACTTCAACTAAACAAATCAACGAATAAGCAAGAAATTATAACTAAAGTCCGTTCGCATTTGCAGGATAAATTTTTATATGCTCAAGGTCATGTTGAACAAGCACTAACCAAGTTTGACCTTGATCAAGTTTCTTCAAAAGTTCCTATTTTATTGAGGCATGCAGATTATCACGGTGCGACTGTAAATCAAGTCGTACTTGATCGTATAGGTTTATCCAATCATCCTACCGGTATCCTTCACGAGGCTGACGCGATGAAGGCAGTTCAAAGTATTCCTAAATATTCTAAATCTGAACTCACGGCGATGATCATCAAGGCATTTCAACAGTTACATGCTTTTGGCATTACGGGTGGTCATAGTGATGATTTGTATTACTTTAATGGTTTTAAAGAAACCTTAGAAGCTTTTGAAGATGCACTCAAAGTGATTCCTTTTCGAACACACTTATTGATCCATCATTTAGAATTGGATCAATTTCTTGCAAGTAAAAAACCATGGCTTAATCAGAATCCTTATTTACAATTAGGGGCGATTAAAACTTTTTATGATGGTACGATTTCTAGTCAAACTGCATGGATGGTTAATCCATATCAGCATTCATCCAATTATGGAGAACGCCAATTCACTTCCAAAGCTTGGGAACAATTATTGATTAAAATTCGTCAAGCAGGCTTACCTATTGCGATCCATACGATTGGCGATCAAGCACTTGATGAAGTGGCAGACTGGTTAACAAGATATCCTGTTCAATCCGGACTTCATGACCGAATTATTCATGCTTCGTTTGCCAAAAAATCTACCATAGAAAAATTACAAAAACTTTCGCTCATTTTTGATATTCAACCCCAATTTATGTCTTCAGATCTCCCCTGGGGTTTATCATTGATTTCTCCTCAAACTGAACTTATCTATCCATGGAAGTCATATCTTCAACATCAATTGATTTTATGTGGAAGTAGTGATGCCCCAGTCGAAACTCCCAATCCACTTTTAGGAATCAAAGCGGCAACTCAACGGCAAAGTGATCACGATCATCAAGTGTATCAACCAGAACAAAAACTTACCATGGTTGAGGCTGTCAATCTTTATACCATCGGTGCCAATGCACCCACTTATGATTTAGCCCACCGTGGCACATTAAAAGTAGGTAATCTTGCTGATTTTACGTTCTTTGATCTTGACTTTATACAGGATGAATCCAAGTTAAATTCTACATCTGTGATGATGACCGTTATTGATAATCAAATCGTTTATCAAAAACTAAACAAGTAATAAAGAAAGCGCCATCACAAACATTCCACCAATCAAGCCTAGAATAGATAAATGGTGATGGCCATATTTTTCTGAGGTTGGTAGCAATTCATCAAGAGAAATATAGACCATGATGCCAGCGACAAAAGGGAATACCACTCCAAAAACATTGGTTGGCAAAATTGAAGAAAAAATTAAAAATCCAATGACGGCACCTATTGGTTCAGCAAGTCCAGAAAACAATGCAAAATTGAAAGCTTTTGCTCGATTTTTTGTCGCTTGGAAAATGGGTAATGCAATCGCGATACCTTCAGGGATGTTATGCAACGCAATGGCAATTGTAATCCCTAGACCTAATCGAACATCTTCTAATGCTGCGTAAAAAGTGGCCATGCCTTCTGGAAAATTATGTAAGGCAATGGCAAAAGCAGAAAATAAACCCATTCTCATCAAATTGGCGTTTGTGTTTTTTTCTTTGATTTCATGTGGATTATGATCATGAGGGATGAGTTGATCAATGAGTAAAATAAATAGAATGCCAATAAAAAAACCACCAATGGCAATCCATTCACTCATTGAATTAGAAAAGTTTTCATTAAGGGCAGCTAAACCCTTAGGGATAATTTCAATAAAGGAAACATAGATCATGACCCCAGCAGAAAAACCCAAACTGATTGCAAAAAACTTTGGGTTATTTGCAAGTTTTGTAAACGCTAATAAACCTCCGATTCCAGATGCGAGTCCGGCAAACAAGGTTAATAATAATGCAAAGACGATATTCATTTTTTTACTGGCGGAGAAAGAGGGATTTGAACCCTCGCGCCCGGTTAAGGACCTACAAGCTTTCCAAGCCTGCCCCTTCAGCCACTTGGGTATTTCTCCGTGATTATGATTATAACAAAACTTCCCCAATAGCGACACGAGGAAGTGTTAAAATATCATAGATGAAAAAAATCACCATCACATCGCAATCTGCAAATCAAAGAGCAGATAAATTTATTCGTAAATGGTTAAAAGAAGCACCATTATCTTTCATTTATAAATTATTTCGAAAAAAAGATGTAAAAATTAACGGTAAGCGAATTAGCATTGATTATATTTTAAAGGAAGGGGACGTATTAGAGGCTTACGTCCACGATAACCAATTGTTAGATTTTACAACCAACCGTAGATATCAAAAAAAATTAATCAATTTACCCATTGTTTATGAGGATGCGCATTGCTTAATGATTCATAAACCAAAAGGTTTACTCGTCCAAGGTGAAGATGACACAAGGCAACATACCCTAACTGAAATGGTGATTGAACACCTTTATGCAAAAGGTGATTTTGATCCAAATCATCCAGGTTTTACACCGGCACCAGGGCATCGTCTAGATCGAAACACAAGTGGCTTGGTATTATACGGAAAAACCATTGAAGGTTTACAGGCATTACAACGATTGTTTAAAGATAAAGAAGATTTGAATAAACAATATCTAGCGTTGGTTGTGGGTCAACTTAAAGGTCATGGAAAAATTGAATTCCCTTTAATCAAAGATGAAAATAAAAAAATGGTGTTTGTCGCCAACCAACATCAAAAGGGTCTTTCTGCTTTGACTGAGTATGAAGTTGTGCGAAATTATGGAAATTTTACCTTAGTTAAAGTGCATTTAATTACAGGTAGAACCCATCAAATCCGAGTTCATATGCAGGCCATACAGCATCCCATTGCTGGTGATCGTAAATATGGCGATTTTAAAGTCAATAAATGGTTAATGGATCAATATCATTATGAACATCAATTTTTACATGCCACTGAATTATCTTTTGGAGAGATCTCTGGTGTTTTACAAGGACTTTCTCACAAAACCTTTACAATTCAATTAGATAGAACAGAAGAAGAATTATTGGTAAAATTATCTTCATGAAAAAGACTGCAACTGATCAATTCCAATTTTGGCTCCACCATCCTAAAGTATCGCCACAACTTAAAGAAGAACTCCAATCCTTAAATCCTGGTCAAATTGAGGATGCATTTTTCAAGGACATCGAATTTGGCACCGCAGGTATGCGCGGGATTATGGGTGTTGGTACAAACCGAATTAATGAATTCACAATTAAAAAAGCCACTGTTGCTTATGGGCTCATGTTACGTCAACATTATCCTCATTCATTACAAAGAGGTGTCGTTATCGCCCACGATAATCGTAGAAATGCTGATAGCTATACTACGTTAACTGCTCAAATCTTAAATAAAATGGGCATCCCTACCTATCTATTTTCAGAGTTAGTCCCTACACCATTATTGTCATATGCTGTTCGCCACTTACATTGTTTAGGTGGCATTATGTTAACAGCCTCTCACAATCCTAAAGAATATAATGGTTATAAAGTTTATGACGATCAAGGTTGCCAATTGGTTCCCCATAAAATCGAACCTTTATTATCCATCATCGCCTCTTTACCCGGACCTTTAGAAATAGAAGTTCCTTCATTTGAACCTAAAGGTGGCATAAAGACAGTGCCAACTGAAGTTGAATCACAATACGTCCAATTAATTAAAGGGTTACAACTTCAACCTTCTTTATCTAAAAAGAATTTCAAAATCGTATTTTCACCCCAACATGGTGCCAGCTATCGGTTACTTCCTTCATTATTTCAATCTCTAGGTTATGATTTATTTGTCGTACCTGAACAAAGTCAGCCCGACCCAGATTTTTCTGGAACTGTATCCCCCAATCCAGAAGAAAGAGTCGCCTATGAAAAAGCGATTGAATATGCCCAAGCGATGCATGCACAAATGGTGATGGTTGCCGATCCTGATGCTGATCGCGTAGGATTAGCGTATCGAGACGAAAAAGACCAATATCAATTGCTAGATGGTAACCAATCAGGGGCTTTGTTAATTGAATATCTATTCTCACAACGACAAAAACTAAAAAACTTACCATCAAACGGCGTTTTATATGACACCATTGTCACCTCTCCATTAGGTAGAAAAATAGCTCATCATTACAAAGTCAAAACTGAAACCTTTTTAACTGGGTTTAAGTTTATTGGCGATCGTATCGACTTTTATCAACATCATGCTGGACCACAATTTCTCTTTGGTTATGAGGAATCATATGGTTGTTTGATTGGTGATTTTGTCCGAGATAAAGATGCAATTCAAGCCCTGACATTATATGCAGAAATGGCGCTCCATCACGCCCATAATGGCGTGAATCTAGGTCAAGCGCTTGATCGTTTATATCAAACCTTTGGGTATCATTTAGATAAACAATTTTCATTAAGTCTGTCTGGTACTGAAGGTGAAAAATTTCTTCAAGAACTCATGGATAAGATTCGTAAAACACCTTTTAAACCTTTTCAACAATTTAGTGTCAAATTATTTGAAGATTACTTAATGCAAGTTTCTAAAGATGATCAAGGGCACGCCTCCACCATTTCATTACCCAAAGCTAATGTCTTAAAGTTAAGTTTTCATGATGGTTCAAGTATTATTGTTCGTCCTAGTGGCACGGAACCAAAATGCAAATTTTATTTCCTAATTAATGGCTCAAATTTAAAAGATACTGAATCGAAATTAGAGCAATATTTAAAAGCTTTTTCTACACTTTATTTAAGTGCCGACAAACGTTTAAAATAACGATCTAGTTCATCAATAATACCATCGTGATGGTGATCTTTTTTTGTGATAAACTTACCATATTTTTTAATGGGAGCTTCTGCATTTTTCATCACATAACTAATTGGGGCGTAAGTTAACATTTCTCGATCATTTTCTGCATCACCAAAACTGATAAAATGTTTTCTAGAAATTCGATATTGCTTTAAAACCGATAACAGAGCAGAACCCTTAGAAATGTGACCATAATAGATTTCACAAAATGGAGATGTTCCCCAGAAACGAACCTTAATACCTCGATGTTTTTTAACCGCTTTATATACGATTTGATCAAGTTTAGGACTTCTTTTTTTAACTTTAAGAATCATCGTCATGGGGTCTTCATTTAAGGTTTTTTCAAGGGGCCCATAAATGATATTCATGTTGTCATGCCAAAAAAAAGACGCTAGATTTTTCTCTTCTTTGAGTAACCAAATATTGACATTCGTTTCGCACATGACATTATCTAGATTTTGAATGCCAACATCCAAATAAATTTGTTTCACTATTTGTTGTGGGAACGCGAAACTTCTAGATTGGAATTTGGGATCGGTAGGATTGGTTACATAAGCCCCGTTATAGCAAACCATCGGTGTATCTAAACCTAATTGCTCATAGTATTTAATAAATGAACGGTAAGGACGGCCAGTTGCTAAAACAATAAGGTGGTCATGTTTTATTTTTCTTAAGTAATGCAAGGTAGCCTTGGAAATCTTTTTATCTTTATTGAGAAGAGTTCCATCAAGGTCAAGGGCTATTAAATGACGAGGAACTACCATAATCCAACTGCTTTCTTCACGCGTTGTAAGGTGGCGTTGGCGACTACTTGAGCGCGCTTGGCTCCCTGATTCAAAACTTCATTGACCATTCCCGAAGTCATAATTGATTGATAACGAGTTTGTAAATTTCCAATGGTATTCGTTACGACATCCGCGACTTTAGTCTTAAAAGCTCCATAGGTCATTCCTTGACAACTTAAAACAGTGTTCTCAATCGACTGATCAGTTAAGGAAGCAAGAATACTTATTAAGTTACTAATGCCTGGTTTTGAAGTTTCATCAAATTTAATTGAAGTATCAGAATCCGTGACAGCAGACATAATTTTTTTACGAATGCTCACTAAATCCTCTTTTAATTCAATATTTCCTTTAGGATCAGATTTCGACATTTTCTTGGTAGGATCTGAAAGTGACATCACACGAGCCCCAGTGGTTCCAAGTTGCGCTTTAGGCATCACTAGAATCTCGCCAAAACGGTGATTAAAGCGTTGGACCAAATCACGAGTCAATTCTAAATGCTGAACTTGATCTTCGCCAACGGGGACAACCTCAGCATCATAAAGTAAAATGTCACTTGCCATTAATACAGGATAAGCAAACAATCCTAAACCAATTGCTGAGTCTTTGAGTTGTTGAGATTTTTCTTTGAATTGAGTCATTCTTGACAACTCACCCATATAAATAAAGTTTTGTAAAATTGCATTTAATTCAGCATGGGCAGAGACTTGAGATTGTAAAAAGATTGTACTTAAATTTGGATCTAATCCTGCCGCAAGGTAAAACGCTGCTAAATCAATAGCATTATCTTTTAATGTTTGCGGATCAATGGGTAGAGTCAAAGCATGTAAATCGGCAATGAATAAAAAGGTTTGATATTGAGATTGAAAAGTCGGGAAGCGTTTTAAAGCCCCTATGTAATTGCCTAAAGTTAGACCGCCTGTAGGCTTAATGCCGCTAATCATTCTTGCCATAATTAACCTTTTTTATCTCTTTTCAAATCATTTTAGCAAATCCATTGTAAAGTTTCGATAATCATTAGGTAATTAGTACCCAAAGGGGTATACTTAATCTAGGAAAAAAAATGGTTAGGATTTACACTTCTCCGAGCTGCTCAAGTTGCCGGAAAGTTAAAATGTGGTTTGAGTTTGAAGGAATTCCATTTGAGTAACGAAATATTTTTTCCGCAACATTAAATGAATCTGAACTAAAAGAAATGTTAGAAAAATCTGAAAACGGAACTGAAGATATCATTTCTACTCGAAGCAAAGTAATTAAAGAGCAAAATCTCGATGTTGAAAATATGTCCATTTCTCAATTAGTTGAATTCATTAGAGAAAACCCATCTGTACTTAAAAGACCCATTATGGTTGATGATCGTCGCATTCAAGTTGGATATAACGAAGAAGAAATTAGAACTTTTATACCGCTATCAAAAAGACAATCATCTTTTAAAGAAAAAAATATTGACCCCTTAAAAAAAAAGGTCGCTAGATTTGACACGACTGAAAAATAATTTACTTTAGAGTTTTAATTGCTCTTGCGTATTTAGAAATTTGATTTGCTTTATATTCAATATTGGCTTTTTCACAAAGTAATTTTAAAGTTTCTGCAGCATTTTTAAGTGATGATTCTTCACTTTCAATTTCATAATCGACCAAACCATGGTAAGTATTTTTATCAAGACAGACATGTCGACCTTCGAATTTGGTTTCATATCGGTCAGTTGTTAAGAAAGTGATTATTTTTAAGGTTGATGTATCAAAACCAAACATTTCAAGGAAATCCTTGATTAATCCAACTGGAAAAATAGATTGGTTTTGTAAGGCTAAATAAGCCTCTTTAGAAATTTGTTGATTCTTTTCAAGAGTGCCTTCTGCCATTGGAGACTTTAAGGTGAGTGTATAAGTTTGTGCTAATTCACGGATTCTTAGCGCAAAACCATAGCTCCGTAAAGATCCTTTTTGATCATCAACATAATAATTAGTTTGTGTTACTTTTAGCTTTTCATCGATTTGCAATAACGTTTTTAATTGATTAAATTCCTTCTCATTTACAAGTATTTTTGCTTCAATTTCAATGTTTGTTGACATAAGTTTTCCTCTTTTTATAGTGGTCTCCTTTATATGATAAAATAAATTACGTTAATATACCAAAACATTATGAAATACACTTTAATGGTAAGAGAAGACCAACAGTCCAACTTGATTGCCAAGAAATTGGAAACGAAATTAAAAGATGCTGGTCATCAACAAAATCAAGAAAAACCAGATGTTGTAATCTTTATTGGTGGAGATGGCTCCTTTTTAAGATCGATTCAAACATTTTTAGATCGGTTGGATCAAGTTACCTTTGTTGGCATTCATACTGGAACTCTTGGCTTTTTTTGTGAGTTTTATCCTGATCAGCTAGACCTACTCGTTAAAGCAATGCCGTCCATGCGCCGAGACAGTAAGGTTTATCCTCTAATAGAAATTTCTTTATTAGGAAAAAAAGTAAGCTCCTATTACGCGGTCAATGAAGTAAGAGTTGAAAATCCATTTCATACTTTTGTTACGGATGTGATGATTGACAATCAACACTTACAAACGTTCCGAGGGACTGGACTTATCGTATCAAGTACACTAGGAAGTAGTGCATACAATAAAAGTTTAGGTGGCGCTCTCGTGGATGTCTTGACTCCAAGTTTACAATTAACAGAAATGGCAACAATACAAAACAATGCTTATCGTTCACTTGGTAGTTCACTTGTATTGGACGCCAAACGCGTCATAACTTTTGAAGGCGATTTTAAGAAAGCAATTTTTGGATACGATTATCTATTAGTCAATTCAGAAGAACTCGTTGAAAAGGTTCGTGTACAAACCAGTAAAAAAACTTATCGCCTATATCATCAAAAACAACATCCTTATTTTGATACGTTAAAGAAAACTTTTGTTAAGAACAAATAAAACTCATGAACCCCGGTTCATGATTACAGGAATGATCATGGGGTTCCGTTGAGTTTTGATAAATAAGTATTTTCCAACCACTTCTTTGATTGTATTTTTTAACTCAGAAAAAGAAACGCGATTTTTCATCAATAGTTTTAATCTTTCTTCGAGTTTAAATTCAGCATTTTTTAGCATGTCATTCGCTGATTGAAATACGAAACCTAATGCAGTAATCGTAGGTTTGATAAGTAATTGGTTGTTTTTAGCATCAATAACGACCGATACGGAGACAACCCCATCATCAGCGAGAATTTTACGATCACGAATCACTGCTGTGGACAATCCATTAATATCCTTGCCATCAATATAAACCGCTTCTGCAGGAACTTGCCCACCGCGACTTACTTGATGGTTTTTGAGATGCAACACATCTCCATTACGACAAATAAAGGAATTTTGTTTTGCAATCCCTAATGTTTCTGCGATTTCAGTGTGTAGTTTTAACATGCGATATTCACCATGCATGGGCATGAAGAAACGAGGTTTAAATAGTTTTAGCATGAGTCGGAGTTCCTGTCTTGCAGGGTGACCCGATGAGTGGACATTAAATAAAATTGAATTAGTTAAGACATTGGCCCCCGCCCTTGTCAGTTGGTTGACAACTCGATTGATACTTAATCCATTTCCAGGAATTGGACTTGAAGAGAAAACTACGGTGTCTCCAGGAACTATTTTAACTTGACGATGGTCCCCTTTAGCAATTCGAGATAGTGCTGCCATGGGTTCCCCTTGTGAACCGGTACAGATGATGACGGTTTCTTCTAAACGTAAACTTCGAATGTCATCAGATGCCACGATTGAGGAATCTGGGATGCGAATATAACCCAATTGTCTAGACATACTAACTGCATTTTCCATGGAACGACCAATAATCACTAATTTCTTTTTATGGGTTACCGCCGCTTCGACGATTTGTTGAATCCGAGAAATGTTACTGGAAAAGGTGGAAACGATTAATCGGCCACTTGCGTTTTCAAAGATATCATTGATCGCAGAAATAACACTTCTTTCAGAAGGGGTGTACCCTTCAATTTCTGCATTGGTAGAATCTGAAAGGAGTAAATCTACGCCTTCTGTCCCAAGTTTTGCAATTTTACCAAGATTAATTTCTGCACCAACTGGCGTTAAATCAATTTTAAAATCTCCCGTTGTGACGACCCTACCTTCGGGGGTGTCCACACAAATACCAAAGCAATCTGGAATCGAGTGAGTCATACTAAAAAATGAAATTTTAAATTCATTAATATTAAGGACTGTATCCTCATCATATTCAACAATTTTAACTGGCTCTTTAATTCTTTGGTCTTGGAGTTTGTGTCTAATAAATGCAGCAGCAAGGCGCGGGGCATAGATGACTGGTACAAAAACATGTTGCACTAAAAAAGGAATTCCACCAATATGATCTTCATGACCATGTGTGACAATCAAGGCTCTAAATTTCTTTTGGTTATTTTTAATGTGAGAATAATCAGGAATGACATAATCAACACCAGGTAAATCTTCCTCAGGAAACCTTACCCCTGCATCAATTAGAATCAGTGTTTTTTCTGATTCAACACCATATGTATTCTTTCCTACTTCACCCAGGCCTCCCAGGGCAAAAACTGAAACACCATTCTGACCAGCACTAAACGCCATAAAAAACTCCTTTGATGAACATAATGAATCTATGCATCGTCTTAATTAGTTAAATTATAATCATTGATGGAAGAAATGTAAAGGAATTACGGTTATAGGAGAATCGCGTTTGCTTTTTCTTTAAATGGATCTTTTTTATCTAAATAATCATAAAAAAGGATACCATTTAAATGATCAATCTCATGTTGAAGAACGATTGCATCAAATCCCTCTGCTTGAATCACAATCTCTTTATTTTGAATCAAATCAAAAGCTTTAACTGTAATTTTATTTGCTCGATAAACATACCCTGGATGTTCTGAAGGCACAGACAAACAACCCTCGCCAGAGGATAAGGCAATTTGTTTAACAGATTGAGCTACGATAACCGGATTCGCTAACATATATTCTGTCTTAATGTCACCTTTTTGATAACTGATTGCAGTTAAGCGTTTGCTAATTCCAACTTGTGGCGCTGCTAATCCAATGCCTTCTCGAATTTTATATTTTTCTGCATATGCCTTATCTTGGGAAAGATGAACATAATTTAAAAGATCTTTCAACAAATCTGTATCCTCTTTGGATAAGGGGAGAGGTACAGGGATTGCTCGTTTTCTTAATATTTCATGCGGATCTTGAACCACTTTAAGTCTTTTCATAGTTTTCACTTTATCATAATTTTCATTGATTCGGCATCGATTTAGTTGTGTTAAAGTATGGATATGAGTTACGCAGAACTAATCACCCTTGCGCATCAATTGAAGGAAACGTTGGAAGAAGACCATCGCGTAGTTTTATTGAATCAACTCGACCAACAACTCAATCAAAATCAAACCTTACTTGCCCTTAGTGAATCTTACCAACGTGCTCAAGCAAATTATCAAGCGATGTGGGAAAGTTATGGTGATGATAGTCCGCATTTATTAAGAGCGAGGGCTGAACTCCATCAAGTTAAATTACAAGTTGATTCCCATCCATTAGTTAGAGATTATTTAAAAACGTATGGTCAAGTAAGAGAAATATATCAAACAATACAACATAAAATTTTTGCCCCTTTCAAATCCCATCCACCTGGTTGTTAATTATGCTAAGAATTATCGGTGGCAAATTTCGTTCAAGGCTACTGGCTCAACCTCCATTAAATTTAACAAGACCCACCAAAGATCGAGTGAGAGAGGCTATTTTTTCTGCAATTGGAAATAAAGTTATCAATGCGGTGGTGCTCGATTTATTTGCCGGCTCCGGTGCTTATGGTTTTGAAGCAATCTCTAGAGGGGCAACTTCAGTCTATTTTAATGATTCTCATTCCGAAGCGATCAAAGTGATTGAAACCAATGCCGCTAACTTAAAAATTAATCAATATAAGATTACACAGCTTGAAAGTATAAAATTTATTCAATTGGCTTCTGAAAATCAACTCCAATTTGATATCGTTTTTTTGGATCCTCCCTATGCATTTGAAGAGCTACAAAATCTATTCAAACAACTTTTTACTTCAAACCTTCTCAAATCTAATGCGGTTGTAGTCTATGAATCTGAAAATAAAGTATGCAATTTCAACGATGACACCATGAGGACAAAGACTTATAATTATGGAAGAACGTATGTTCATATAGGTTGGAAACAATAATGAAAATTGCCATCTATCCTGGAAGTTTCGATCCCATTACCAACGGCCATATTGATATTTTGAATCGCGCTTTGAAAATATTCGATCGTGTTATCTTACTATTAGCAGTCAATCCAAATAAACAAAGCACTTTTTCTTTAGCGGATAGAAAGTCAATGCTAATAGAGATTGCGAAATCATATGGTGCCGATCGCGTTATCGTCGATAGTACCGAAGGCTTAACGATCCGCTACGCCCAATCTCAGTCCGCGATCGCTCTTGTAAGAGGATTGAGAACAGTTCCAGATTTTGAATATGAACATGATATCTTTTCTGGAAACCAATTAATTGATGCCAATATTGAAATGGTCTTTTTTATGGCAAAGCAACCTCATCAAATTATTTCTTCAAGTCTTATAAAACAGCTATATATGAATAACGTCGATATTACCTCTCTAGTTCCTAAAGTAATCTTGCCATATTTTAAAAACTTAAAACTTAACGTAAAGCAATAAACGACACATGTCGACCTGTCTTTTGATCGCGATCAAAAGAAAAGAAATCTTGAGGGTTAGAATAAGTATCTAGATTACTCATTTTAATTGACCTTGGAGATAAACCAGCATCCACCAATTGTAAATAATTAAGTAATGGAATATCTAAATAATAATTGTCTCCAATTTTTTTTATCACTTCGGCTAATCTTGAATTTTGGTGAATCAAATCATTCGCTCTTTGAAAGGAGATGGGATGATGGGCGAAGTCTAATGAAGGCCCTAAAGTTGCTTGTAAATCATTTGGATTAATCTTCATTTCAACTCTTAGTTGATCGATCACTTTTTGACTAATTCCTTCAAGACTTCCGGGTGTGCCAGCATGGATAACGGCAATGAAATCCATCTTATTATGACTAATAAAAACGGGTACACAATCTGCGTGAAAAATTCCAATTAGAATATTTTTTTCCGTGGTATATAGAGCATCGGCAGGAACGCCATCACTAAATTCATGGTTTCCCCTTCCAGCATCCTCTCGATGAACACGTTTAAGGATTGTACTATGGGATTGATAGGTGAAAGCCATTTGCGAACGAGGGATATTAATCAAGTTTGAAAAAGTATCACGATTTTTTTCTACATTGAGCTTATAGTCTCCGGTATGAAATGCTAAGTTAAAGCTGGTAAATTGACCTTTAGAATAACCACCATGTCGCATCGTGGTTCCTGCAATAAGGTTTGGTTGATTGATCGCGAACCAAATTGATTTATTCATAAAATTATTATACAAAAAAACGTTCCCTTTCGGAAACGTTTTGAAGTTAAATTAGTGAATGTCGAATTAATTTAATTCGAATTGATTACGGTGCATCCATGCATCCGAAAGTGTCACTGCTTTGTCGTATAAGTTGGCACCTGGAATGGAAATGAGTAATTCAGAAATGCCTTCTTCAGGACTATTTTCAGATAAGTCATACATGATAACGGTTGGGGTGGAAATTGCATTCTTTTCACCGCTTTCAAGTGATTCAATTTGGGTTTCATTGATTTGTCCATTAACTTTATAAGCGGAGTTTCTTGCAACTTCAGCAGTTCTTTCTAAGAAATCAGTATTTCTCAAAAGGAAACGTTCAAAAGGAGTGGTGGTGTCATCTTCGGGGAAATCATAGGTTTCATCAATAAAAATAGTGTAGAACTTAAAAGTACCAAATTGTTCTTTAGTGACTGGAGTTATGGATTCCGCTTCTTGGGTTCCATAATAGCGGGATGTATTTTCTAAAATTTCTTTAAATCCTGGTTGAGCATCTTTGCAGAATTGGCAGTCTTTTTGAACAAAGACAAGCATAAATTTTTCACCAAATTCATCGGAATTATCCATCATTGCATCAATGAGCTTTTGGGCATCAGAGTTTTCTTCGCCTTCAAGTTTCTTTTGGTAATTACGATAATAACTTTCTGGGCTATTAATGCTTTCAGCTATGCCATTCACCCATTCTGTAATGGTTGGGATGGAGAAAATAATCGCAAAAATGGTTCCTACGATTAATAAGGGTTGGACCCAAGCGGTTTCCTTGATCCAATTCCAAATCCCCCCAAAAATCTTTCCAAAAAACATTCCAATTGGTTTCATTTGATATCCTCCAGCTAATCACGAATAGCACGTTAATCTTATCAAATAGTTTGATTATCTTCAATATAAATCACCCATAAGCTAATTTTAATAAAATAAGGTATAATTTCATCGGTTTATAAGGCGGTGCAATATGAGCAATTTATTTCAAAAAGTACAATCATGGCTTAATATCAATCCAAAACTTAAAAATATTCTTGAGAATGTTTTAATTTTTCTTGTCTCAAGTATATCCTCATTATTAGCAGCCTATGTTTTTAGATCATTTATAGTTCCAGCAGGTAACCCAATCCCTACGCCTTTAATTACAGGTGGCGTCTCAGGTGTTTCTCAAATATTTAATCGATTATTTGATGTGCTAAACCTATTTAATCAAATTGAGAATCGAAGTATGCAAGCGATTTTATATTTTATTTTTAACATTCCCATTTTTATTCTTGCATATACTAAAATCGGTAAACGCTTTGCGATATTTTCATTTATTAATGTTATTACAACATCTCTTTTTATTGAAATTATTCCTCACGAATGGACTCAGTTAGTCACCATTGCTGATGATTTACTTTCTCGTGCGATCATTGCTGGATTCATTCAAGGCATTGCCAGTTCATTAGCCTATCTCATGGATATTTCAAGTGGCGGTATGGATGTCATTACGGTATATTTCGCGAATGTAAAATCAACTTCAGTCGGTAAATATGCCTTTGCAATCAACGTCACCATCTATTTCTTTTTTACATTGCTTTATTTATTAAATACTGACTCAACAACGGGCGCATTGAATGCAGTTATTTTTTCTGTCATTTATTCATTTACAACGGCAAGAGTCGTCGATGCAATCAATATCCGCAATAAAAAAACCCAACTACAAATCATTACATCAAGAACTGATTTACCAAAAATTTTAATGGAAAAATTTTTTCATGGATGTACGGTTGTTCAAGCTAAAGGTGGGTACACGAATTCCATAAAATATATTGTTTATATGGTGGTGTCTAGTCGCGAAGTTGCAAGTGTTGTTCGTTATATTCGTCAGGTTGACCCAGAATCCTTTATTGATGAATCCCCATCCCATCAGGTGTATGGTAAATTCTTTATTAAACCGATTAAATAAATTACTAGTAACTATTCAGCACGGCTTGAAGAAGAGATGGACGATCGGTCATGATGCCATCAACCCCTTTTTCGATTAATGTACGCATTGTCAACTCATCATTAATGGTCCAGTAATGGACTGCAATATTATGCATGTGAGCAGTGTCAATTAATAATTTCGTCGTTAAGGAAAGTCCAAGTTGCTCAGTTGGAAGTTGAAATGCTGCAACTGGTTCTTGATAAAAAGCACTTGTAAGAGTTGTTTGCATAATAAAAAAAGATAAAACACCATTAAATTCAGGCGAAAACATAAGCTGCTTATGAGTGGTAGTTTTTA
This sequence comes from Bacilli bacterium, assembly GCA_049419605.1. Lineage (GTDB taxonomy): Bacteria > Bacillota_I > Bacilli_A > RFN20 > CAG-826 > UBA970. Next base: position 63,979 of record JBMSKF010000001.1, read on the forward strand.
ACTGATTTAAAACGTCATAAACTTCTTGATGAAAACTTGCCAAGATCATTCTTTGATATGTGTGAAATTCTTCATTCAATGTATCCATTAGTTCAATGACTTTAGCTAATGCATTTAAGCCGACTTCTCCGGTTTGTTTGATTTCCACGTTAATCAAATTATGAGGAAATAGAGTGATTAATTCCTCTAATGTTGATACCAAAAATTTTGTTGGATGTCTTGGTTCAATTCCCTCAGGGTATTGAATATCTAGAGGAGAAACTTCTTCACCAAGATAATTGGTGTATTTATTAAAGGTGTTTGTGATGTTGTAACCATTGGCACCTGAAATTGGATTATCAAATCCAAAATCAATTTCATTTTCTACAAGGTCGGAGTAGTTCGTTTCAATAATGTCGGCATTTACTAGATTTGTTTTTTGGTCAAGAGAACGATCATGCGAAAGGATAATGACCCCGTCTTTAGTAAGATTGACATCCGTTTCAAGCATCACTGCAGGGTTTAAACTATAGGCATGATAGTACGCTTCTAGGGTATTATCAGGAAATTCTTGATTGCCTCCACCATGGGCAATTAATAATGGTAATTCACCCTTACCTACTCTAAGTGGGTTCTCTCCTTGAAAATTTTGAGGTCTTGGATAAACTGCTATAAATCCAAATATAAGAATCAAAGAACCAAAAATTTGTCTTTTTTTTAATTTTTTCATAAATTTTCCCTGGCGGAGAAAGAGGGATTTGAACCCTCGCGAGACTTGCGCCTCCTATCAGTTTTCGAAACTGACCCCTTCAGCCACTTGGGTATTTCTCCGTGAGGAGAATTATACACGAAATCATTGTTTTTTTCATTGGTTCCATTCCTTGAAAATAGATTGTTAGGTTGTTGTGGTAAAGGTATAATTTGATAGATGAAATTAAACACTTTTACGCTATCTCCAATTCTTGAAAACCCTACGCTAGCGATTGTAACAGGGATCTTTTTAGTTATCGCCTTCTTCTCAACGATTTTCTTCTTTATCGTTTTTAATAATCAATATAAAAAACATCAACTTGCAATCCAACAGAGAATTCACCACTATCTTGTGTATCGAATCAATTTAAAACTTGATGTTGTCTATGAATTTGATCCCAAACATCCGGGAAAAGAAAAAATTATTCAACTCAGTCAATTTTTAAAAAAATTTACTGCGGTTGAGTCTGAAAAAATTTATCAATGGTGGGAAAAACTCCTTACCGCTAAGCTTGATACAAGTTGGATATTAACTTCTAAATCAGCTAAAAAAAAGATATATAATCAAATCATTTTTGAGGTTGTAAAAATTGATGAAATTAAACAAACCATTCATCTTCATCAATACGGACTCAAGTATTTAAAACCCAATCCTAAAAAAGCAATTTTAAAATCGCTCGTGATTAGTTCTCAACAAGCACTGGATGTCATTAAAAAGTTACCGACAAAAAATGGTGCATTGATTTCAATCTTTATGATGTTTCCTCGTTCTGGTTTGGATGAACAATTTAAATATTTTTATTTGTCGCAAATAAAGGAAAAGTTGATTCCTTACCTCTCCATTAACACATTATTAATTGATTCAGCCAATGACATTTTAGTTTTAGTGACCAAAGCTGCTGAAACTTATGAATATATGCAAATTGCTCAAGGGCTCTACCAAGTTATTTCTCAGTATGTTGAAGTGAATGCTCTTGAAGCATTGATTAAATTCAACGTGGCGATTATTGAACACAAACATTTCCCAAATGACTTCCGTACATTAATGCGCAAGAGTCGTGAACTCAATCAACTGATGATTAAAAGAAAATTATCAATTCTCCCATACGAAACCAATCAACCCATTGTTCAGGCATTAGAAACCAATGAATCATTATTTGTTGAAGATGTTTATCATCAACTAAAATTTTCCTTAAATTTTAGACCACTCATTCTTCCAAATGATTTAAAAGTATTTGGGCAACAAGTAATGATTCAAACCCAAATCCAATCCCCATTAACAACCTTAGAATTACTTCAAGATGCAAATGATTTAATGACGTATACCAAAGATTTTTACCGCCGTTATCTTTATTTGATTGGTCAAGTAGTCTTACCTTCCCTAGAACAAAAGATTTTAGTTCCGTTTTCATTAGTGATTAAACCGAATGAATATATCAATGAAATTAAAAATCTACCCAATGCCCAAAATATAGTTCTCATATTGGATGAGGTTGAAGTTAAAGAATTTGCAGCCACAGAGGTTTCGTTAAAAGCATGGGCGGAACCTTTACAGAGACAAGGTATCAAATTTGCACTCGCAATTGATGATGCCATTACTAATTTACCTGATGAAATTTATCAATACTTTCAGTATTATTTTTTAAATTATAAACGTATCGTCAATGTAGAAAATTCGCAAAAAACTTCGATTCAATTAAAATTAATATTTCAAAACTTAAGTAAATTTAATAAGCCATTTGTGATCACTGATTTACTTTCCGAAGGTAGTTTAGAATTACTACCATTAAAGCATGTTAAAATCATGAGTGCAGATTGGATCATGGGATATCAAACAAGTCCAGATCAACCAAGCAAGCGTAGTTATTCTAAACTTAAAAATTTAATTTCTAAACAGGAGCAATACTATGGAAAAACCAATTAAAAACGAAGCTATCACCTCTAGAGAAAATGATTTTGCGCAATGGTACACTGATGTTTGTAAAAAAGCTGAATTGATGGATTATTCTTCCATCAAAGGCTTCATTATTTATAGACCTTATGGTTATGCGATCTGGGAGCAAATTCAAAAATATCTCGATCAAAAGTTTAAAGACACGGGCCATGAAAATGTTTATATGCCTATGGTTATTCCTCAAAGCTTATTCAATAAAGAAAAAGAACATGTTGAAGGCTTTGCTCCGGAAACACTTATTGCAACCTTAGGTGGCAAAGAAAAATTAGAAGATCCGTTGATTATTCGGCCTACGTCAGAGGTTTTGTTTTGTGAACATTATGCAAAGATTATAAATTCATATCGAGATCTACCTAAAAAATATAATCAATGGTGTTCCGTCGTAAGATGGGAAAAAACAACGAGACCTTTTTTAAGAGGTGCAGAATTTCTTTGGCAAGAAGGCCACACGGTTCACGAAACTGAACAAGAAGCAAGATTTGAAACCTTGCAGATGTTAAAAATTTATCAAACATTAGGAGAAGAACTACTTGCAATCCCCTTTTTAACTGGCAAAAAAACTGATAAAGAAAAGTTTGCGGGTGCTAAAGAAACGTATGCGGTAGAAGCGTTAATGCACGATGGCAAGTCGTTGCAATCTGGTACAAGTCATTACTTTGGAACCGGTTTTGCTGAAGCGTTTGGTATCCAATTTCAAAATCGCCAAAATCAACTTCAACCAGCCCATCAAACGTCATGGGGAGTATCAACTCGTTTAATCGGAAGTTTAATCATGGTTCACGGTGATGATAATGGTTTAATATTGCCTCCAAGGGTTGCTCCTATTCAAGTTGTTATTGTGCCAATCATGCCGCAAAAACCTGGTGTCCTAAGTCAAGCTAAAGCATTGTATGAATCCCTAAAGCAATCCAATGTTAGGGTCATGTTGGATGAATCGGATAACTCTCCAGGATGGAAATATGCAGAAGCAGAAATGAAGGGGATCCCATTAAGAATTGAACTTGGACCTCGTGATCTTGAACAGCAACAAATCGTCATGGTCAAGCGTAATGATAAGTCAAAGAAGACTGTTAAATTTGCCGATTTAGTTAGTGAATGTCAAATCACTTTAGAACAAATTCAAAGTGAATTGTTACAACACGCAAAAGAACATCTTGCTAAAAACATTCGAGAAGCAAATTCATTAGAAGAGATGATTTCAATTTTAAATCAACATGGTGGTTATGTTAAGGTGTCGGTTGATGACACTGAAGAAGTTGAAAAAATAGTAAAAGAAAAAGCGCAAGCAACTGCTCGCGTAATCCCCTTTGATCAAATTGGTTTAAAGCCACTTTGTGCGATAACTCAAAAACCTGCAAAACGGATTGTTTATTTTGCAAGAGCCTATTAAAATACCTTGAAAAATCGCAAAATTTTATGCTACTATTGGTAGCGTTGGAGTAGTACCCAAGAGGCTGAAGGGGACGGTTTGCTAAACCGTTAGATCGGGGAAACCCGGTGCGAGGGTTCAAATCCCTCCTACTCCGCCATGACTCATATCCACATATGAGTCTTTTTTTATTTTACGAATGCCTAATAAAGTATTAAGATGATAATAACGGAGTTTTTAAATGATAAACATTAAGGTTGTTACAACCCAAAAAGAATTGCGAACTTTTATTGATTTTCCTACTAAACTTTATCGAGATAATCCATACTTTACGCCTTATATTTTTGAAGATGAATTAAAGAACTTGGATCCTAAATTTAATCCTGCAAGTGAATATTGCGATTTTCGTCTATTTTTGGCAATAAAAGATGGTATAGTGGTTGGCCGAGTTGCGGCGATTATCAATCGTTATTCTAATGAAAAGTATCATGAAAAAAGAGTGCGTTTTAATCGTATTGATTTCATTGATGATGTTGAAGTTTTCGACACATTAATGAAAGCGGTTAGTGAGTATGGAAAATCGATGGGCATGACTCAAATGGCAGGGCCTCTTGGTTACTCCGATCAAGATAAAGAAGGTTTATTAACTTTTGGATTTAATGAAAAAAACATGTTTGTTACCTTTTATACTGCTGAGTATTATGTGAAACACTTTGAACGGTATGGTTTCAAAATTGATGCAACTTGGAATGAATATCAAATTAAAGTCCCGAATGAAGTTCCCCCAATCTTAGAAAAAATATCCCAACGGGTTCTTGAAAGAAACAATTTACACTTAGTAAAAGTAAAATCTAAACAATTTAAGGTTTTAGCTCCTTATATCAAACAGATTTTCCAACTCATGAATAAAACCTACGATCATCTTTACGGATATGTACCGGTTAAAGAAGATTTAATGGATATGTTAGCAAAGCAATATATACCATTGGTGAATTTAGACTACATTCAGTTAGTATGTGATGCGCAAGAAAAAGTCGTCGCTTTTGGCTTAATGATTCCTTCTCCAGTTGATGCATTGAAAAGATCTAAAGGGCATTTGTTTCCGTTTGGATTTATTGATTTCTTTTCTCAATTAAAGAAAAGTAAAGTACTCGACATGTTACTCGTTGCCGTCGAACCTTCGCTTAAGAATTCAGGCGTTTTAGCCTTAGTTTTTACAGAAGCAATTAAAAATGCCGTTAAAAATGGAATTCAATATGCTGAAACTGGACCAGAACTTGAAAACAATCAACATGTCCAATCACTTTGGAAAAATTTTGAACATCGTCATCACAAAACAAGAAGTGCCTTTGTGAAAGATATTGTCTAAATGAAAACTCGCCAGTATACATTTTGGCACCATGGGTTTTTCTTAAAAATATTTCGTTTTTTATTTGGACCATTTTTTCGTTTATATTATGGATTTTCTGCAAAAAGGATTCCCATTAAAAAGACTGGACCCTATTTAATCCTTGCAAACCATACTGCAGAATTTGACATTATTTTCTTAGATATGTTATTCGATGCCCCTTTATACTTTGTAGCAAGTGATCAATTGTTAAATTCTGGAAAGGGAAGTTGGTTTTTAAAGACCTTCTTTAATCCGATTCCAAAAAGTAAATCAGTGGCAGATCTTGCTTTAGTTAAACGAATCAAATCTGTTTTAAATGAAGGTGGTAATGTTTGTATTTTTCCAGAAGGCAATGCCACGATGAATGGGGGTCCAACCACAATCCCTGCTGGGATGGGTCGGCTAATCAAATTTCTTGGGGTTCCCGTGAAGTTTATTCGAATTCAAGGTCTTTATTTATCAGCACCACGTTGGTCGTATTATCGTAAATTTGGTCGATCCACCATGGATGAAATCACAACCCTTTCCCCTCAAGACATTAATGGATTGGACGTTGAAGCATTAGAAAAATTGGTAAAGCGTACATTAACTATTTCTGCATATGATAATCTTAATGGCCATTACCGAGGTCATCATCAAGCTGAAGGTTTACATAAATTAATTTTTACATGCCCACAATGTTCAGGACTTTTTTCAACCTATAGTCAAAATGAAGCTTTGAAATGTAAAGATTGTGACTTTCATGGTATTTATGATGAAAAAGGGTATGTCTCAATCCATCAGGATGCTTTTAACTTAATTGAGCTTGATGGTGCCAATCTTGAAAGATTTCATCAAGCAATGCTTAAACATTATTCAAATTTCCAACTTGAATACCCTTGTGAAGTTGCATTTTGGAATGGTAATCATGAACGAAGAAGTCCATTTCAAAAGGCTAAATTTAAAATCAGCATCGATGGTGTAAAATTATCATTAAAAGGTGAAGTTAAGTCTTATCCTTTTGCAAAGATTTTTGCTGAGGCCATTCAAGTCCGTACCAAATTACTTATGTACCCAATCGAAGGACCTATGGCATTAATTCGATTTCCGAGAATATATTCTCCGTATGGACTACTCAATGTTATCAAATGGTATAAGGAAGCATTAAAGGGGGAAAATCATCATGATTTTAGCAAACGTTCAGCCACTGCCTTTTTGGGACTTTAATTTTTATTGGAGTAGTATCATTCCTTTTGCGTTAATCATGGCAATTTTGTTACTTGCCAATGTATTAAGGCGAAAATTAAGGTGGTTAAAAGCATCCCTATTACCTGTCGCGGTAATCGGTGGATTTTTAGGATTAATCATCAAATACTTATTTAATGGAAGTGCGATTGCCATTGCCAATCTTGAAATTGACTCTACTAGTTTATTTAATGCTGATACCCTTAGTGCGTTTACATATCACTCGATTGCAGTCGGTTTTGGTGCTCTAACCCTAAAAGGGATTGATCGGCTTGATGGTGGAAAAATTCGCAATAAACCCCTTGCAGTCAAAAGTGGGATGGTCATCGTCAATTCATATATTATTCAAGGAATCTATGGACTAGTCATTACGATCATTTTCAGTTTTATTTTTATGAATATTCCTAACTATGTTGGTTTTTTATTACCTATGGGCTTTGGTCAAGGACCTGGTCAAGCGCTAAACGTTGGCGCGGTTTTTCAAGGTGTAGGTTTTACCTTTGGTAGAGATTTTGGTTTATCTATTGCTTCGATTGGATTTTTAGCTGCCTCATTAGGCGGCGTGATTTATTTAAGAAAGTTGAAAAGAATAGGCGTGTTAAAACCCGCAGAAGATACATCGATGGAACATAAGGAAGAATCGACTATATTAGAAGGAAACGGACAAATTCCTTTGGTTGATGCGGTTGATAAGTTAACCATTCAAATTGCGATTATCTTCTTCGTTTATGGGTTTGCGTGGTTAATCATCTTTATTTTAGAACAATGGATTGTAAATAGTGGCGTTGCTTTCCTCATTAACAATTTAAGACCTTTGTTATATGGCTTTAACTTTATCATCGTGGTTTTCGTTGCGATGTTATATAAAGTCCTTACTCGCAGTCTATTAAAAGCGAAATGGATGAAACGGATATATACGAATGATTTCTTATTGAACCGAATTGCTGGTTTTGCCTTTGACATTATGATGATTGCTTCCATCATGGCAATTGACGTGACATTGGTGGGTGATCCTGGTTTTATTGTCACCTTGGTTGTATTGGTCATCGGTGGTGGTGTCATTACCTATTACTACTTAGGATTGCTTACGAAAGTGGTTTACCCTAACTACACCCATGAAGCATGGTTGGTATTCTATGGAACCATGACCGGAACTGCCTCTACCGGAATTGCATTATTGAGAGAAAAAGATCCATATTTTGAAACGCCTGCTGCAAATGATATTGTCTATGGTTCATCCATGGCGATACCCTTAGGATTCCCATTGTTGCTATTTGTCGGTATTGTCTCTCAAGGTTGGGTATCTTTACTAGTTGTATTAGTAATTTTAACTATCATTTTTCTAATTTATCACTATTTTTTAACCAAAAAACCAAAAAAAATTAAAAGTCAGTAAACTTTCACCACTTTTGGATTTAAATCTTTTATAATACCTATGTTTAGGACAGGAGGACTTTCAAAATGTCTAAAATCAAGTCGGTATATGCTCGTGAAGTGATTGACTCTAGAGGTAACCCTACGGTTGAAGTTGAAATTCTTACAGAAAAGGGTTCTTTTGGTCGGGCAATTGTTCCATCTGGTGCATCAACTGGTGAACGTGAAGCAATGGAATTAAGGGATCAAGATCCCAAACGTTATTTAGGTAAGGGTGTGAGTCAGGCTGTTAATAATGTGAATAAGTTAATTGCTAGTAAAGTCGTTGGTCTTGAAGTAACCCATCAAACCGAGATTGATAAAGTCATGTTGGACATGGATGGCACAGATTTTAAGACAAATTTAGGTGCGAATGCCATTCTCGCGGTATCTTTAGCGGTCGCTAGAGCCGCTGCAGAAGAATTAAAATTACCCCTTTATCAATACTTAGCCTCATTATTTGGTACCGAAGCAAAGGTCTTACCAGCGCCAATGATGAATGTCATCAATGGTGGTGCTCATGCGGATAGTTCTGTTGATTTTCAAGAATTTATGATTATGCCTTTAGGTGCTCCTTCTTTGAAAGAAGCAGTGCGTTGGGGTGCTGAAGTATTCCATTCGCTTAAAAAAGTATTAAAAAGTAAGAAGCACATTACCGCTGTAGGTGATGAAGGTGGTTTTGCTCCTAACCTTAAGAGTAATCAAGAAGCATTAGATGTCATCATGGAAGCGATCAAGGCCGCGGGTTACGTTCCAGGAAAAGATATTTATTTAGCAATGGATGTTGCTGCCTCCGAATTTTATAATGAGGAAGCCAAAATCTATGAATTAAAGAAGAGCGGGGAAGGCAAAAAAACGACGGCAGAAATGATTGCCTGGTATGATGCCCTTATTGCTAAATATCCTATCGTTTCAATCGAAGATGGTCTTTCAGAAAAAGACTGGGATGGTTGGAAAGATTTAACAGCAAAATTAGGCCAAAAAGTTCAACTTGTTGGCGATGACTTATTTGTCACCAATCCAAAAATTCTTCAAGAAGGTATTAATCGAAAGATTGCAAACTCCATCTTAATTAAAGTAAATCAAATTGGGACATTGACAGAAACGCTAGAAGCAATGAAACTTGCTGCTGCCAATGGATATACTGCCATTATTTCTCATCGTTCGGGTGAATCAGAAGATACCACAATTGCCGATTTAGCTGTTGCAACCAATGCAGGTCAAATTAAGACAGGATCAATGTCTAGAACAGATCGCGTTGCCAAATACAATCAGCTACTTCGCATTGAAGACCAATTAGGTAATAAGAGTGTCTATCGTGGTGTTGATTCGTTGAAAGTAAAAGCTTAAGTTTTGAACCATAAGATTAAGGTAAAAACCATTGCCAAGGCAATGGTTTTTTATATGTGAAGCCATCGTTGAAGATAATCTATGAACTTTTTCCTTAAGTAGGTGATTAAGGAAGTTAGATTGATCAAGGATGTAATTCCTGCGATTAAAGAGGGAACGATGATGTCTTCATCTAGTATCCAATAAATAAGTGAAAATTGAATGAATCCAATAAGGCTTGTGACAAACATTTGAAATAGAATAACGTCTGTTTTTCTTTTGATGGTGGTAATGATAAAAAACAGGACATTACTGATAGAGATTAAAATTGGCACTACATATTGTAGCGGCCAAGCATTCAAACTGCCAGTTGCAACAAAAGCAATTATTATTGTCCCAATACTGAGACTCGATAATTGCCACAAAACGATATAACCAATACCCTGGCGATTATAGATGGTTTTATAAATTAAAACCCACATATAAAAAACAATAAACGTCATCATAAAGGTCGTGCCTAGTTCATTGGCAATTAATGTAAGATCGATGATTAAAGTAATAAATAAAGCAAGAAGAAGTGGAAAAGCAAAAAAGGCATGTAAATGATTCGCGGCTTGTTTTTCGATATGTTGATAATTTGGATTCGCATAAAGTTTTTCTCTATGTTTTGGTTCTACGACTTGTAGAAAACTTCCACAAACGGGGCAATGAGATAAACTATCATCAACGTGAGAGAGACACCTTTTACAAGCAATCATTCTTCCGTTTCCTCCCAGCGATTTCCTGATACCATCACGTTAAGTTTTAATTCTTCAATTAGATATTTCACAAAAAACTGAATAAAAGTTCGATCATCAATAATTCTTGAAAAAGTTAAAACTAGCTGATCTTTAAAAGAAGCTACCCCCATGTTCACAGGCATAATCGGTGTGGAACAAATCATAAATTCAAAATGTTGAATAAATGATTGAGTCGATATTGGCATTTCAATCTTCCCTAAATTTGACATGGTAAAACTTAAAGCAGGTTCGCCGACTCGATTAAATACACTTTTGACAATCCATTGTTTAATAAACAAAGGTACGAATCTCAATAACAACATTCTTTCAGCTTGCATATTAGCTCGAATTTGCGGGGCCAAAACTTCGATTCTTTGACCATCTTTTAATTGAGCATCCACCTCTTTTAGTACCTCTAAAAATGTAGCGTCTGGTGAAAAAACTTTGCCAATATTGATGGTCATCACAAAATTCTTCATTGTCTTTGATGGCAGGTATTTTCTCATATCCACAGGAATGGATAAAATAATTGGTTTTCGCTTTTTAGGATTTTCACTTTCTTGTTTCTTTATTAAACCTAAAATGAGAATCGTTGCAAACAAACCTGTCACCGTAGTTTTATATTGGCGAGCTACTGCAATACATGCTTCTGTACTCAAATGTATATGCGTCAGATAATGACCATTATGTTCAAAATAGGTTCCTTTAAGGTGGTAAGCTTTATTGGTAGCTAACCAAGTGCTCTGTCCTTTGGTAACCTTGGTTGCAAAGCCATCTTCAAGTTCAGCTTGCGTGACTTGGTCATTGGCGTCAAACATCATTCCTTCAGCATCTACGGCATATCCTTTTTCCCTTAAATAAGATAAGGTTAACGTCTTTAAGAATTCCATCCCACCTCGGCCATCCGTGATAGCATGAAACACTTCAATGGAAATTCTTTGCCGATGATAATAGACTTCAATTAAATGCTTTGAACTATCAAAAGGTCGACTATTTGAGCCAAATGTGTTTGGATCAGGCAATACTTTAAAGGCTCTTGATTGGTTTTCTAAATAGTTCCAAAATAAGCCTCTTTGTAGTCTCGTGTTGAAATGAGGGAATCTGATTAAAGTTTTTTCTGCAGCCTTTTGTAACACAACAGGATCAATCAATTCGTTTAGCATCACGCTCATACGAAAGTAGGAGGATCGTCTTGTTTCTGTGATAATTGGAAATAGTTTCCCCGCATTATCAATTCTAAACCACTGTGTTGTTCGGTTGTTCATCGGGGTTTAATCTTATTTATTAGCTTTTTGTCAAGTAAACATTGGAGTAATTTAGCTGCGGCCCTTCCACGATGAGAAACTCTATTTTTTTCTTCAATGGTCGCTTGTGAAAAGGTTTTCATTAATTCATCACTATAAAAAATAGGATCATACCCAAACCCATGATTGCTTTGATCGATTTCACGAGTAATTTTACCGATGGTAGTACCTACAAAAAAACGCATTTCTTTATGAGGATATAAAATAACCATTGCACTTGTAAATTGCGCTTTTCTATTTTTATGAATTTGCATCAATTTTAGTATTTCTTTGTTTTTTTCCTCATAGGTTTTCTCTTCTAACCAACGCGATGAGTAAACACCTGGAAATCCTTGCAGTGCATCAATTTGCAAACCAGAATCATCTGCGATGACGGTTTTATTGACATGTTGACTAACTGCTTTTGCTTTTAAAAGTGCATTTTCTAAGAAAGTACGACCGGTTTCTTTTGGTTTTAATTTTAATTTAATATCATCTAATGTCAAAAAAGTAACGGTATAATCTTTAAAGAAAGCTTTTATTTCTTCAATTTTAGCAGAGTTATTGGTTGCTAAAATGATTTCATAGTTCATCGAATCTATTTTACCAATTAATCAAGTAAAAAAAAAACAAGAATTAACTTGTTTTGGAGCAGGTGACGGGAATCGAACCCGCGTAATTAGCTTGGAAGGCTAATGTTCTACCACTGAACTACACCTGCAAGGCAACGGGTTTATCTTACCATACTAAGGATGATTAGAAAATCCCGTATCAAAAAATTAGTTTTTAAGTAACGATTCTAAGGTATTTAATGGATGAAAACCAGGTTTTTTATATGTTTGTTTTCCATCCGTAAAGACCATCATCGTTGGAATAGACATAATGCCATGGGCTTCCGCTAAATCTACATTTTGATCGACATTCACTTTAAGAATCACTGCATCAGGTATTTTCTTAGAGAAATCATCGAGAACCGGTGCTTGCATTTTGCAAGGACCACACCAATCTGCATAAAAATCAACAATGATTTTTCCTTTTGTATTGGTGAGAATGTCATTAAATTCTGCGGCATTGGTTATATTTTTTATCATCTGTTTTTCCTCCTTAGATGAATTTATAAATTGATGAAATAATAAACTGCAAATAATACGATGAAGTGTAATGGGTAATATAAATAACTAAAGCCTTGAAACCACTTAGGCGTATTTCCCTTTTCTCCTTTGTAGTGATAGATAAAGTACGCTGCAAACACAGCATAAGTTTGGGCACCAATGAAGCGATTCAGGTAGTTTGGGAAGATACCTGATAAATTCAAACCTTCATTTAAAACCACACTAATTATATACCATAGGATATGCATCATGATAAAGATGACACTCGCCGATTGATATCTTTTTTGCTCTGGCATCACATCGATTGATTGAGAATAAAAAGGGTTTAACTTTAATATAAAGCCTGGTAAATTTTGATAAGAAATGTAGAACAATAACATCATGAGTAATCCATAAAAACCATAATCAGCACTAATGTAGTTTGGAAATGGATTGAACAAACTTGTAATAAAAACATAAGTTATGGGAAGCAGGGCAAGTATCCGGTAAGGTAATTTTTTGTGCTTAAATAAATACATGCTAGATGCTGCCATGGATAAATCGATAAATATATTTCCAGATAACGTTTGAATATTCATTTGTTCTAAAAACCACATCGCAACGCCAATCAAAACGGCCATGATCCACAAACGTCCTAAATACTTAAGTGGTTGTTTTGTGCGATAGATTCCTTCAGCAATCATAAAACCAAATAATGGAAATGCAATCCTTCCAATTAATCTTGAAATTAAATAAAGCGTACTAATCGTTTCAGTTTGTGTAAAGGGTAAAAGGACGATGACCCCAAAATGATCTACGGTCATGGTAATGATTGCAATCCATTTTAATTGGTATGCAGTAAAGGTTCTATTTTTCACCATCAAATTGACCCTGAAGAATTCATCAACCATGACTGAGAAATGATGGATAAGACAGATAATACATTGTTGATAATGTGCGTTGATATAGCAACTTGTAATCCAAACCGATCATATAAAAAACAAAACCAAGCTCCAGCGATTAAATAAATGGGTAAATTGAGAAATTCATTAACTAAATTAGCTGAAGTAAAGTCAAAATGAATAAATCCAAAGATGGTTAGGGTTAAAAGATATGCCATCACTTTGCTCTTGATTGCTAAATATTTAAAAATTCCTAATCGATATGTCCATTCTTCAACAATAGGTCCTAAAAAACCAAAAGTAAGAAGTGAAATCCAAGGGGAATCTTGAACAAGAGAGACGATAGCAGCTTGGTTTTGATTATCTTCCAAAGTAATCCCTAAATAATCATATGTCGCCATTAATGTATAAGAACTTAATAAGATGACGAAGGTAAAAGGAAAACCCAACAACCATTTAGAAGTTTTTATTGCTGGAATTAAAGTTGAATGAATGTATGGAAACAGAATAAGGGTGCCAATCATGAAAATGGATAGGTATGTGAATAAATTAATCACTTGGAAATACATGGGACTTTCCAAAAAAATGGCAGTGTCATTTTGGTTTAAAATAAATGGAACGATAATGGGCAATATTACTGCAAAAAATAATGCAAAAACCCACAATCCTAGCCATCCTAGAAAGAAAAGTATTAATGATTGATTTTTTGGAATTTCATTGCGAATTGAAGAATGTAATTGCATCTTTATTTAAATATATCTTTTTCATATGATAGCACACCAAAATCATATAAAATAAGAGGGTAAGTTCTTAGGAGGTTCACTATGTTTTTATTTTTAAGTTTTGGAATTAATCCAACAGAAATTTCACAATATTTAGATTATGCACTTTACGGAATTATAGGCATGGTTATTTTAGGCTTTGTTTTTGGATTTTTACGAGGTGTTTGGCGAGAAGGTTTTCGTTTAATTTTTGTTGGTGGACTTGTGCTTGCTTCAATTTTGTTTACAAGGCAAATTGTTGATTTTGCGATGGATTTTGATATTTCAAGTTTAGCTGCTAGTGCAGGTTATGGTTCAATCGCTTTGAATTTAAATGGAGCTCCAATTATTGTTGCTGTAACAACCCCTTATGACACAATCTATGAGCTTTTAGAACAAGCTTTACTGGCATTTGGATTCTTCATTACCCCTGCGATCGCTGATTTAATCATTGGTTTAACGTTAGTCATTTTACGCTATTTAATTTTTATCATTTTAGCAATTGTAATCTTTTTTCTTGGTGAAACATTTGCTGCTATTTTATATTTCATCCCTTTCCGTTTTATCATTCCAAGAAATTTAAGAAAAAAAGTTAAAATGCGCCTGTTAGGTGGGTTAGCCGGTGCACTTAAAATGGTGCTTGTTTTAACGATGTTTCTTTCTCCATTCACTTCTTTAGTCAATACTGTCACGGGTTCATTCAGAGATTTTGATGAAGAGTTTGGTGATCAAATTGATGCTGAACTCTATAACGAAATCATGACATTTGTGAATGCATATAATGACTCTACATTTGCTCAAACCCTATTTTCTTGGTCCTTAACAAACGATGGCCTTAGTATTGATACTGCGATTATGGATTATGTAACTGGCCAAGATCTTGATGAATATCGTTTAACGCTTGCTAATGAATTAGGTTCCTTTGTTGATATTGCTGCCACACTCATAGGTAGTGGTGCATTAGATAGTACTTTTTCAAGTATTGATACTTCATTATTAATTACTGAGAATGTCGTCAACAACCTCATTACTTCGTTAACTGGGTCAGTTCTCATTATGAAAATTTTACCGATTGCAGTGACAATTGGTTTAAATTTGGATGAGGTTGCACCATTTTTAGACGCAGATCTCGTTAGCCTTGATGACCTAGTATGGGAAGATGAACTCAATTATTTAGGCGATATCTTTACTGGTGTGATTCGTTCAGGAGTATTAGCGCCAATCTTAGCCGGGAATAACGATACCACAACTTTAATTAATGCAATGTTTGATCTTCAAGCTAAGGATGAGATTTTAGGGGTTTTAGAAACACTCGATGCTTCTCCCTTTTTATCCCAGGTAATTCCTGCAGTTTTATATAAGTTAGTTTCTGATGAAATTGCATCAGGAGGGCCGGCTGGAGGCATCGGTTTATCAACCTTTTTGCCTACTGAATGGAGTGAATATGAATCTATTTCATTTGGTTCAGAGCTCAGTCTTATTTATGAATTGGTTTACGAATTAAATTCTGGAATTGATGATTTATTCACTGTTTTATTGCCTGCCAATACAGAAACGATTCCACTTGGAAGAAAAATGGCCGATGAACCAACTCCAACCATCATTGATTTATTGAGTAATCATTTTGATTTATTTGTTGAAGTCTTAATTGGTGAAGTCGATGAAGAAGGTCTACCTATAAATAATGACCCTACAACAGGAAAAGCAATTAACCGACGTTCGCTTTTGGATTCAGATTTGATAGTGAATGGTTTGCCAACCATCGTTGAAGATTTATTGTTGCCTTCTCTTACCGATGTGGCAGGTCCAGCTTTTGATGACACTGAATTAAATCAATTAATTTCAGATTTTAATGATGGTACCAAAGGCAATATTAGAAACGACTATAAAGGAGAATTTGCCGGCATTTTCAGTATTCTTGGCGCAGTATTAGCGAATGAAACCTTAATCGGCTTAATTCAACCAGAACCAGGTCAATCTCTTGATATCCTTGCTTTATTAGAGGATGGCGAATTTAGAAGTGGCCTAAAATCTGATTTAATTCCTTCATTGGATCGTTCACAAATTATTTTAACAGTTGTCCCAGGCATTCTTCAATCAACCCTAACGGGTGCAGGATTTGATGATTTTTTAAGTTTAATTTCCTTAACCACCGCTGACTTAAATTTTGACTTTGAAAGCTTATCAAGAGAACTAACGATTGTCGTGGATATGATGGGTTATGCCTTCAATGTTCTTGAAGCAAGTACTGATTTATTAAATCAATTTCCTACTATTGCCTATGACTTGATTGGCTTATTAGATAACATTTATTTTTCAGATATTATCAATTTAAACCCAACGACGAATAACAAATCGACTAACTTCAATCAAATTATCAAAGGCATTTTCACTTTAGTTGAAGGAATTGGGATTGAAGAATCGGATATCGATACTGGTTTCAATCGGGTTGAACCTTCAGGGTTAGAAAATGGTTGGACCACAACCTTTGTTGATACCAATGGTAATGATAAATTGGATTCTTTAGACACGATTACATTTAGTGGTGAAAACTTTCATCTTATTAATTTTTTAAAGACGGCATTAGAATCCGGTTTGCTTGATATTTCCGGTGATTTATTTGCTGCATTAGAAGATTTAACCACCGGTAGTGAGGACATTGATGATCCTAATGTTGCCACACTATATAAAATATTTGCATATGCAGATCGATCAGAAATCATCGCCGCTTCTTTTGGGGGAATTTTAGATAATTTATTTGGCGCAACTGGAGGATTGTTAGACCAAGACTTAGGTACTTCTTTCCGCAATGTAACTTCGTGGTCAGAAGAAGGTTCTAATTTGATGTATCTTGTCAAACAATTAACGAATTTTGCAGATGGTTTAGAAAATATTGATTTCTTAAATTCAGATGTTTCCATGATTGAAGAACTTCTACAAGGTCTTGCTGCTTCTCAAATTTTTATCAAACCTAACGGAGATTATCTTTTTCCTGATTTTTTATTAGATCAACTCACTGGAATCGCAAGCCTTGCAGATTACTTTGAAGATCCCGCCCCATACCAATCAACTTGGGATGATGATTCTACGGATAACTTTACGATTGTGAGAGAAGACTTCTATGCCATCAGTAATCAAGCCTCTACAAGGGCTAATTGGTATGGTGTTAAAACCATCATTACAGATGGGAATGGCGATCCTATTCTAGATGTAAATGGTGATATTCAATATGAATTTATTGGAGGAGAATTAGAAAATATTGTCGGTTTTATATCTGAATTACAATCTGTATCCATTGATGATTTAACATCTGGCACTGGCTTAAATGGGGACACAATTTCTGATGTTTTACTCGCACTTAATAATGCAACTTCCTTAAGAGTCTTAGTTTATAACGTCTATGATTCGATATTTGGTGGTTCAAATTTTGACATTGGTACACTTTCCTTATCACAAACCAACACCTTCGTATTCTTAGATTTAAACCAAGCCGGAAGAGCAGAACAAATTCAGGCAACGGCTGACTTATTGGATACAATCGCCGACATGGGTCTTGATGGTGGTGGTGCATTTGATATTGCGAATTTTGATGAATCTACGATTTTGACAGTGGGTGATTTATTAACGATTCTTCACGATGCTGCCTTATTTAATTCTTTTAAATTAGGTCGTTCGAGAGTTAATGGTGATTTAACTGTGTTTGAACAGGCATATCAATTTTTATTAACGACTGCAACCTTAGACACTTTTATCTATGATGGTTTAACAGAACCTCAAAGAGAGACTGCTCTTTATCAAGATTTAGTTGCATTGGATAACAATTTTGGTACTGATGCTGCCGATGATTGGAATGGGAATGATGGAGAAATTCAGCGCTTTGTTGATATTATGGTTTCATTTGTAAACACGAGTATCGATTTCACAAACTTTGGTGGTGATGCGATTGGTGACTTGTTGAATACAGAAGTCGGTTTAGGAAAAGTTGAAGATCTTTTATTGTCGATGAATGAATCTACAATTATTTCACCAGCGATTGGCAACTTATTTGGCAATGTTTTTGATTCGGACGCCTTTAATATTGGTGGCTTAACGATGTCGGATGCCAATACAGGTTACTTTAATCAAGAACCTTTAAAAGCTAGTCGTGCAAATGAAATTAGTTTAATTCTCGATATTTATTGGGATATTAATTCAATTGGTATCACCGGTGGCGCCGCCTTTTCTGCAGATTTAATTGATCCGGTTTTGTTTGATGCTTTATTAAATAAAATGCATGAATCTAGGGTCTTTAATTCGTTTAAAACTGGTAATAGCTACTTAGCGGATGACTTAACGATTTTTGAACAAACTGTGAGAATGATATTAAATACTTCTACGCTCGATACATTTATTTACGATGAACCATTGAATGCCAATCGTTTACTTTTGTTACAAGATGATATTTCTCAATTAGAGAATAATTTTGGTAATGGTAATTTGGATGATGATTGGACAGGAATTGAAGGCGAAATTAATCAAATCATTGGCATTTTAGAATCCTTTAAAGATACGAATATTGATTTTGCCAATTTTGGTGGGGATGCAATCTCAGACTTACTTAGCACCAGTCCAGGACTTTTAAAAGTTGAGAACTTATTACTCGCCATGAATGATTCAACGTTAGTTGCGCCATCCATTGGTAATTTATTTGGAAATATTTTTGACTCTGATTCATTCAACATTAATGGGTTAACCATGGCTGACTCAAATACAAATTACTTTAATCAGGAACCCATCAAGCTAAATCGGGCTCAAGAAATTTCTTTGATTCTTGATATATATAGCGATATTTCCTCGATTGGTTTATCAGGTGGCGCTGCTTTCACCAAAGATAAAATTGATCCGCAATTGTTTGATCAACTTCTTAATAATATGTATGGTTCTCAAGTTTTTAACACTTTTAAAACTGGCAATAGTTACCTTTTAAACGATTTAACAATTTTTGAACAAACGATTCGCATGATTCTCAACACCTCTACCATTGATACTTTTATTTATGATGGAGAAGATAATGCTTCAAGGTTAATTTTGTTAAGGGAAGATATCGAATTTTTGACGAATAGTTTTGCTAATGTAAACCTTACTAACGATTGGTTAGGAAATGATGGGGAAATTGCAAAAATAATCCATGTATTAGAAACGTTTAAAGACTTGGATATCGCAGATTTTTCAAGTTTTTCTGGAGCAGGTTCAAGTGATGTTTTATCCAATTTAACAGATACACCAGAAGGATTAGCCTCCGTTGAAAATCTCTTATTTGCCATGAATGATTCAGCCATTGTATATCCCTCTATTCCTAATTTATTTTCTAATATGCTAAACGCTGGTTCAATTGGCGGTCTTGATGTTGATTTCTCATTAGCCAATACCCGTTATCGTGGCAATCGAAATGACCCCAATAACCTTCAAGTTGGGAATCAATACTTGCCGTATCAAGAATCTGAAATTTCAAATATTCTTGCCATCTTTAAAAATGTGAAAGATGTAGGCACCAAGCAATATGATAATTTAAATCTACTTTCCAATGATGAAATTGATGACATGCAATTTTTGTTGGAAGATCTTCATGATTCGAATGTATTTCATCAACAAGGACCTAGCTCAGGTTTAAATACAGATTTAACTGTCTTTGAACAAATGGTTGTGATGATGATGAATCAAACCAGAGTTTCAGATTTAATTTATGATTTAAATAACCCCAATCCGATTTATGTTGGAGAATTTTCCACAAAAGAAGAAAAAGCTTCTTTCCTCGTACTTAATTTTGCTACATTATTCCCTGTAAATAACTTGACTCATTTCACATCAAGTTGGTTAAATACCTCGACTGCAAGTGGAGAGTTAACCCGATTCTTTACTATTTTTAAAGTATTAAAAACAAACTTACCAGGTGTAGGTAATTTAGATGGCATTGACGTTGGCGCCATTTCACCCAATGGCATTAGCAACATTATGTCGGCATTAAATTATTCCTCCCTTGCAAGCGATGCAGTTCCCGATTTAGTAAGAGATGCTTTTGGTTTTATTTCATTTTCCACCTACACAGAAAATAATGAAAATTATTATTTAACTCCAAGAGATTACGCTGAAACGGATTTAAATCAAGTTGATTATTCGGGAATCAATCCAGTGATTGTTCAAACTGGCGTCATCGCACAAGCACTCAATAATTTTTACGATTATGACACCAACACATACTTAGATTTGGGTGCCAACTTTAATATGAAAGATTATTTAGATGACGGAAATTCTACTTTTGCGATTTTAGATTTATTAGCTAGAAGTGAACTGTTTGGTAACATTGCTACAGAAATCAATGATCCATCCAATCTTGCATTAGGTTTACAACCAACGACTTTAACTTTTAAAACAAGAGCCTTAACATTCTTTAATCTATTAGATGGATCTGGTGTGACAAAATATTTCAATTATTTAAACACGACTGCCGACGAAAAAGAAAAGAAAGTTGATCGAATTGAGGACATATTTGCTGGTGATTTTGACACCATTTATGAAGCCAATCGCTTAGATCAATTCATTGGAGTTCTCTCTGACTTCACATCACTTACGGATGCTTCATCATTGAGTGATAACCCTGACGAAATGAGATCGTTAATTACCTTAACATACTCTAATACTGATTATACCGTTACCGATCGAGCTTACTTAGTTTCTGAATTATCTGCTGGTTTCTTCACGGACATCTTCAACGATGAATACGCCAATGTATTAGACACGAATGCACCATTTTTTGGTGATAGTAGCAACTTATCAAAACGGATAAACTTTTATGATGGAAATCCAAATAATGGTATTGCAAATGATTTCTTAAATCTAAATCCATATGAAGCGGATGGTCTAGAAGGATCATTACGATATTTAAATGTAATCGCTGGTATTTCTGATGATTACATTGCCAGTGGATTTGATCCAAATTATGATCCAGGTGCAACCCGCATTAATCTGATGAAGGCTTCTATGGTAATGATGGGAAGTTTGTTAACGAATCAAGTGACGGGCACAGCACCGTTTGGTCCTACCCACGACATAAATGCGTATGACTACACCTTATGGACAAATAACGGCAACTCACAAATCGCCAAGTTATTCTATGCTTCGCAAGTTGTCCAAGCCCCAGGATTTACTTTCTTTGGGCAATTAGTCACCGCCCGTTCTTTAGTATTAGATCCATTATTCCCTGTCAGTTTAGCCACTAGTTCGTATGCCACGAATTTCGTATTCGAAATTGAGGGTGAAAAAATCGAATATATTTTTGCCTAGCATTATTTTATGAAGCAAACTTATTCGCTTAATTCTCAAAGTAAGGTCAAAAAAACCATTGCCATCATGTCTAGCAAAGGTGGCGTTGGCAAAAGTACCATAACGGCTTTACTTGCAACCCACATAACCAAACAAGGAAAGAAGGTCGGTATCTTAGATGCTGATATTATTGGGCCAACTATCTCACGATTATTTCCTTCTTCTTCAAAAGTAGTTGGTCAAGATGGACTCATTCTTCCCATTACAACTAAAATAGGAATTAAATATATTTCTTCCCAATTACTTTTAGAACAATCAGATGATCCAATTGTTTGGCGCTCACCGCTAGTCTTAGATTTAATCCGCCAATTTTATGTCGATGTGATTTGGGGAGAATTAGATTATTTATTCATTGATCTTCCTCCTGGAACGGGTGATGTACCCATGACAGTATTAGAAAGTTTAAATGTGGATGAAATCATCATGATTACAACCCCACAAGAAATTGTTCAAGATATCGTAAGCAAAGGCATTCAAATGGCAAAATTAGTCAACAAACCTATTTTAGGAATCATCGAAAACTATAGTTACTTTATCTGTGATCAGTGTCAAAAGCAGCATCCATTGTTTGTTACTAGCAACCGCCAACCTATTTGGGAAAAGTATCAAATTCCTTTGTTAGCGAAGTTGCCTTTTAATTCAACATTACCTAATTTGATAGATAGTGGTAAGATAGAAACGATTGATATAGACGTCATACATCAGATAATCCAAACAGGAAGGTTATAAAATTATGGATGCAAAAGAATATTCGTTAAGAAGAGATAAATTGCTTTCCCAAGTAATGGAGCAATCCATTGTTATTTTATTTGCGGGGGGACTGGTAAAGTCTTCAGCAGACGCAACTTATCCTTTTGTGGTAAACAAAAACTTTTTTTATTTAACAGGCATTGAACAAGAAAATAGTATCTTGGTGATGGTCAAAACTCCCACCACCGTCAAAACATATTTATTTATCGATGAAATTGATGAAACTAAAACCCGCTGGGTAGGAAAAAAATTGGATGTTGACGCTGCCTCTAAGGTAAGTGGGATTCATGATGTTTTTATGCTTTCTATGTTTGAAACAAGAATCAAAGAAATGTTACTCGATACCAATGGTTTTGGAAAAATCACCCATGCCTATCTCGATAAAGAAAAATTACTGGTATTAGATGGAAAGTTGAAAACGCCAGAGAACTATGCTGAAGAATTAAAATTACTTTCTTCACAACTGATCATTGAAAATATTTATCCACTTATCACCAAGTTAAGAATGATTAAATCTACAAAAGAAATTGAAGCAATACGTCAGGCTATTAAAGGCACTGCTTACGGTTTACAATCCATAAGAAAACATTTAAAACCTGGTCTATATGAACATCAAATTGAAGCGCTTTTTCAATACGCGATTAAAGAGTATGGCAACATGGGATTGGCTTTTGAAACTATTATTGCCAGTGGTAAAAATGCAGTCGTCTTACACTATCCTAATCCTAAAGATAAAATAAGTGACGGCGCCCTCGTACTATGTGATTTGGGGGCAACGTATGGTCAATACCGAGGCGATATCACTCGGACTTATCCTGCTAATCGAAAATTTAATCCGCTTCAAAGACAAGTTTATTCTATTGTTTTAAAAGCTAACCAATTGATTATTCAAATGGCCAAACCCGGTTTAAAAATTGTCGATCTTCAACAAGCAGTCGTGAAGTTCTTAAGTGAAGCAGCTGTTAAAGAAGGTTTGATAAAAACTGCAGAAGATATTGGCTCTATTTATTACCATAATGTGGGTCATCATCTAGGTTTAGATACCCACGATCCAATAGGAAGAGAAATTCCATTAGAGCCAGGATGCGTTATTACCGTTGAACCCGGTCTTTATATCAAAGAACTAGGTATTGGGATTCGTATTGAAGATAATATTTTAATTACTGAACAAGGTTGTGAAAATTTATCCATTGAGATTCCAAAGTCTATCGAAGAATTAGAAGCTTAATCTTCAACTTCTCTAAAACAAGATCCACCAATAAACTCACGAATTAATGAGTTAGAGGGAATCCATTTTTCTTCCATATCTACAAAGTATTTCAACATTCTCATTAAACGTTCTGCGGTAGGAAAATATGAGGATTCTTTTTCAATAGAAGATAATAGGGGAATTGCATAACGTTTCATCACGCAAAGTTCATAGGGTAAAAAGGAATTGAACACGTAGTCAGCTTCCTCTTGTGTTTTATATATCCAAGTAAATTCGCCTCGGCGTACGGAAGGCCACATATCAATCGTTTGTTCGGCAGATGAGCCCCGATATTTCTTATCTCGGACCATTCGTCTTAATAATCTTAAGTCTGTTAAGGACATTGGATTATGAAAATCATAATTAATTTGGGATTGGGGTGAGATATAGATCTTATACTTCTGGGTTTTGGGAACTAGTGCGGTTAAGGCATCATTTAAGGCATGAATACCCTCAATAATAATTAACGTATCATCTTGTATTTTTAAGGTTTTTGCTTTGCCAATCGAAGCATCAAATTTACTTTGAGGTAAGGTGACTTCTTCACCATTAATCAATTGTGCTAAATGTTGATTAAATAAAGTTAAATTTAAAGCGCGAATGTTTTCTAAATCAGGTTTTCCATCACTATCCTTTGGTGCTTCACTTTTTGGTAAATAATAATCATCAATGGAGATACGTATCGGCGTAAATCCTCTTGACATTAATTCTATTCTTAAGCGATTGGCAAAGGTCGTTTTACCAGAACTCGAAGGGCCTGCAATGCATATTAATCTTAATTCATCACGTCTTTTTTCAATGGCTTCACCTAATTCCACTAACATTCTTGAATGCTTTGCCTCACATAGATTAATGAAATCGACCACTTTATCATCACTGACATAATGATTTATATTTGCAACGGTATCCGCTTGGGTAATTTTAGACCATGAATGACTTTCTTTAAGTGTTTGACCAAACATAGGAGCATCTTCAAAAACAGGGATTTTACCATTTAATTCTGAACGAGGATATTGAATGATAATTCCAGGAGGATAATAAATTATTTTCCAATCCTTTATGAATCCTGAGGACAATGCCATCATGCCAAACATGTAGTTGGTATAAGTACCACTTTTATACAAATGAACTGTTTTTTCGGGTCTATACTTTAAGATATCGATTTTGTCAGTGTAACCTAATTTTTCATAAAGCTGGATGGCATCCTCTTTACTTACAATGACACGTTCAAATGGTAAATTTTCCTTAACGAGTTGATTGAGTTTTTGATTGATTTTTTCAACAAAAGAAGGATCGATTTTTTTGGGTGAAGTAAACTCCATAAAGATTGATCTAGAAATATGATAAGAAAATCGAAAACGATAATTTGGATTAAGTTCATAAACTGCCATTGCTAATAGGTATCTTAAAGTCGTCTCATACGTTCTTACAGCATCTTGATTATAGATGGTTAAAAATTCAATATTTGCATCAAAGTAAACTTCATAATTTAAATCACGAATTCGATGATTTACTTTTGCACACAAATACTCATGATGATCTGGTAATAACTTTTTGAGTGCAATCTTTTCTTGATACACTTTTTCTTGTTGTAGATAAGTTAATGTAAAGGCCATTTGGTTGACTCCTTTTCCCATTTAATGGGAAACATTAAATTATAAATCATTATTAGGAAATTGAATCAAATTAAATACAACCATTTATTGAATAATATAAATGTAAGTTTTCATCAAGGCTTCAAAACGAGGATAAGAAAAAAAAGCTTCTGAGGCACCAATTCGATGCATACGGGTTTCCCCTAAAAAAATGGAAAGGGTTGGCGTTGAAAATCCTTCAGGAAAGTATGAGGGAAACTGAACTTGAAAGTTAGAAAGGTGGTGTAGGTGTTCAAGCGTGTCAAAGTAGTATACGCTAGCTTTCGTTTCATCAATCCACTTCATTAATTGCGGTTGAAAACGAATGCAACTACTGCAAGTTGGATTTCCGATATACACTAAGAAATATTCATCAGATTCTGAAAGTAAGGTCAATGCATCTAAATCGATACGTATAGTCCAATCATCTAAGGAATCATTCTCAAGTAAAACATTGGGTAAATTTGGGTTAACAGCAATTCCAATAGAGGCTTGACTCGGTCCGCATGAAGAGACTAGAAAGATAATGGATAATTGAAGAATTTTTTTTAAGGTCATTTTAAAATTATAGCATTAGTGAAAAAAAACACGTTACTTCTGTTTATAATATAAAAAGAGGACAAACAATGAATTTATGGCACGATGTCTCCAAAAAAAGAATTAATCCTGAAAAATTTTTAGCATGTATTGAAATCTCTAAAGGTTCAAAAAACAAATATGAGCTTGATAAAGAAACAGGCGCATTAATTTTAGATAGGGTGTTATTTACTTCTACCCATTATCCACAAAACTATGGTTTTATTCCAAAAACTTATGCTGGGGATTTAGACCCCCTTGATGTCCTTGTTTTATGTTCTGAATCCATTCAACCATTGGCACTTGTTGAATGCTATCCAATTGGGGTTTTTAAAATGATTGATAATGGCACTGTTGATGAAAAAATCATTGCCATATCTATTTCAGATCCTGTCTTCAGTTCATATAAGGACTTAAAAGATATCCCCGATCATGTCTTTAATGAAATGCGTCACTTTTTTCAAGTTTATAAAATGTTAGAGGGTAAAGATACATTTGTTTCCCAAGTTGAGGGAAAAGAAATGGCGATTGAAATCATTAAGAATAGTATTAAATCATACGAAGAACATTTTGAAGGATAATGAATTCAATGAACCACGTGGTTCTTTTTCATCCTGAAATTCCCCAAAATACTGGCAATATAATGCGGACCGTGATGGCAATTGAAGCCAAACTTCATATTATTGGTCCATTGCCTTTTAAGTTGAATGATGAAACGATTAAAAGGACAGGTTTAGATTATCGCGAGCATCTTCAATATGTGTACTATGAGTCATTTGAAAAATTTATGCAGCTTAATCATCAACCCACGTTATATTGCATTACTCGATATGGTAATAAAATTTATACAGAAATGCCCATAAGTAACCCTATTCAAGATCATTACTTTTTATTTGGATCAGAATCAAGTGGGCTTACCGACGAAATATTAAAAGCGAATCAAGAGCATTTATATCGGATTCCAATGAGTATCTTGGCGAGAAGCTTAAACCTCTCTAATTGTGTTGCTCTCGTTTTATATGATGTGTTAAGACAGCAAAATTTCCCCGGATTAGCGACCAAAGAGATTTTGAAAGGTGAGAATTTTTTAGACAAAAAACTTAATCAATAACGTTTCGCATTCTCAAGGAGTTTTGTTGAAATAAGAGGATCAGCGTTGACTTTGATAGTTTTTGCATCTTTCACGATAACTAAACCTAGGGTAGACGTTTGCTTTAAAGATCCGACCTTGGCGTAAGTGACAGTTCCTGAAATTTGTTTGGCTAGAGCCAAAACAAGTTGAGCACCTTTGATTAATAGATCATGATCAAACGTTGCATGATGAATAATCAGATGACTACCAGGCTTTCCTTCAATGTGCATAAAAATGTCACTTTTTTTCGCAATCGAAAATGTTAAATGATGATTTTGTTTCGCATTTTTGCCAAATGAAAAACGAATGTTATTGTCTTCAACAAAATAAGGTGATGTATGACGGACTTCAGTTGGTTTAGAATGGGTTCCACTTAGTAAATGATGCTTTTCTAAAAATGTTTTTAAATTGAGTAAATCCGATGATGTTAAAGGTATTTCCATCTTTGAAAAAGTATCAAGTTGGTTCATGAAAACGAGATTTTCCTCAATTTGAAGCTGCGTAGCATCAATTCCTTTTTTTGCTCTTTTATAAAGGTGAAATAATTCACTGATACCTTGATAATCTGCCTTGAACGTTTTTCTTGGTGGGGGTAAATCATTTGGATTAGGGTAGTGATTCCAGGGATTATTCGGTTGAATTTGGATCGCTTCTGCAATCGATTTATAACCAAGCGCTAGTTGATGAGATTTTAAGTCTTCGTTTAACGCGATTAGTCTTCTTGATTTCTTTTCTAGTGTTTTTCTAATGATTAATAAATATTCAATGGAATAGTTATTTCGAATCATCTCATCTAAGTTAAGTGAATCATCTTTTACTAATTGTGAATGTTTTCTTTGAATCGATTTTTTTGATTGCCAGCCTAATACTGAATCAAATAATAAATGTTTGTTTTGCTCCAATTGGAATCGAGGTGCATAGGGTGCCAATTGAATCATGAGATTCATCATTTGACCTTCCTCACGAAGAGAAAGCGAAACAATATTATCGCTTGATATTGAAACATCGATTACTTGAAAACCTTTACATTTTTCACTTAATCCAATTTCAATAAAATTTGATAGGTCTTTATGCTCCATTTTTGGTTTAATTGAAAAAGTTGGATGCTCATTTTTAAAATTTAAAATTAACATACCTTGGGATTTTGCACGAAAGGTAATAATCCAATAATAGGGTTTTATATTGAAAATATGTTGAATTATTTGGTGCTTTAGTGAACCCCAAATAGACTCCATTGTATCGTGATAATGGACCATAAAAAAAGTATAGCATATGCCAAGGATTGATTGACTTTTACCCTTGTTCATTAGATAATTTCTAAAACTATGAAGCAAGGTTTATTGATTATTTTAAGTGGTCCTTCTGGCGTTGGTAAGGGTACGATTCGTAAAAGAATTATGCAGGATACCACACTTAACTTGGTTTATTCGGTTTCGATGACAACCCGTTCTATTCGCCCTGGCGAAATAGATGGTAAAGATTACTTTTTTGTCACTCAAGAAACGTTTCAACATGCTATTCAAAATGATCAATTATTAGAATGGGCAGAATTTGTCGGCAATCGATATGGAACGCCTAGTGCAGAAATACAAAAGTTAAGGCAATCTGGAAAAAATGTTTTGCTTGAAATTGAAATTAATGGTGCAAAACAAGTGATGGCAAAAACAACAGGTCCAGGATTGGTCACGATTTTCCTGATGCCACCTTCTTTTGAAGCTTTAGAAGCAAGAATTCGAAAAAGAAAAACTGAAACAGAAACTATAATTCAAGAACGTCTTGCAAAAGCTAAACGTGAAATGAATCTTCATCATGATTATCAATATTTGGTGGTGAATGAGGATGTTGAAAAAGCAAGTCAACAAATCATTGATATCATTAAAGAAAGAATGTTAGCGATGCAATCATGAAGACCTATTTATTCGAGGTCTTTATCGAACATCAATTACAACAACTTAACCGTCCTTTTACTTACGTTTATCAAGGTGATTTTATCCCGCAAAAAGGTATAAGGGTTCGGGTTCCTTTTCGCCAACAGTCTTTAATTGGATATTTAACCAAAGTCCAGGAGATTGAAGATTTTCAAACTTATCAATCAACCAGTCCTTTTCCAATTTTGCCGGTGACAGAAATATTAGATGAAAAACCCATTCTTTCAACTGAACTTCTTTCATTAGTGGATGCGCTAGCAGTTGAACAATTTGCTTCTAAAATTGGTTTGCTTCAAGCAATGCTTCCGCCTTCTTTATTTCCTAGTAAGCAAAGTTTAAGAAGCCCAAAAGTTGCTTTTGAGGATTGGTTGATCTTTAAGAAAGATTCGGATGTTAGTCAATTCAATGCCATCCAACGAAATTGGTGGAATTCAGTTAAACACTTAGATAAAGTTAAAGCGCACGATATTAAAAGTAAAGCAGCCAAGAAGTTTTTCCTCGGGCAAGGTTTGGCGCAATTAGAAAAAGTTGAAAAAAGAAGATTTGAATTTAAACCATTAAAAGTAGAATCAAAACCTAACTTATCAACTGATCAACAACAAGTTATAAAGCAAATCCAGCAAAGCACTAACCCAATCTTTCTGCTTGAAGGGGTTACAGGAAGTGGTAAAACAGAAGTTTATCTAACGTTGTCAGAGCAGGTCATTCAACAGGGAAAAACTGTGTTAATGATAGTACCTGAAATTGCATTAACACCCGTTATGATGAGCTATTACCACCAACGTTTTGGAGAGAAAGTAGCAATCCTTCATTCAGGTTTAACACCTGCAGAAAAATTTGATGAGTATCGAAGAATATTACGTGGTGAAGCACTTGTGGTTGTTGGTGCAAGATCTGCAGTTTTTGCTCCATTGCAGAGGATTGGTTTAATTGTTTTGGATGAAGAACACTCTGAAACTTACAAACAAGATACGTCGCCATCTTATCATGCTCGTGAAATTGCAATTTGGCGTCGGCAGTACCATCAATGTATTTTGATCATGGGTTCTGCTACGCCATCGTTAGAGTCCCGTGCAAGAGCTAAAAAAGGTTTATACCATCACTTGATTTTATCAAAAAGAATCTTTGATCAATCGTTACCATTAACAAATATTATTGATATGAATCAAACTCAAAATTTGGCTAAATCTGATAGCATTTTTTCAACAACGCTACTAGACAAAATCAGTCATCGTTTAACGCAAAAAGAACAAGTGATTTTATTAGTGAATCGGCGTGGATATGCTCAAAGTATCGTTTGTAGAAATTGTGAGTATCGGTTTATCTGTCCTTCATGTCAAGTACCATTAGCCTTTCATGCTGACATTCAAAGCTTAAAATGCCATTACTGTGATCATTTAGAATCGATTCCCAATCAATGTCCTTCTTGCCAAAGTCATCAGTTGATGAAAGAGGGATTCGGTACCGAAAAAGTTGTTAGTTCATTACAGCGATTATATCCTGATGCCAACATCGCAAGACTAGATACGGATATGACTGGTGTAAGATCGAATGTGACACAAGTTTTAAAACAATTTCAAGAAAAGAAAATAGACATTCTCGTTGGTACACAAATGGTTGCAAAGGGTCATGATTTTCCTAATGTTACATTAGTAGGCGTTCTCCTCGCGGATTTAGGCTTACACGTTCCCCATTACCGCGCAACTGAAAGAACATTTCAACTGATTGCCCAAGTAGTTGGAAGAACAGGAAGAGGAAATCAACCTGGTGAGGCAATTATTCAAACCACAATGCCCCAGCACTATGCAATTCAACTCGGAGCTAAGCAAGATTATGCTAACTTTTTTGAACGGGAAATGAAGGAAAGAAAAATAAGGCAATACCCTCCTTACACATATTTAGCAAGATTTGAATTGTCCAGTAAGGATCAAGCGTTAGTAGATGAAGTTGCCCTCGAACTATACCTTTCTTTAAAATCGCAATTGGAAAATATTGCTGAAGTCATTGGACCTAATGTTCCCTACCCGGAATTTTTTGCTGGCGTTTATCGTCGAAGAATTTTATTAAAGTATAAGAATTATCAAATCCTTCACCCACTTTTAGAAACTATTTATCCTTTGCTGCTAACTAAAAAAACAGTAAAAATTCTTTTCAATCTAGATCCGTATGACCTGTGAGCTTTTCATATCATTTTTTGCTAATTTAGATTAAAATATGATAGACGAGGAAGAAGCATGCACATCGAAATTTTTGGATTAGATAAATACGTCGTGGCTAACTTAAGCCTCGAACTTCAAAAACCAATCATTAACTTAACTAAAATTGATGAGAATGATTTATTTTTTTCTGTTCATGAAACACTAACCTTTCATGGTGGTGTCGATCAAAATGCATGGCATACTCGTATCAAAATTACCATGCCTGAACTACTATGGGTTCACCAAGAGTCTTTACGTTCATTATTAACGAAAGCCCTCCAACAACACACGATTCATCTTCATTTTGAATTTATTCTTCAAAAACCCGAACACACTTATTCGCATATTCAAAAAGACTATCCTCTCTTTGTAAGTGAAAGCAATCAGGTCACCATTGATAAACATGAAGAGCAAGAAGTTGGTGATGATGCTGAAATTTACCATGGCAATATTTTTGCCGGAAAAGAATCAGACCTAGAAAATCTTGACAACTCAGAAGCAACTTTGAAAACAAAGAAGAAAAAAGTTGCATAAATAAATTTTAAGAAATCCCCATGATTGAATATATTTTAGTTAGTCAAATCCTCCAAAAAATAATCCTTGAGAAAGTGCCATTCTCGGATGCTTTAAAGGCAGGGCTTTCGACTGCTCCAAAATCTATTTCACAAGGTTTGATTAGGTCTCTTACGAGTTGTGAATTACATCATCATCGTTTGTTAGAACATGTAATTGAACGTTTTCTGACACAACTCCAAACGTTAGATCGTTATGTTGTACAAGCTGCAATCGGTAACAATGTTTTTGTTAAAAGAATACCCTATGAAACAACTATTTCGTTTTTAAATCAATTTCTCAAAGAAAAAGGTATTGCGGATCCAATCATCGCAAACATTACTGACTTAGCAGCACCTGGTCGTAATCTCATTGACCCCTCGATTAAGGAAAATTCTGTAAGTTATTTAGGTATAAAATTCAATACTCCTGATTGGTTAGTGCAGATGTGGATTAAACATTTTGGTTTTGCATTAACGCTTAAAATTTTATCCACTAACAATAAACCAGTTTTACAAGCCTGCCGTGTGAACACTTTAAAGACAACTACAGAAAAATTGGTTGCTACTTATCCAGAACTGATTGTTAGCCCAACTGAAGATACCGTCATTTATCAAGCAAAAGAACCTTTAAAAAACCATCCTGCGTACATCCATAATTTAATTTTTCAACAACGTCTCGCCGTCACGGACATTGTTAAACAATTTAGTTTTGATAATGTCAAAGGGGAAATGTTGATTGTAGAAACAAGACCACAAGCGCTTTATTTAGAGTTACCCATTTATACAAATCAGCAAATTAAGATTAATGTGGTCACTAATTCAGTTGAAAGAAAATTAGCAATGCAAAAATCATTACAAGCTTTTCAACTCCAAAACATTTCTTTATACGAATCCGAACCTAAAGGTTTAATTACGCACTTACCGAAACAGCAAGATGTGGTCATGGTGGTTCCCCAATGTTCTAAGTTTGATTTAATACGATCTCTTCCAGATTTTTTCTTTCAGTTTCAACAAGAAGAACTTGATCAATTAATCAAGAATCAACAATCCGCGTTACATGAATCTAGTCAATTCGTTGAGGATGGAGGTTTACTTTTTTATGGTGTAAATACGTTAAACCATAAAGAAGGCAAGTATCTTATATCAGAATTTTTAACTTCACACCCAGCGTTCAAGTTAATTCAAGAATTTCAATATTTCCCGTTTGATAAATTAAATACAGCATTGTATGTCGCTGCAATGAGAAAGCAAAAATAAAGATGGAAAGTATCTTTGGTCAAACTTTATTTCAGTTAGAAAATACCCTTGAATCATGGGGTCAAAAAGCCTTTTATGGTAGTGTGATTTACGATTGGATTTATCAAAAGAAGGTTCGAAGTTTTCAAGCGATGACGAATTTAAGTCTTGAATTAAGACAAGCTCTTGAAAAGCATTTTCATTTCCAACTTCCATCCATCCATGTACGTCGTGACTCACTAGATCGAACTGTTAAATTACTCTTAAAACTAGAGGATGGTTTTTTAATTGAAGCTGTCCTTATGCGATATAACTATGGCAATGTCATTTGTGTCACAACCCAAGTTGGATGCAATATCGGTTGTTCATTTTGTGCTTCGGGTTTATTAAAACGCCAAAGAAATTTAACAGCTGGAGAAATGATCTCACAAATCGTCGTGATGAATGATTTACTGGATGCGGAAGGTCGTAAAGAGAGAGTCAGTCACATCGTAGCGATGGGCACAGGTGAACCTTTTGATAATTATGATCATGTGATGAACTTTATTCGGATTGCAAATCATAATAAAGCACTTGCGATAGGTGCTCGTCATATTACAGTGTCGACATCAGGATTTCCGGAAAAAATTAAACAGTATGGTCACGAACCATTACAAATCAATCTAGCGGTTTCTCTCCACGCACCTACGAATGAAATACGGACTCGTTTGATGAAAATCAATCAAGCATTTCCTCTAGAAAAACTCATGCCTGCGATTAAGGATTATCAAAGTAATTCTGGACGCCGCATTACCTTTGAATACATTTTAATTGAAGGTATTAATGATCAAATAGAACACGCAATTCAACTCGCAGAATTAATTAAAGATATCTTCTGTTATGTTAATTTAATTCCATATAACGCGGTCATGGAAAATGAATATCGCCGTCCACATCCGCAAGCCGTGAATGCCTTTATGTCAAAATTAATTGAACTTGGAATCAATGCAACGGTTCGCAAAGAATTTGGTCATGATATCGAAGCTGCATGTGGGCAATTGAGGGCTAAACATAAGCATGAAGAAGCGCGGTAGTTTTGCATTTAAAACAGACATTGGCAAAGTAAGGACCACCAATGAAGATCAAGTGGTGGCGATGGTAAATCGTCATCATGACGTATTACTTGGTGTCGCGGATGGTATGGGCGGTCATGCTCGAGGCGATCTTGCAAGTCGACTTGCGATGCAATCTTTAATTAAAGGTTTTAAAAACACCTTTGGCTTGCTAACATCTAAAACTGCTACGCTTTGGTTGCGGCAACAAGTCGTTCAAGCCAATCGGGCTATTTATCAAGAAGCTCAAAAAAGTTCTTCTTTAAAAGAAATGGGCACCACATTAGTGATTGCACTCATTGTGAACAAAGACTTAATCATACTTAATATTGGCGATTCAAGAGTGTATTTATTTGAAGAGGGTCAATTGTCGCAAGCGACTGAAGACCAAACCTATGTTGAATATTTATATCGTCAAGGCAAAATCACCGAGGAGCAAAAAGCAAATCACCCCCAACGTCATGTCTTACTGAATGCCCTCGGGCTCAACACTTCTGTTTCCTATGACGTCAAAATTGTGCCATATCATGGCCAAACCATTTTAGTTTGCAGTGATGGCCTTTATAACAATCTAACGGATGGTGAATTATCAAGTATTATTCGCTCTAAGGATACCCCCCAACAAAAAGTCGATTCTTTGATTAACCTCGCCAATGCAAATGGCGGTAATGACAACATTGCCGTTGCCATTTGGGAAGCAGAAAGATGATACAAGAAAACGACATCATTGATGAACGTTATCGCATCATTAAAGAACTAGGTGAAGGTGGTTTTGCTTATGTTTATCATGCCGAGGATTTAATTACTGGTAAAGAAATTGCTTTAAAAATCATCAAAGAAAATGCCATTAAGTCTAAGGACAATGTCACTCGGTTTGAACGTGAGGCTAGAGCCTCAGCATCTCTCAATCATCCCAATATTGTTCGCGTCATCAATATTGGTTATCACCACAATTTACCTTATATGGCATCAGAGCTTATCAAAGGTAAAACGCTAAAGGGCATGTTAGATGAACAAAAACGATTTGGTTTTAAGCAAGCCTGTGAAATCATGTATCAACTTTGTGATGCGGTTGCATTTGCTCACAATTCATTGGTGATTCATCGCGATATTAAACCTGACAATGTATTTTTAACACCAGATGAAACCATCAAACTTGGCGATTTTGGAATTGCTTTTTTTGAAAATTCGCGACGGGTCACCAAAAGTGAAGTCATTATCGGATCTGTCCATTACTTACCTCCAGAAGTCACCAATGGACAATCGCCTACATTTAAAAGTGATATCTATTCATTAGGTATTACTTTCTTTGAACTCATTACCGGTAAAGTTCCTTTTGAAGGTAATAATCAAATTACGGTTGCCATGCGTCATATTAAAGAAAAATTGCCCTCACCAAGACAATGGATTCCTTCAACGCCACGTGTAATTGAAAAAATCATTTTTAAAGCATGTCGAAAAAATCCAAACGATCGATATCGTTCGGTTTTAGAATTACAGCGTGATATTAAAGAATGTCTTGATCATCCAAAATTAATTACACCAAAACAATCCTTCTGGGCTAAATTATTAGGATTAAAAGTAGATGAAGTATGACCGGGACGATTCTTAATTTAGACTTTGGAAAATATGTTGTCTACGCTCAGGAACAAATCTTTTCATGTCATCTTCGAAAGACAGATAAATTACCTTTAAAACCAGTTGTAGGAGACCATGTTGAATTTGATGAATCATTAAGCATGATTACCCAAATTCATCCTCGACAAACTTTCATTAAACGTCCAAGAGTCAGTAATCTAACTGACTTAATCATTGTCACAAGTTTAGTTGAACCACAATATTCATTTTTTTTATTGGCTAAATTTATTAGTTTTGGAAGGTTCTATAATTTAAATATTACAAATATAATTACGAAAATTGATGAAGGTAATCTTGAAGACATTCATCAGGATATAACCTATTTAAAACATCATGGTTTTCGCGTGATATATTTTGATAAAAACCAACCTGATACCCAAGCATTATTAAGCTTAATAAGTCCGAAAAAAGTAATTGCCTTTGCTGGTCAAACAGGAGTAGGAAAATCCACAATAATCAATACATTAAATCCATTGTTTTCTAGACAAATTGGTTCCTATTCAGATGCCCTTGGTAGAGGTAAACATCAAACTAAAGAAGTCGTATTATTACCCTTTTTAGGGGGTTTAATAGCAGACACTCCTGGATTTTCTTCATTAGAATTACCGATGTTACAACAAGATCTCGCCAAAGTCTTTCCTGGTTTTGAGCATCAATTTTCAAAGTGCAAATTTTTTAATTGCACCCACCAACATGAACCAGACTGTCAGATTCTTCAACAAGTAAAAAATGGTAAAATTCCTTTAGAGATCTATCAAGATTACCTAAAGATGTTAATCGCATTACCAACACAAAAGGAGTACTAATTGATGAAAAAAATTTTGATTGCCCCTTCCTTACTTGCAAGTGATTTTTTACATTTAGAAGCAGATGTCAAAGCATTGATATCAGCAAAAGCAGACTATCTTCATTACGATGTTATGGATGGGCATTTTGTACCGAACATTTCCTTTGGTTTACCAATTGTTTCTGCGATTACATCTAAATATTCAATCGTCCATGATGTTCATTTGATGATTAGTAATCCGGCAGATTATTTTGAAGCTTTTGCTAAAGCAGGTGCCAGCATTATTACCTTTCATTTTGAGACTGCACCTAATGTCGCTACCATCAAACGTTGGATCAACCAATTACATCGACTAGGCGTTAAAGCGGGTATTAGCATCAAACCAAAAACTAAAGTTGAAGTATTAAAACCTTTCCTTGAACTTGTGGATTTAATCCTTGTCATGTCCGTGGAACCAGGTTTTGGCGGGCAACCTTTTTTACCTTCTGCGCTTGCAAAAATTAGTTGGCTTCGCACTCATATAGATGAAAAAAAATCAAATACCCTTATTGAAGTAGATGGTGGTATCAATTTAGAAACATCAAAATTATGTATCGATGCTGGGGTAGATATATTAGTGGTAGGGAGTTATTTGTTCAAACAAAACAATCTAAACAAAGCAATTCAAGCATTAAAGCATGAATGATGCATTAGTGTGGATGTTTTGGTTTCTTATTTTAATCTCCATTTTTGGATATTTATTTTTTGGTTTAACACAGTTTAAGAAAATCCATAAAACCAATTACTTATTTCATCATCATTTACCTTACGAACTCAATGAAAAGGAATCGCTTCATGGTCAATTATTCTCGTCTCAAAAAGTATTATTTTTTTTCTTTATCGTTAGTTTATTTGCATATTGGGAAACGATGTTTGTGTTTCCAGGTTTACCCATCTCATACCTTTTATTGTTCCTCATGGTGATCTTTCTTTTTTCATCTGTGAGCGTATTGATTATTCATCCTAAGCAAATTGAAATCTATTTGATGATGGTAACTTTATATTTAGTTAGCTACATGGCAGTTTTATTTCTTGCAAGCTATATCACCTTCACTTCACCTTACGCACAATTTCATTCATTTTTATCTTGGATAACGTTGATACAAGGTATTGTTGTAATTTTGCTGATCCTGAATCCTTCTTTGAAACATTGGGCAATTTTGGAAAAAGTGAATACATCTTCAAATGAAAAACCACTGTATCGTCGACCAACTTTCTTTGTGATGGCCTATACGCAGTGGTTATTGTTAGCAAATGTAATATTGTGGGTAATCTTTACCCAGATTGCTTGGGTTATCGCGTAGCTTGATTTTTCATCAAGGTTCGATAAGCACGGGCTGACATTTTTACAGTCTTGGTGATGCCGTTTTCGGTAATTTGATACTTTTGTAAGTTTAAATTCCATGTTCTACGTGTTGCGCGTAAACTATGTGAACGAGCATTACCGCTCATTGGACCACGACCTGAAACTTTGCATACTCTTGCCATAAATTCTATCCTCCAGACAACGTGCTAATCTTATCATTGGTATAGTTAATTTGCAACGATTTTTACCTTAAATATGGTAAAATGTTACTAAGATTGGATAGACTATCGAAAGCATTGCTTTCTTCTCACCTATCAATACAATCTTCGTTAACTCCGTTAAGGTTATCAAGCGTGCATAAAAACATATGCAAAGTAAGGTGGTACCACGCGTTCGCGTCCTTTCCAGGGCGTTTTTGTTTTTTTAGGAGGAAATTATGGGATTTGATCATAAGACTATTGAACCAAAGTGGCAAGAATTTTGGGATAATCAAAACGTTTTTTACACGAATGTTTATGATTTTTCCAAACCAAAATACTATATTTTAGACATGTTCCCATATCCTTCGGCTCAAGGCTTACATGTAGGTCATCCTGAAGGTTACACTGCCACAGATATCGTTGCAAGAATGAAACGTATGCAGGGGTATAACGTCTTACATCCAATGGGCTGGGATGCTTTTGGTTTACCAGCAGAACAATATGCATTAAAAACCAACAACCATCCAATGGGTTTTACTGAAAAAAATATTGCGAATATTAAAAAACAAATTAAATCATTAGGTTTTAGTTATGATTGGTCAAAAGAAATTGCAACCACCGATCCCCAATATTATCAATGGACACAATGGATTTTTATTAAATTACTAGAAAATGGTTTAGCCTACATTGATGAAAAGCCTGTCAATTTTTGTCCTGCATTAGGAACTGTTCTTGCCAATGAAGAAGTTGTAGATGGAAAATCTGAAGTAGGTGGATTTCCAGTTGAAAGAAGGATGATGCGGCAATGGGTTTTGAAAATTACTGCTTATGCTGAGAAATTGCTTTCAGGATTAGATCAGTTAGATTGGCCAAATTCAACCAGAGACATGCAAAAAAATTGGATTGGAAAATCTACTGGTACTGAAATTATTTTTGATGTGAAGGGTGTTCATGAATCTTTTAAAGTTTATACGACTCGGGCCGATACACTTTACGGGGCAACCTATGTAGTACTAGCGCCAGAACACCCTTTATTAAAGCGCATCACGTTACCGTCACAAATGCAGGCTGTTGAAGGCTACATTCAAGCAGCTGCCAATAAATCTGATTTAGATCGAACAGAATTAAACAAAGACAAGACTGGCGTTTTTACCGGTGCTTATGCGGTGAATCCAATTAATGGTGAGGCGATACC
The DNA here is from genome assembly GCA_049419605.1 of Bacilli bacterium. Taxonomy (GTDB): domain Bacteria; phylum Bacillota_I; class Bacilli_A; order RFN20; family CAG-826; genus UBA970. The sequence goes on from JBMSKF010000001.1 coordinate 103,075, forward strand.
CATTTGGACTGCTGATTATGTTTTATATGGTTATGGTACAGGAGCAGTGATGGCTGTACCTGCTCACGATCAACGCGATTTTGAATTTGCAAAAAAATATGCGCTACCGATCCGAGCTGTTTTAGAAGGTCCTGTTCAAGAATCTGCAATGGTTGAAGATGGTTTGCATATTCATTCTCCATTGATTAACGGTTTACTTATTGAACCTGCCAAAAAGGTCATTACAGAAAAATTGATTTCTTTAAACAAAGGCCAATTTAAAACGAACTATAAATTACGGGATTGGTTATTTTCTAGACAACGTTATTGGGGTGAACCGATTCCAGTATTATTAAGTAAAAAAGATGGTACGGTGATCCCTTTAAAGGTCAATGATTTACCGTTATTATTACCAGATTTAAAAGATTTTAAACCTTCAGGTACAGGTGAATCACCATTAGCGAATGCGATTGATTGGTTAGATGTTGTCATCGATGGAAAAGCCTTTGTAAGAGAAACGAATACCATGCCCCAATGGGCAGGAAGTTGCTGGTATTATATTCGTTATTTAGATCCAAAAAATGACAAAGCAATTGCTGATGACAAACTCATCAAACATTGGTTGCCCGTTGATTTATATATTGGGGGTGCTGAACACGCTGTGCTTCACCTATTGTATGCGCGTTTTTACCATAAATTTCTCTTTGATATTGGCGTTGTTCATACAGAAGAACCCTTTAAAAAACTTTTTCATCAAGGCATGATTTTAGGCGAAAATGGTGAAAAAATGTCCAAATCAAGAGGGAACGTCGTCAATCCAGATGAAATCATTGATCAATATGGTGCGGACACTTTGCGTTTATATGAAATGTTTATGGGTCCTTTGGAGGCTGCTTTACCATGGTCCAATCAAGGATTAGAAGGTTCTAGACGATTTTTAGATAGGGTATATCGACTTTTTAGTGAAAAAGAATATACCGACCGTTGGGTTGAAAATAGTGACGGTGAGTTAGATTATAGTTACCATTTTCTAATCAAAAAAGTCAGTGAAGATTTTGAATCCTTACAATTAAATACTGCGATTTCTCAAATGATGATCTTTATTAATGATGTATATAAAGCTAAAACTATTCCTATCCCATATCTCAAAGGATTTGTACAAATGTTGAGTTGCGTCGCTCCTCACTTAGGAGAAGAACTTTGGCAGATTTTAAAATGTGAAGGTTTCCTTGCCTATCATCCATGGCCCAAATTTGATGCATCTAAATTACAAAAAGAAACGTTTGAACTTCCGATTGCAGTTAATGGAAAATTAAGAACAACCATGGTTTTTCCAATTGAGATACAAGATCAAGAGATTGAGCGTTTAGCAAAATTAGATGAAAATGTGATCAAACATCTTCAAGGTAAATCGATTAAGAAAGTCATTTATGTGAAGGGCAAAATGATGAATTTTGTTGTAGGATAACACTATGTTATTAGCGATTGATTTAGGGAATACATCTGTAAAACTTGGTGTTTTTGATCAAGGACAATTAGTGTTAAATTCTTACCTTGACCATCCTTCGATTCCGACAATTAAAACTTATCAGAACTGGTTCGATAACATCTTTCAAAAGTATGAGATTAAGGCCATTCGAATCGCTTCGGTAAAACCGCAGTTACGCCACTTAATTGTGAAGGCCCTAGCACAATTAACGAATATCCAGCCAGTCTTTCTTTCAATTTCTCATGCAAAAACTTTTAAAATTAGAATTCAAAAACCTGAGGAACTCGGTGTTGATTTGTTAATGGATGCGATTGCTACCGATCATGATTATCAAAAAGATGCGATTATTATTGATGTTGGGACTGCAACCAAAGTGATGGCAATTCGTGACCATGGTTTTGAAGGCGTTTCAATCGCCCCGGGTATCCTTACCTCTTTCAAAGCCTTAAACCAAAGTGCCTCGTTAATTAAAACCATGCATATGGTAAAACCTACAGAAGTATTTGGTAAAACCACTATCAATGCCTTGGCTAGTGGCATTATATTTGGCCATATTCATATGATTGAAGGTTTAATTCAGCAAGGTTTAAAAAGCCTTGGCTTGAAACAAGTTCCCATTATTATTACCGGTGGTTATGCAAATTGGTTACTTCCCCATTTTAATCTCAAGGTTATCCATGATCCGCATTTGTCATTGAAAGGAATAAATATATGCAATTAAATACTAGATATCGAATTCGAGCTATCACGATCCATAGTATGTTTATAGCCCTAATCGCATTAATGGGTTTTATTCCTTTTCTTGGATTTTTACCGATTGGTGCTGGTGTATCCATCACTTTGATTCATATTCCTGTACTTTTGGGCGCAACTTTATTATCGACCAAATCTTCTACCTTATTTGGATTAACTTTTGGTTTAGTCTCCTTGTTTGTGGTCTTAACCAATCCAGCCCCATTACCAACCGACTTGTTTTTTTTGAATCCGATGATTTCGATATTTCCAAGAATTATTTTTGGTCTCTTGGCGGGCTTGATATTAAGTTACGCTAAGCAATTGAACCCTCGCATAAAATGGTTTGCAATCAGTATTGGATCTTTTTTGGCAACCGTTGCCCACACGATCTTAGTATTAACGATGCTCTGGTTATTTGAAAGTGCGGCATTCATTGATAGCTTTGGTAATCTTTTTAATTTAATTTGGTTCATCTTAAGTCTGAATGGATTTTTTGAAGCAATACTTGCTGCATTTGTGATTCCGGTTTTATACTTTAGTTTGATGAATAGTCGTCAGGTTCGTCGTTTTTTAAATAAAGAATAGGAGGATGCAAACATGGCATCACAATTTTCTCAATTTTTAAAGGCTTATCAACAAGAGGCAATTCAGCAATTGCAACGGTGGATTCAAATTCCCTCTATCCACGATGATCGTACGATTTCTAAAGGTAAACCGTACGGCGAAACCGTTTACCAAGCTTTACAATTTATAGGAAAGTTAGCAGAAAAAGATGGATTTCAAGTAGATTATTGTGATGGTCATGTCACAGAAATTACTTTTGGGACTGGACCTCAAATTGCCGTTTATGCCCATTGTGATGTTGTACCAGTTGCGGAAGGATGGAAACATCCTCCATTTGGTGGTGTTATTGAAAATGCGCGAATGTATGGTCGTGGAACCAGTGATGATAAAGGCCCAGCGCTTGCCTCTTATTACGCGATAAAAATGTTAAAAGATCAAAATCTTATTCAAGGTTTTCAAGTGAAGTTAGTCATTGGAGGGAATGAAGAAAAGGGCAGTGGCTGCTTAAAATATTACTTTCATCAATTAAAGAAACCCTATGCATTAGCAGGATTTACTCCGGATGGTAATTTCCCATTAATTTATGGGGAAAAAGGTATTAGTAATTTTGAAATTAGTGGTCATGTTCATTTAAGAGGCATTCATTCCATTCAGGCAGGCATTGTTGCCAATTCTGTGATCGATAAAGCTGTAGCAGTTGTCGATCATTTGTTTTCATTAGAACGCGCATTAAACCAATTTGGCTTTCCTCATGAAATGAAAGTTAACGGCGGAAAAGCCACCATCACTTTTTTTGGAAAAGCTGCGCATGGCTCGTTGCCTCAATTAGGTAAAAATGCAGGAACCGCGCTCTTAAATTTCTTAGCGAAGGCTTATCCTCAAGAACCTTTAAATACAATTGCAAAACAATATGAAGATTATCATGGAATCAATTTGGGTATCGATGCGAAGGCACCATTACTTAAAGAAACAACAAATAATATAGGATTAATTCATTATGATGGCCATCAATTTTCATTAATTGCAAACTTCCGTTATCCAGAATCAGTTCAATATGAAAATGTTGAAAAACGGATGAAAAATATTACGCCTTCCCCTTTACAATTCAGAACTCTATCAACTTCGCCAATGCTTGTCTTTGATCCAAAAGATATGATGATTCAAACCTTGCTCAATGCGTATCAACAAGAAACTGGCGATCGCGTCACACCGATGATTACCATCGGTGGTGGAACGTATGCAAAAGAAGCAAAAAATACGGTTGCATTTGGAAGTAAATTCCCGAATAAGGAAGATTTTATTCACGAAAATGATGAGAAAATTGACCTTGAAGATTATACCAATTCGATGAGTATTTATGCTCGTGCTGTGTATGATTTAGGCCAACTTCATGCGCTTAAAAAGTAAGCCTTGGGCTAAACCTTTAATTGCCGAACATCCTGAATTTGTTCAAACCGATCAAGATTCAATTCAAGCAAAAATTGGTTTTCAAACCTATGCTTTGGAAATCGGGACAGGTAAAGGAGATTTTATTGCTGGTAAATCTTTATTAGACCAACACACTTTCTACTATGGTATTGAAAGAGTGACTACCGTTATCGCTTTTGCATTAAAAAAAATTCTGCAATTTAAACCCAACAATGTAAAACTCATTTTGGGTGATTTTGCGAAAGCATCCTTTCAAATTCCAGATGCTTTTTTTGATACGATTTATTTAAATTTTTCTGATCCATGGCCAAAGTTAAGACATCATAAACGTCGACTTACTGCGATGGGAAATCTAGAAAAAATCACCCGAATATTAAAACCGAAAGGAACCATTGTTTTAAAAACAGATAACTTGGATTTGTTTTTATTTTCCATAGGGAATCTTAAGCAAATGTCTTATAATATAACTCAGATTCAGCAACCATATTCAATCGTTGAATCAACAGATGTTATGACTGAATACGAACAGTTTTTTCGTGAAGCTTCACAACCAATTTATCGTTTTATTGCGAAAAAGGAGTAACCATGCTTAATTCATTTGATTTAAATCACTTTAAAATATTGTCTGAATTAAATGCAATTTCTGGTCAGGAAAATCAAGTTGCTTCATTTTTACTTCAAACCTATCAGGCGTTAGGATTTCAAACTCAGACTGATCATTTAGGTAGTGTTTTTGCGGTCAAAAAAAGTCAATCCCCAAACCCTAAAAAAGTTTTAATACTTGGCCATATGGATGAAGTTGGCTTTATGGTCAGTCATATTCAAGCAAACGGAATGATTAAAATTATTCCAATAGGCGGAATCAATCCACTCACATTGACTTCTCAACGCATGCATTTAACGACGAGAGAAGGAAAAGTTTTTTTAGGTGCCATTGATACAACCCCTCCTCATTTATTGAAAAATGTCCAACAAGGAATACCCACGGTTGAAAGTGTTTTTGTCGATTTTGGATTCACGAGTAAAGACGAAGCAATTAAATTAGGCATCAAACCAGGGGATATGGTCACGTATGCCTCGAGTTTTTCCCAACTCCATGGTGGAACAAGAATTCTCGGCAAGGCATTTGATAATCGATACAGCCTTGTCATGGGCCTAGCAATTTTAAATGAATTTAAAAACATTACTTTACCCTATGATTTATACGTTGGCGCATCTGTTCAAGAAGAAGTCGGTTTAAGAGGGGCAACCACAAGTTCAACGATGATTGCACCTGATTTAGCGATTGTTTTAGACTGTTCACCTGCTCGTGATTCAAGTGGCGATGCAAATGAACAAGGACAATTAGGTGGCGGACTTTTGTTACGTTACATCGATGCCTCTATGATTGCTAGACCTACTTTATTAGCATGGCAAGAACAAATGGCCAAGGCAGCGAAAGTACCATATCAATTTTATTCATCACCAGGTGGAACGGATGCAGGGGCGGTCCACAAAAATTTATCAGGTATCATGACGTTAACGCATTGCATTGTTGCAAGAAGTATTCATGCATCACAAACCATTTTAGATACCCGTGATTTCGAAGCGAGTAAATTAACATTAATTGAAATGCTGAAATATTTAAATACCGATACGATTCACCAACTTGCTAGAGATGATCACCATGGTTAATTATGTTTATCAACCTCTTACGTTAGGGGACCAACTTAACATCTACATTCAACCTTTTTTACAACCTACTCATCATCTTAAAAAACATTCAATTGTCATGATTTATCATCAAGATCAACTCATTGGTATCAACTTATTATCACCATTGACGTTATTTCCCAATCTGAAACAAGGCATCATTCGACATTTTACTCAGTTAGAAATGGATGCCTTAAACCAATTCTTACTGAAGCACGATGTGAACGTGGTTTTACCTCCATTTCATTCAGGATTTGTCACCGGGGAAATCACCCACATTGAATCCCATCCCGATGCTGATTCATTATGGACATGTAAAGTGAATCTCGAATCTACCTCGATACAAGTGATTACCAATTCAACCAAAGTAAAAGTTTCCAATCGCATCGTAGTAGCTCGTCCAGGTGCAATGTTATTGGACGGTCAAATCATTGAAGAAGGCCTCATGATGAAAGAAAAATCTCAGGGTATGTTTTGCTCTCAAAAAACGCTTGGTATTTTTCCGGAAACACAAGTTGGCGTGACCATACTTCCAGATAACACTCCCATAGGAAAGGACTTTTATGCTCAATGAAATTGATTTAAAAAAATCCAAAAAAATTTCGCGTTTAACCAATCGTACTTTTCAATTTCCTGAATCCATTCGCCAAGGTTTTTATACTGCAAATTATTTTTTAAAAACCCGATCCATTATTGAACGTTTTATGCCAAAGCAAATCGTCACAATGCAATTTTTTCAATGGCAACCCAATCTTATTATTTGTGGATTGGATGAGGCTATCGCACTCATTCATACCTTTGCCCATCACCCAGAAAATCTCAAGATTGAAGCCTTAGAAGATGGTGAAGTCGTACAAACAAAAGAACCTGTTCTACGTATTACGGGTGCCTATGAAGATTTTGGTTTTTTAGAATCCACCATTGATGGAATACTTTCGCGTCGATCATCCGTTGCTACCAATACGAAAGAGGTTTTAAACGCCGCTAATGGTAAACCTGTCTTTTCGATGGCAGATCGCCAAGATGATTATCACACTCAAAGTGGAGACGGTTATGCTTCTTTTATCATGGGCATTGATCGCGTTAGTACAGACGCTCAAGCAGCCTGGTGGGGTGGTAAAGGAATGGGGACCATGCCACACGCATTAATTCAAATGTGTCAAGGTGACATTGTGAAAGCTTGTGAATATTATGGTGAACAATTTCCTCTAGAAAAAATAACAGCTTTAGTCGATTACAATAATGATGTCATTACCGATAGTTTAAAAGTAGCAAGAAGATTCAAGGATCGTTTAAAAGCTGTAAGAGTTGATACATCGAGTAGTCTGATTGATCGCTATTTTGAAAATAATACTTTGCAACATGGCGACCCTCACGGCGTCAATCCTTGGTTAATTCATGCATTAAGAAAAGCTTTAAATGAAGAGGGATTCCAACATGTCCAAATCATCGTCTCTTCTGGATTTAATCCTGAAAAAATTGCTTGGTTTGAAAAAGAAAAAGCCCCCGTTGACTTATATGGTGTTGGTTTGTATTTAGTCACCTTAAGAACTAATTTTACAGGCGATTTGGTGATGTTAAATGGTAAGCCACAAGCCAAAGTTGGTCGTGGTTTAATCCCTAGTGAACGTTTAAAAGCAGTGCCATATTCATCGAAATAATGTAAAAAAATTACAGCATTTTCATTGTGAAAATGTAAATTTTCATTTATAATGAAACTGTTTTCATTATAGGGGGTTCATCATTATGAACAATATGAAAGATCGCGTCACGATTTATGAAGTTGCAGTTGCCAGTGGTGTGTCACTTGCAACCGTTTCTCGCGTGATTAATAACAACTCAAATGTCACAGAAAAAACCAGAAAAAAAGTAGAAGAAACAATTGCGAGATTAGGATACAAACCTTCTAGACTTGCGCAAGCTTTGGCAACAAATAAGACCACGAATATTGGGATTGTGATTCCAAGTGCGAATTACGTTTATATTGCCAACATGTTAAACGGGATGACCGATGAAGCAAAACTAAGAGGCTATCAACTCACCTTATTTGTCACGAATAAATCGAAAGAAGATGCCCTTCAAGTTGTTGAAAAGGTCATTACCTCTCACGTCGATGGAGCGATTATATTTGATGATGAGTTAGACAATGAAGACATTAATAAACTTGCAAGTTATAAAATTCCCCTCGTTGTCATTAATAACTTAGTCAAGGGTGACCGATTAGCATCGATCAATTTTGATTATGAGAAAAAAATTAAAGAAGTCATTCAACAATACTTTAAAAAAGGGAATAAGAAGATGTATTTCTTACACCTTCACCATTCAGGTAGATTACTAGAAAGAATTGAAAAATCATTTATTGACGCTCACATCAAAGCAGGAAAAAATTATGGTGTATTTTCTATTGAGGACTCCTACCGCCAAACCTATGCCGATTTTATGGAAATCTTTAAATCAACGAAATCAGGTTATTTTTTAGCGTATCGGGATTCATTAGCAGCTGCCGTGATTAATGCTGCGATTGATTCCGGACTTAGAGTGCCTCAAGATGTTGAAGTCTTATCGATTATTGGTACTAAATACGTCTCCATCATCCGTCCACAACTTTCAAGTCTTCATATTGACCTTAAGGAAGTTGGTTCAAAGGCGGTTACCATGTTATCTGGATTATTGACGGATGAACAAAAAGAGAAGAATCTGGAGTTTGAATCGACGTTTGTCAAACGTGCGAGTACCCTACTTTAATTATGAATATATTCTTAGAATTACAACAACGTGGTCTCATTAAAGATGTTTCTAATGTAGAAGAAGTCAGTCAGTTATTAAATACGCCAACAACCATTTACTGTGGATTTGATCCTTCAGCTATTTCCATGCATCTTGGTAATTTCGTACAGATTTCAATTCTGATGAGATTACAACGTGCTGGTCATCGGATTATTGCAGTCGTCGGTGGTGCAACAGGCATGATTGGGGATCCTTCAGGCAAAAGTAAAGAAAGAAACTTATTGAATGCTGAGGCAATTGAAACCAACACCCAAGCGATTAAAAAACAACTTGAACGATATTTAGATTTTTCTGATCCTTCAAAAGGGATTGTTGTCAATAATGTTGATTGGTTGGGCAAACTATCCATGATTGATTATCTAAGAGATTATGGAAAATACTTTCCTATTAACTACATGCTTGCAAAAGATGTTGTTGCCAATCGATTAGACGCTGGTTTATCTTATACAGAATTTTCATATATGATGTTGCAATCCATTGACTTTCTACATTTGTATCAACAACATCAATGTCAATTACAGTTTGGTGGTTCTGATCAGTGGGGAAACTTAACAAGTGGATTAGAATTGATTCGAAAAATAGGGGGTCATGAAACCAAAGCAGGTGTATTTACAACCCCATTGATTACTAGAAGCGACGGCAAAAAATTTGGAAAATCAGAAGATGGCGCATTATTTTTAGATGCTAAACTCACTTCACCTTATGCCATTTATCAATATTTTTATAATGTTTCAGATGCAGATGCGATCGCTTATTTAAAAGTATTCTCGTTTTTAGATTTAGCGACCATTTCGCAAATTGAAAAGGATCATCAAGCCGCTTTGGGACAACGCATTGCCCAAAAACAATTAGCCGAGTCGGTTGTTTCGATTCTCCATGGAGCAAATGCAGTTCAAGAGGCTAAGATGATGTCTGAAGTACTCTTTACTGGACAATTTAAATCGCTTAATGAATCTCAGTTATTAGCCGTACTCGGTGGTTTAAAAGTGAAACTATCTGAAGGGATTCTTTTGGAAGATGCCCTGATTCAAACCAATCTTGCCTCCAGTAAACGTGAAGCTCGTGAGTTCATCCAAGGTCAATCCATTAGTATTAATGGCGAAGTGATGAACCAATTAACTTACACGATGAAAAAAGACCATGCCCTATTTGGTAAATATTTTGTCACTAGACGCGGAAAAAAACTCTACGTCTTAATTGAGTTATAAAGCATATATAAAAAAAGCTTGGTTGATCACCAAGCTTTTTGTTTGCATGAAGAATATGAGGATTACAACAAGCGGTTATAGTATTCAACGATTTGTGCTTCGTTAATATCTTGTGGTAATTCTTTTCTTTCTGGTAAACGACTAAAGACACCGGATAATTTTTCTTTATCAACGGTCACATAGGCTAGCGTTCCTGCATTACTTGCAAGAGAGGCTTTGATTGCAACTAAGTTTTTGCTCTTTTCAGTGACCGCGATGACATCATTAATTTCGCAAAGGTAACTTGGAATATCAATCTTAGAACCATTAACTGTGATGTGACCATGGTTTACTAATTGACGAGCTGCTTTACGGGTTTTGGCAAAACCTAATCGGAAGACAAGGTTATCTAACCGTGATTCCAAAATTTGCATAAAGCGCGTACCAGTAACTTCTTTCGACTTTAAAGCGATTAAAAACAAACGACGGAATTGGCGTTCATTAACACCATAGGTAAAACGTAACTTTTGTTTTTCTAAAAGTTGCTTACCGTATTCGGATGGCTTCTTTTTGCGGCCTTGACCATGTTGACCAGGACCATAAGGACGTTTGGCTAATTCCTTACCTGTTTCTAATGTTGAGAATCCTAAACGACGCGACCGTTTCCAATCTGAACCTCTAAATCTCATGAGATATAAAATCCCCTTTCTTTATTGCAGACATAAAGCTAGGTGCACATTCCACGCTTCGGATGCTAAGAATCATTTCGCCTTTAAGCTTAGGTTACTTTGTTCCATTGGTCTTAGCGGTCGGACAAGCGGTATATGCATGCTTTGACATGCTT
>JBMSKF010000002.1:0-111567 GCA_049419605.1 Bacilli bacterium
AAAATCGATGCACGAAGCATCGACATTTCAAATAAAAAAGTCCCTTTCGGGACTTATTTGCACATGAAGTCGCCCATCCTGTTTAAAACAAATTCCCGCATCGTCCTTAGCATCCTCACGATGCACTATGTTTACCTATGAGGGGAAGCATTATTCTCCTAGGGAGAGTCTTCACGCCTTCACGTGCAAACAGTTGTTGTCATCGTATGTTCTGCTTGTTGAACTGTCCTTGGTCTACTATGGGAAAACAAATAAAAAGACCTTGGGTTACAAGGTCCTAATATATTCATGTAAGACGCTGGCTGGTTTTCTGTTTTAGAGAATAATCAGCTTTGTTGGGTTACAACAAACTTTTCCTTAATCCATTAAGAATGGAATAAGTGCCATGAATCTTGCGTTCTTAATTGCGACCGCTAATTCACGTTGGTACCGGGCATTAGTGCCAGTCACGCGGCGAGGAGCGATTTTACCGTTTGGGGTAATGAAGCGTTTGAGTAATTCCACATCCTTATAATCAATGTGTTTGATGTTATTGGTAGTGAAATAGCAAACTTTCTTCTTTGGACGCATTTTCTTAAATGCCATAGATGAAGTTCCTTTCTTTAGAAGGGGAGATCGTCGTCGACGATATCGATACTTTCTAAGTTTTTATTGTCGTCTTTTTCTAGTTGTGGGGTTGGATTGGGTTCAGTGTTTGCACCTGTTCCCGATCCTTTAGAGTCTAAGAATTGAACCGTATCTGCGATGATTTCTAAGGCAGTGCCTTTGCGACCATCTTTGGTTTCATAATTTCGTTGTTGTAGTCTACCTTCGACACCAATTAAGCTTCCTTTGCGAGTATACTTTGCTAAATTATCTGCAGTATTACCAAAGGTAATGCAGTTGATAAATGAAGCAGTTTTAGGTTCGCCAGGTTTTGTGCGGTTATCAATAGCAACCGTGAAGGAAGCAAAGCTATTGCCTGCAGCAGATTTTCTTAATTCTGGATTTTTAGTTAAACGACCAACGATAACAGCCCGATTAATCATAGGTTAAACCTTCCTTATTGTTCAGGATCAACGATGATTAAATGACGTAATAAAGCATTGTTAATCTTTGCAAGACGATCAAATTCTTTGACCGCTTCCGCTGATGCAGTTGCTTTGACAACGACGTAATAGCCTTTACGTTGCTCTTTAATTTCATAAGCAAGGTCACGAGATCCCCATTCGTTCACGTTGGTGATTGTGGCACCATTGGACGTTAAAACTTCGTGGACTTTAGCCACTTCAGCTTTACGGGTTTCTTCGTCTAAGCCATCACGCACGATGTACATGATTTCGTACTTTTTCATAAAGCACCTCCCTCTGGACATTCTGGCTCCCATTCACTGGAAGCAGAGAGTATTTGAATAGCCTTCACGCTATACGTAAAGAGTATAAGGGACACCCTCTTTGATGTAAAGAAAAAATGCTTTTTCATCGTCTCCATATTTATGAATAGAGGGGATTAAGTTGGTTTGGTTATTTTGTTTTTAAGGTAGGGAAAAGAATCACTTCACGTATCGAACTTTGATTCGTAAGTAGCATCACTAGTCGATCGATACCAATGCCAATACCACCGGCGGGAGGCATACCAAACTGCAGTGCTTCAAGGAAATCGACGTCGTTTTCAGATGCTTCTTTGTCACCACGGGCTTTTGCAGCAAGTTGGGCTTGGAAACGTTCTTCTTGGTCAAGTGGGTTATTCAATTCTGTGAATGCGTTTGCATACTCAGATCCATCAATAAAGAGTTCAAAACGTTCTGTAAAACGCGAGTCTTTACTTTTTTTAGCGAGAGGACTTATTTCAAGAGGGTGACCCGTCACAAACGTTGGTTGAACCAATTTCTTTTCACAAAAAGTTTCAAAGAACTTATTGATGACATATCCAACCGCATTTTCGTGTTTTTCTAGATGAATGTTATGTTGATCTGCTAACGCTTTTGCTTCTTCAAATGTCATGGGTTTAAAGAAATCGATACCAGTATGTTCTTTAATAAGGTCAACCATATGAACGGAACGGAATGGTGGTTTTAAAGAAATCGTTTTGTCGCCCCAAGGGACTTCATAGCTACCAGTCAATTTCAGCGCTAAGGTAGATAGTAAATTTTGAGCAAGGTTTTGCATATCAGATAAGTCACCATATGCTTGATACGCTTCAATGGTAGTGAATTCTGGATTATGTCGGGTATCGATGCCTTCGTTTCTAAATAAGCGACCAATTTCATAAACTCTTTCTAAACCACCAACTAATAATCGCTTTAATGGAAGTTCGGTTGCAATACGTAAATAAAAATCTCGATCTAGCGCGTTGTGGTGGGTCACAAACGGTCTTGCAGAGGCACCGCCAAGTGTCGATTGAAGCATACTTGTTTCAAATTCAACATAACCTTGCTCGTCCATTTGTTGTTGAATAAGACGAATGATTTTAGGTCTCATGAGTGCGACTTTTCTTGCTTCTTCGTTCACGATTAAATCTACATATCGGCGACGATATCTTTCTTCAACATCACTTAGACCGTGATACTTTTCGGGTAGTGGTCTTAACGCTTTTACAAGATGAGTGTACGTTTTAGCTTTAACGGTTATTTCGCCGGTTTTAGTCAGCATAAGCGTTCCTTCAATGCCAACAATATCTCCTAAATCAGCGAGTTCAAAAATACTATAAGCATCATCACCAATAACGTCTTTACGAATATAAGCTTGTATGGTGCCTAATTTATCTTGAATGGTGATGAAGCTTGCTTTCCCCATATTACGAAGCAACACAATTCTTCCCGCCACAGAAGTTTGAAGACTGAGAGCTTCCAAATCATCATGGGTTTTACCTTCAGCAAGTTTTTTGGCTTCAACGGAGTGGTGTTGAACTGTAAACTTTTGACCAAAAGGATCAACACCTTTATCAATAAGTTTTTGTAATTTTTCTCTGCGAACGATTTCTTGATCTGTTAGCCCCATAATTAAGCGTCCTTATCTTCTTTCTTTTTCCGTGTTTTTTTAGGTTCTTCTTCAAGGGATTTAGACGCCAACACTGTGGAAATTTCTTCAGCAGTAATCGTTTCTTTTTCTAATAAGGTTTTAGCAATTAGAATTACATCTTGTTTTTTTTCAGTGAGAATGCGTCGTGCTTCTTCGTGAGCATCATCAATGATTTTTCTTACTTCTTTATCGATCTCAAAAGCAACTTGGGTTGAGAAATTCTTTTGTGTGGAATTATAGTCTCGCCCTAAGAAAACAGAGCCTGTGTTTGATTCATATTGGATCGGTCCTAACGAACTCATGCCATACTCCGTTACCATCATTCTTGCAATTCTTGTTGCAACTTCAATATCGTTTTGTGCGCCAGTGGATACATCACCAAAGAAAATTTCTTCAGAGGTACGGCCACCTAGATAACCGATAATTCTTGCTTCAAGTTGATTTTTCGTCATTAAGAAACGATCTTCTTCAGGTGTCATCATGACATGACCACCCGTTCTTCCTCGTGGAACAATGGTGATTTTTTGAACTTTATCAGAGAACTTTAAATTTAACCCAATGACTGCGTGACCGGCTTCGTGATAGGCAACGACTTCACGTTCATGTTCAGATAGACCTCTTGAACTTTTGGCTGGACCAGCAATCCGGCGATCAATGGCCTCATCAATATCTTTAATTGTAATAAGTTCTCGGTTACCGCGAACAGCGAGAATCGCAGCTTCATTCATGATATTAGCGATATCTGCTCCAGAAAAGCCAACTGTTCGTTTTGCTAAATTATCAAAATCAACAGATGGGTCTAATTTTTTGTTTCGCGAGTGGACAGCAAAAATAGCTGCTCGACCTTTTCTATCTGGCAAATTCACTGTAATTTGGCGATCAAAACGACCAGCGCGTAATAAAGCTGGATCGAGAACGTCCTCGCGGTTTGTTGCAGCGATGACAATGATTCCTGAGTTGTCTGAAAAACCGTCTAATTCAACAAGAAGTTGGTTGAGGGTTTGTTCGCGTTCATCATTACCTCCACCCATACCCGCTCCACGTTGGCGACCAACAGCATCAATTTCATCAATAAAAATTAAACAAGGAGCGTTGCGCTTGGCTTGGCGGAACATATCACGAACGCGCCCAGCACCGACCCCAACAAACATTTCAACAAAGTCAGAACCAGAAATCGAAAAGAAAGGAACACCAGCTTCACCTGCGACTGCTTTTGCTAATAGCGTTTTACCAGTTCCAGGAGGACCCACTAATAAGACCCCTCGAGGCAACTTTGCACCCAACTTGGTGAATTTGCCTGGTGTTTTAAGGTACTCAACTAATTCAACCAGTTCGGCTTTTTCTTCTTCGGCTCCAGCGACATCATTAAATTTGATTTTAGAATTATCTTCTCGACGAGCTCTTGAGCGATTAAATTCAAGCGCCTTATTATTGGTGTTATTCACACTGGCATTCATTCTAGAAAAAATAAACAAGAAGACAAGGGCAGACCCGCCGACCACAAAAATGGTGGGACCCCAGGCATCAAACCAATTCGTTTCAAAGGCGTTATTGGTGTTCCAAATTTGGGCGTAGAAATAACCTTGGGTTGGATCGTTTTCATCAATCAAACGAGTAGTCAGGGCTTCATCAACGGCGTCCTTAATAAAACTATTGCTGGTTTCAAAGGTTGCGGTGAAGTAAATCGTTCCACCTTCTTCGCTGACATAGTTACCCGTAATAATAGTGACGGTTTCTCTTTCTGTGGTTGTGATTTCTTTGATATTGGCAGTTTGTAAAAAATTACCAAGATTGGTGGCAGGAATTTCAACAGTGCCTACAGGATTAGAGAAAAAAACTAGCCATACAAATGCCAAAACTGCAGTTGCCATCATAATATATGGGAATAAATAATTGATAATTGTGTTGGGTTTTCGATTCATAACAACTCCTTTATTTGCGAAGGATATAGTGAAAATTATACACGATATATCCTCGTAACATGATTATATTCTATTCTAAAATCTCTAACCAATTATTCGCTTTGAAATCATGATTTTTTTGGTAGCGAGGTAGTAGAATTATGTCACCGTTTGGTTTTGTAAATATTGGCCACACCCTTCTTAGAAATAGTGGCATTTTCCAATCAATCGCTAATCGTCTAAATGGTTTAGTGTAACTTTTGATCTTGAGCTTGTCTTGAGGCAAACAGGACCTCAAAACAAATTGGTTTGGAAGATTAACCATCGTATCGATGTTGATATTCAACAAAGGAAGGGTGACTTTTCCTTTTGGATTGGTGAAGTGGTAAGAGACCAAATCGTCATCACGAATCAACCAAAGTTGATCATAAGCTTTTTCTAGATGCCAGCCAGAAGCATACTTAATCATGATGTTAGGTTTTTGGGAAGACAGGTTTTGATCGATTTTCCTTAACCAACTTTGTGTGATGGGGAAATGGATACCTCGAAATTGGTTTACGGATAACCAATATAAAAATTTAGTGAGTAAATTCCATTTTGAATAGATTGCAATCGAAATGGTGCGTTTAGATAAATGAATTTTTAAGAATTGAATAATCTTATCTCGTTGATTATTTTCGTTTTTAAATAACTCAATTTTATGTTCTTTTTCTGCCGATGAAAGAGAATGAAGATGGTTGCGAATTCGATTCCTTTGGTAAATCAATTTAGCATTACTAGAATCAATCGCATAAGGAACATTGTATTCATGGCAATACTCTATTAAGTTTTGTTTGGTTTGATTTAATAACGGGCGATAAACCTTCATTCCCTCCCAAAATCCAACGGGTCGAATACCAAAATATTCATATAAGGTTGAGCGTTGGTGTTGCATGATCGCAGTTTCCAAATCATCGTCTTGATGGTGTGCAGTTAAAATAGCGTCGGCTTTAATTTCTAACGCTATCTTCTTAAAGAAATCATAACGAATCTTTCTCGCCTCTTCTTGTAAGTTCCCTTTGGGAAAAGTCTTCACATCTAAAACATGAAGGGGAATATCGTGATGAAGACAATATTGTTCAAGTTGGGATTGCTCAAGATTACTTTCTGAACGTAAGTGATAATTAATATGGGCGACTTCAATACGATAACCTTCGCGATAAAATCGATGAAGTAGTGCCATCGAATCGGGTCCGAATGACACAGCTAGTAAATAAGTTTTATTTAGATGGAATAGGTTTTGGTTGAGGAATGGTTTCATAATTTTGAATGGGGTTCAGGACACGAATTTTAATCGAGTGCTCTTTGAAATAGATATCGATGATGTCTTGGGGTTTAACCTCATAACTAGGTTTTGTGATTTGATCGTTGACGCGAACGCGATTCTTTTCAATCGTTTCCTTTGATAAAGATCGACGTTTTAAAACACCGATTTGTTTAAGATATAGATCTAATCTCATGGTTTAAGTTTAATCCTTTTTTGTGAGGTTATCGTAAGTTTGTACAATTCCCCTTATTAAATCCATTAACATGGTGAACCAATCCCCAGTTTTGTTTAGCCTTATTCTTAAAATACGATTGGCATAATTTACTTTTAATGCGTGCACATGCTGTTGAACATATTCAAACAGTAAGGTCCCTGATTTATTGAGGTTGGTGAAAGCTTCGCTACAAAATACATCAATGTAAGCCTTGGTTTCTTGCCACGAACCAACTGCTGGATGATGGGTTAATAAATCAAAGTGACGTTTTTTAAGTAGGTTTTGTACTTGATCTGGTAATCGACCATATAAATCCCGTATATAGCTTTCAATGGTCTGTAGGGCTTCAAAATCGTTAGCAGACTCAATCGATTGATATAGTTCAACTTTGTCTTCTGTTTTTGCATACGTTTCTGGAATGTATGCATCAATCATTAAAGACGGGGGTGGGGTTACTGGTGGTTTGATAATACCTGTTTTCTTTTCTTCGATAGCCTCATTGAGTAATTGCAGATACATGTCCAACCCAACAGTATCAATAAATCCAGCTTGTTCTGGTCCTAAAATATCCCCGGCACCGCGAATCATTAAATCGCGCTGAGCAATCTTATAACCACTACCAAGTTCGGTAAATTCTTGGATGGCTTTTAATCGTTTTGCAGCCTGCTCATTTAGCCGTTCTGCTTCTTCGTAAAGAAGGTAGGCATAGGCAATACGATTGCCACGACCAACACGACCTTTGATTTGATAGAGCTGAGATAATCCAAAGTTTGCAGCCTGTTCAATGATGATAAGATTAGCATTCCCAACATCAATTCCATTTTCAATGATGGAAGTACAGACAAGTAAGTTGATGTTACCGTTATAAAAATCAACCATCACGTCTTCAATTTCATTTTTTTCCATTTGTCCATGAACAATACCCACACGACTACCTTTAATTTTTGTGCTTAATTGGGTGGCAACAAATGCAATATCTTCAACACGATTGTGTAAGTAATAAACCTGGCCTTCTCGAGCAAGTTCTCTTTCAATCAATTCTTTAATAATTAATGGATCATGCCGCATGACATAGGTTTGAATGGGGACTCTGTTAAGTGGAGACGTGTTGATTTGTGATAATTGACGAATACCTAAAAGAGAAATTTGTAATGTGCGTGGAATTGGTGTTGCACTGAGCGTTAACACATCCACGTTATTCTTTAATTCTTTAATGTTTTCTTTCTGCTCAACACCAAATCGTTGCTCTTCGTCAACAATTAACAAACCTAAATCTTTGAAGATTATTTCTTTACTTAATAAACGATGGGTGCCAATCACAAGTTGAATATGACCTGATTTAATTTGTTTGATGTATTCTCTTTGCTTGGCTTCCGGAATTAATCGAGAAAAGATGGCTATATTAATACCGAAGGTGGCAAAACGATCAATCGCTCGCTCATAATGTTGTCTTGCTAATAGGGTTGTTGGACAGAGAATTGCCACTTGTTTGTGAGCGTTAATGGCCTTAAACGCAGCACGAAAAGCGACTTCAGTTTTTCCAAAACCAACATCACCACACAAAAGTCGATCCATTGGAAAAGGTTTTTCCATGTCAGCTTTTATTTCTTGGACAGAGCGTTGTTGATCGGGTGTTAAATCATACGGAAACATCTTCTCAAATTGTTTTTGAACTTCATCATCAGCAGGAAATGCATACCCTTGTGTCACAGCGCGATTCTTATATAACGTAACGAGTCTTTCGGCTAAATCATCGACTCTTTCCTTGATTCGCTTTTTAGTACTTTCCCATTCTTTGGATTGCAGCCGGTGTAGTTTAGGCACCGCACCTTCTTTTCCAGAAAACTTTCTCACCAATTTGAATTGAGAAAGTGGAACATAAAGCACATCAGTGCCTGCATATTGAATGTGTAAGTAATCTTTATGAAGTCCATCAATCTCGATGGTTTTAACACCCAAATATTGACCAATACCAGAATATTCGTGAACAACATAATCCCCGACGATTAAATCTTCGTGAGATGTAATAATCGTGGCTTCTTTGTATCGAGAAAAATATTTTGAAGTTTTTTGACGATACCCAAATAATTCTTTACTCGTTATACATGCAAATTTAAAATCAGGAATTTCAAAACCTTCTTCAAGATTAAGTAACGTAATGGCAATGTTTTGGTTGGGGATTTGTAATCCTTCTACAATCGTAAAGGGCTGTTTTAATTCTTGAAGTTGAGTGGTGAGTTGATCAAGTTGGGATTGGGTACTGACGGCGAATAGTAGATGAGGATAAAGTGATAAGGCTGATTGTAAGGTTGCCTGGAGTGCACTGGTTTGCCCGGAACCAATCGCAATCGGTCTAATTGATAAATGGAAACCTGATTGGGTCACAAATTCTTTGTTATAAAGGTTGGTGGTCGTTGCAAGGACTCGGTCTAAAGAACGGTACATTTGTAAGTGTGACAGTTGACGTCCTGCAATTGACAGTTCTTGAAAATAAGACCAACCTTCTTCGATGAGTAATTTAGCCGTACTTTCAACTTGTTCTTGGTTGGCAATTAAATTTATTGCTTGGGGTTGGTAGTCCAAGATAGAGAAATGGTTGGTTTGTGCAAAACCCAAATAGCGATAATGTTGAGCAGAGGTTTGATGTTGTTGAATGGCTTGTAAATCACTTAGTGTTATTGCTTCTAATTGGCCATATAGCTCATGCCCTACTAATTTTAAATCACTGGCGAGTTGCGTTAATATTTTGTGTTCAAGAGATTCTCTTTCGTCTGGAGAAAACAAAATATCACTCGCGGGAAGAATGTCGACATGATGAATTTGTTCAAAGGATGTTTGATTGGCTATATCAAAATAACGAATGCTTTCTATTTCTTCACCAAAAAACTCAATTCTCACAGGGTGGGGTAAATTGACGGATGCGATATCTAAAATGTCTCCACGAATGGCGAATTGTAACGATGCATCGATTTTATTGACCCGTTGATAACCTGCTGCAATCAACAGTTTTTTAAGGTGTTGAATGGAGTGAGAATCACCTGGTTTTAAATTGAGTTTTAAGCTCTCAACATATTTTGGATCGGGTAAATATTTAAGAATACTTGCTGTATGGGTAATTAAAACGAAGGGTTTATTGGTCAATAATTGACTCATGACGTAAAGCCGTTGCGCGAGCATTTCTTTGTTGTTGGCAATGGTGTTCGCTCTCAAAAGCTCATCAACGGGATAAAATAAACAAACTGACTCACCAATTAATCCAGTCAATAAATCATAAATTTTTTGGGCGTTATAAAGGTTGGAAGAAATGATATTGATGCTTTGCGGTTTCTCTAAATAAGCTGAGGCAACCGTTAAAGCAATACCAAGGGTGTCATCCAAATGAAAAAGACCCTTTTTAGAAAATAGGGGGGTGGTAATTTTAGTTTCTTGAATGGCTTTAAATAAAGATTTCAGTCGTTACCACCCCGATTAAATTGATTCATTGCTTGGGAAAAGTTGCTCTTAAGATAAAGTTCAATGGCTGAAACTGCATCTTGAATACTTTGGTTAATCTTGGTTTGATCGTCTTTAGAAGGTGTACCCAACACATAATCTTTGCCTTTTTGTTGCACTGGAACAGCCCCAATACCAACTCGAATACGTTTTATTTCTTGCGTGCTTAAAGATTCAATAATCGATTGCATGCCATTGTGAGAGCCACTTGACCCAGTCATTCTCAGTCTTATTTTTCCTGGTTCTAAGGCTAAATCATCATAAACAACAACCATCTCTTGTGGAGAAATTTTATAAAACTGGACAAGTGCTTGTACCGACTGACCACTTAAGTTCATAAACGTGGTTGGTTTCAAAAGAATAACTGCATGTGTTTTGTCTTGAATGTATTCGCCTTGAAAGTCTGTTTTAAATTGAGAAAGATTCCATTTCTTTGCCAAAGCATCAATCACCATAAAACCCATGTTATGGCGAGTATTGGCATATTCTTTTCCAGGATTTCCTAACCCAACAATCAATTTCATTGCCTGTGATTCCTTGCCTAAATATCTTACCATGAGTGCTATACTTGAAACGAAATGATGAAAGTATCTTCAAACTTTATTGGTTTATTTATAAAAGGACTAGCGATTGGGACGGCTGCTATTATCCCAGGTATTTCTGGAGGAACTATCGCCTTCATGCTTGGAGTTTATGACCAATTGATTCATGCAATTGTTTCCATTAAAAAGGATTTTTACCAATCGATGCGTTTATTAGTTCCGATTGGTTTGGGTATTGTGGTAGCAATCGGAGCGCTTACTTTTCCGATGGGCCTTGCTTTTGAATATGCTCCTTTACCTACGGTTGCTTTGTTTGCTGGATTCATTCTTGGAAGTTTACCAACGTTAAGAAAAGATCTACCTAAGGTCTTCTCGGTAATGGAATGGTTTTCCTTGCTAGTTCCTGCCTCGATTGCCATTTTATTAGGTGTCTTTTCTGTCATCGGGGAGTTAGATGCGAGTTTGATTCTTGAAGGAACCAATTTGCTACCAAAACTAATCTTGATTATGGTTGGATTTTTAGGGGTTTCTGCATTCGTTGTACCCGGAATATCTGGATCAATGTTATTGCTCACAATTGGGTTTTATGAACCTGTCTTAAATAGTCTTCAAAGACTAATTGAAAACTTATTCAACTTAGAAGTGCTATTTGCAGAGATCATAAATTTTGCATTCTTAGGTGTCGGGGCCCTTATCGGTTTTGTTGTCATTAGTTTGGTGATGTCTCTTCTGTTTAAGAAGTATAAAACCATTACACTTGTAGCAATCTTTGGTTTTATTATTGGATCCATTGGCGCGGTTTTTTACAATTATAAAATTGTTCCCGAATATGAAAATCTAGACGGGATAATGATCTTATTTTCGTTAATAACGTTAGCGGTTGGTGTGGCAATTAGTTCCTGGTTAAATCATCGGTATGCGACTCGATAAATTCCTTGCAAACGCTGGTGTTGGCACTAGAAGTGAAGTAAAAAATCTTATCAAAATGGGGGTTGTTTTAGTCAACGGAGATGCAGTTTGGGATAGTGGTTTTGCGGTGAACCCAGATCAAGATGAAGTAATTGTTGATGAGGCCCCAGTAGCGTATCAAGAGTTTGTATATTTAATGTTAAATAAACCAAAAGGTTATGTTTCTGCGAAGGAAGATAAAAAAGATCCCACAGCCTTTAGTCTTATTCACGGTTATGAACATCGAGATTTACATTTAGTAGGCCGGTTGGATAAAGACACAACGGGTTTACTTATTTTTACTGACAACGGTCAATTAACCCATCATTTAACTTCCCCCAAGCACGATGTAGGAAAAACCTATTATGTAACCCTTGATCAACCATTAGATAAAAAACTCATGGATGTGTTTAAAGAAGGATTTTCATTAGGTGAGAAAGAAATGGTTAAAGCGGCTGAATTAAACTTATTACCTCATACCAATCAAGTTTCATTAACCATTTATGAAGGAAAGTTTCACCAGGTTAAACGGATGTTTTCTAAATTTGGCTATCAGGTGGTTGAGTTACACCGTCATGCTGTGGGGGATTTAACTTTAGGGGATTTAAAAGAAGGTGAATTTAGGGAGCTTACTGCAGCGGAAGTAGCAAAACTCAAATCACTTTAAATTTCAAAAAAGTAGAGTATATTGTTATAAGTTATGATAAAAATATTTAAATATGTCTTGCCGCTTTGGAAACGTCTTATTTTAATTTCGTTGGGATTTGCCGCAATGGCGTTTCTCCAATTGCAAATCCCTCGTAATGTAGGTTTAATCACCAATCTCGTCCTTGCACATCAACCGACCAGTGAAATTTTGATGACTGGTTTATGGATGTTATTGTTATCACTCGGTGTTATTGCCCTTGCCATAGGCAACGCACTCCTTAACTCATCGATTGCAACGGGTTTTGCAAAAAATGTTCGTAATGCAGTTTTTCAAAAGGTCAACCAACTATCCTTAAGTGAATTTGAAAAATTTGGTACCTCTAGTTTAATCACCAGAACCACAAACGATGTTCAACAAATTCAAGGTATTTTCTTATTTGGATTACGCATCATCATTACCACACCTGTTACATTAATTACTGCCATCACTCTGACCCTTGGCACTAACCCTTTACTTGTGTTTGTCTTTGCAGTTTCAGTGCCTGTCATTTTTATTGCGATTGGCATCACCTTTAAAATTGCTTCACCTTTATTCGAAAAAGTTCAAAAGAAATTAGACCAACTAACTTTGGTTCTTAGAGAAAATTTAACCGGTGTTAGAGTCGTTAGGGCGTTCAATCAAGAGAAGAAAGAAGCTAAACGTTTTGCTAATGCTAACGAAGATTTAACAGAAACGAACATGACTGTCAGTCGTACGATGTCTTATTTAAACCCATTTGTTTCATTAGTCTTTGATTTAACGTATCTTTCTATCTTTTTTGTCGGTTTCGCAACTTTTGATGGTCAGGCATTACAACTTGGAGATGTGAATGTGGCGTTTGGCGATATTTTATCCACTGCACAATATTCAAGTACGTTGATGTTTTCGTTACTGATGCTTGCAGCTATTCTCATCATGCTTCCACGTGCCAGAGCTTCAGCTAAGCGTATTAATGAAGTCTTAGACACCCATTCTTCGATTATTGATCCTGCCAAACCCAAAACAACAAAATTAACAACAGGGAAAGTTGAATTTAAAGATGTGGTTTTCCAATTCAAAGATGCCCAACAACCCACGCTCAGAAATATTTCGTTTGTAGCACAACCCAAACAAGTTACTGCCATTATTGGTTCAACGGGCAGCGGAAAGTCTTCGATCATTAACTTGATTCCTCGCTTTTTTGATGTGTCTTCTGGTCAAGTATTAATCGATGAAGTAGATGTTCGAGAAATGAAGCAAACAGATCTTCGAAATAAAATTGGTTTTGTTCCCCAACAAGCTTTGCTTTTTACAGGCTCCGTAAAACAAAATCTCACCTTTGGTAAAGCAAACGCAACCGATGAGGAAGTTTGGCAAGCCCTAGAGGTTGCTCAAGCTGATCACTTTATCAAAAAATATCCTGAACAATTAAACGTTCAGGTTTCACAAACTGGAAAAAACTTTTCTGGTGGACAAAAGCAACGTCTATCCATTGCTAGAGCGCTTGTTAAAAAACCAGAGATTTATGTATTTGATGATGCTTTTTCTGCATTGGATTATAAGACGGATATTCGTTTGCGAAATCGTTTAAAGACTTATACAAACTCCGCCACTGTCATTATTGTGGCCCAACGTGTTAGCACCATTATTGATGCAGACCATATTGTTGTGCTACATGAAGGGCAAATTGTGGGACAAGGAAAACACCAAGCTTTATTAACGAGTTGTGAGATATATAAAGAAATTGTTTACTCTCAGTTAGATCCAGAAGAAGTAGAGAAGACATTAGCGTTAACTAAAAACGATATGAGTTTAGAAGGGAGTCAAACCTAATGGCAGGACCAAGATATGGCCGCATGGGCGGACTTACCGAGAACGAAAAACCAAAGAACTTTAAAGGTACATTACGACGATTAGTTAGTGACTTTAAACCCTATCAAGCTGCTTTGATTTTTGTCGCAATCATTATTACCATTTCTGTTGTTTTTACACTTTTATCACCATTATATATTCGCAATATTTTAAATGACATCATTGCAAATCCCGCTCTCTTTTTTGATGAAGTGAATGGTTACCTTTCCTTAAAATGGATGGATATTCTTTTACGATTTGGCATTATTGTTGGCTTCTATTTCTTTTCACATTTCTTCACGTGGCTTTCAGAATTCTTATTGATTCCAATTTCAAATCGTTATTCGTATAAAATTAGACAATCATTCCAAGCAAAGATGGATCGGCTACCACTATCTTTCTTTGATCGACAAACCTATGGTGAAATTCTTTCAAAGGGCACCAACGATGTTGATAGTGTTTCTCGTTCACTGCAAGGCATCTTAAGTTCTGTTTTAAGTTCATTATTTATGTTTGTGGGAACGTTGGTGATGATGTTTATCACGAGTTGGCAATTAACATTGGTTGCGCTTGCCATTTTACCTATTTCGCTGTTTGTTACCATCTTCATCGCTAAAAATTCGCAAAAGCGTTTTAAGGCTTATTATGCTAAGTTAGGCATGCTCAACGGGCTAATCGAAGAAAATTATTCGGGTTATCGTATTGTTAAATTGTTCAATAAAGAAAAAGAAACCGTAGAAAAATTCACCAATATCAATGATGAATTAGCCAAAGCTGATCGCATGTCACAATTCTTTTCTGGGATTATTTTCCCTGCAATCAACTTTGTGAATAACCTTGGGTTTGTTGGAATTGCCGTGGTTGGTGGATTAATTGATAACATCGGAAACATGGTTGCTTTCTTTATTCTCGTCTCATTGTTTCAACGTCCGTTCCAAATGCTTGGTCAAATTTCTAACATTATTCAATCTTCAATTGCCGCAGCAGAACGTATTTATAAGGTTATGGATGAGCCAGAACTTCCTGAACAAACTAAAGGTGCTATTCAAACAAATGACAAAATCAAAGGCAAAATTGAATTTAAGGATGTCGCGTTTGCTTATAAACCAGAACAACCTTTATTCACTAATTTAAATTTACAAGTCAATCAAGGCGATACGATTGCGATTGTTGGGCCAACAGGCGCGGGAAAAACAACACTTGTCAATTTGATGATGCGTTTTTATGAGATTCAACAAGGTGAAATCTTATTAGATGGTAAAAACCTAAAAGATTATAGTTATCCTGCCTTAAGAACCTCATTTGGTATGGTCTTACAAGATACCTGGTTATTTAAAGGTTCGATTCGTGACAATATTCGCTATGGTAAACAAGATGCCACCGATGAAGAAGTAGAAAAGGCTGCAAAAGCTGCCTTGGCGCATTTCTTTATTTCAACCTTGCCGGGTGGTTATGATTTTATGTTAAACGAAGATGGTACTAATATTTCTCAAGGTCAACGACAATTATTAACCATTGCACGCGCCATTTTAATTCAGCCAAAGATGTTAATCCTTGATGAAGCAACGAGTAGTGTTGATACACGAACAGAGGCTTCAATTCAAACCGCGATGACCTCATTAATGAAGGGTCGTACTTCCTTTGTCATTGCGCACCGACTTTCTACCATTAAGAGTGCAAAACTCATTCTTGTGATGAAGAATGGGTCAATCGTCGAAACTGGTACGCACGAAACATTACTCAAACAAAATGGTTTTTATGCAGAACTTTACAATGCTCAATTTACCGGTAACAATCAAATCGATTCCAAATCTGAAGAAAAATACTAACGATTAATAATCATGACATCCACCAACATTTCTGATTTTGTCATGCCGGCATGATGCGCTTTCATCGTCAAAGGCATTTTGTCATCTTTGGTGCCGTGAGTGAAAGCATATTTGTCTTTTGCAATTGCGACAAAGTCACCAATAAAGTCATTAAATCTAGAATGATTCTTTCCTAATCCATAAATCTGCAAATCTTTAACTTCTTGCTTTGTTAGGAGCAAAAAATGTTTGCCATATGTTTGTTGGAACCGTTTTGCAAAAAGAGCTTGTTGTTGATCTTTTACAAAGAAAGTTGCAGCCCTTGGCTCTAATGAAAAACTTCGTTTAAGTAAAGAAAATATCTCTTCGTGTTGTTGAATACTCAAGAATGAAACATCAACAAGGCCGTGGTCGGCAAACACAATATATGTCGTGTCTGGATTTTGTTTGGTGAGTCTTTTTAACTTGGATTGGATGGTACGAACAACAGATTTTACAACAAAGGAATTTACGCCTTGTTGATGAATGGTTTTATCCGGATCTAACCAGTAACCGTACGTAAAACTTGGCCCTTCTTGGTGACCGATTTCATTCAAACGATCAAACCACTCATCTATTGTTTTATAACCACCTGGACGGATGTCTGGCCAGACTTGTTGGATATTTAAATGAGGTTGGAGTTGATGAATAAGATTAAAAATACTTTGATACTGAATGGTCTTTTGTAATTCTATGGCTGTGATGTGGGGTTGTTGAAGTAGTGAATCTTTCCCTGTAAATAATTCAAGAATTCGATCGTGCTCAGGGAAGTATTGAGCCCATCCTAACCAACCGATTTCATTGGGATATTGTCCAGATAAAAATGAGTTCGTAGCGGCAGCAGTTGTGCTTGGAAAAGTAGAAGTGATTGATAAAAATTTCTTGCTTCTTAACCAAGAAAAGAAAGGCAAGTGTCTGTATAAAATGCTTTGTCCCATTCCATCAAAAAGTAAAAAGGCAATTTTTGTTTTACCTTTGAGCAATTTCAATAACTGAGGAATGGGTGGGTGATAAGTGGGCGCGTGGTAATGGGCAAGAATGGTGTTACTTAAGTTGACGAGGGAATGTGTTTTTGAATAGATGGTTTTCATGCAATAGTTTTTAAATAAGTTAACGTTGCAACCGCAGCGGCATTAGCTGCATTTTTTAGATTCATTTCGAAAGTTGTATTTGCATTGGATTGACCATTATCAGACACCCCGCGAATACTTGAAAAGGGAATGCCTTGTTGTTCACACATGGTATAAAAACCAAAACTCTCCATATCAAAAGCATCTGCATCAAAGTTTTCAATGACTTTTTTAGCAGTCTCTTCCGAATCTAAAAATGAGGATCCAGAAACTAACACTGGGTGTGTAATGTTGATTTTTTCATTCGCATATAAACGCCCTCGTGGTCTTTTGAATGAGGTCAAATCCAAATCTGCATCAAAGAATGTTTGGGCGTGAATGACTTCGCCTATGGGTTGTTTTCTTAAACCCGCACAGGTGCCAACTTGGATAACAAGGTTGGGTTTAAATTCAAGTAAATGCGGTTGTAACTTATAGCAATTTAGCATGGTAATACCGGTTAAGACTAATCTCACAGTCTGATTTTGAAAGTGAAAATCTTCGTGAGTTGGAAAGACGTTGATTGGAACATTTACTTTTGATTTGAATGCATCCATTTCAGCTTGCATCGCAAAAACTAAAATTATTCTTTTCATTGGTTGAATTTAATTAAATCACGATAAAGATTTAATAATTTTGGATAAATTTTTGAATAAACTTTATGGTACAAATATGCATACCTTTTCACAGCGTCCGGATTGGGAGTGAAGGTTTTGGAAATACGAACCATCGATTGAACGGCTGCTTCTGGTGATGGAAAATCTCCGCTTGCTAAAAATGCTGCAATGGCCGTTCCTAATGATGATGTTTCGTTAGTTTGCACTCTTGATACAGGCAGGTTAAAAATATCTGCTGTGATTTGGCAAATAGCGTCTGATTTGGAACCACCACCTGATACACGAATCTCTTTTACTTTGTGTTTCAAACGCTTTTGCATGCCTAAAAAACCCTCTTGGATACCAAAAGCAATCCCTTCGACAATCGCACGATATAAGTGAACTTTCGTATGAACATCACTCCAACCCACAATCGCACCTTTTGCTTCAGGTCTTCTTAAACCTGGACCCCAATAAGGTGATAAAACAAGACCTTCTGAACCTGGAGGAATTTTCATCATCTGTTGATTCAATTTTTCTTCAACTGCCATTTGATCTATCATCGATTCTGCAGTTTCTTTATGGGCGAAGTTGTCGCGGAACCAGGAAATCATCCAGTAACCTCGATTAATATGAACTTCAATGTTATATAAGTTGGGTAGAGAAGAAGGATACCCTGGTAAGAAGGGTTCTGGTTCAACGTAAACTTTACTTGGTACTGTCATGGAAACTGACGTTCCATAAGATAAATTAGCAACGTCATTGGTAAGACAGCCCGTTCCTAACGTTTCAGCAGCCTTATCTGGACCTGCTGCATAGATAGGTAAACCTTCTGGCAATCCAATTTCATCTGCAACTTTTTTGGTAATTCTGCCTAATAATTCTCCGGGTTTTTTTAATGGCACTAACATTGATAGAGGAATGTTAAAAATTGCAGCTTTGATATGAGAAGGTTTATACCATTTACTAGTAATAAAATCTAAAGGATAGTGACCGATCATATTGGCCGCACTATCGGTGAGTTCATCAGTTAATAAATAATTAAAATAAGTGGATAGCGCAACATAATACTTCACTCGTTTCCACGTTTCGGGTTCATTTTGTCTTACCCATCTCGCCATGGTTCGACGAGAATTTAGTTTTGCGGTTTGATAGAGTCCTAATATTCGGTAGGCAATATTGTGAAATAGTGAGAATGGTTCAAACTTAGCGAGTCGTTGATCGAGCCAGAGAATCACTTTTCTTACAGGTTTTTTATCTTTATCCAACATGATCGCGGTGCCACGAAACGCTGTCATCGCCGCTGTTGTCACTTGTTTTAATAACTCTGGGTGGTCTTTTTTTAATGCAAGTGTGACTTGTTTAAGGTTGTTCCAATAAAACGAAGCATCATGTTCGGCATAACCGGGTTTTGATGATTCATAGGTTGGTGTATACACTTGTTTTTTAATCGCTAAAATATCCCCTTGGCGATTGAAAATTGAGACGCGAACAGACTGGGTTCCAAAGTCGATTGTTAAGGCTAAGGGTTCGGGTTTTGCTTTCATGCTTTTAACTAAAAACATTATAACGAGAATTCGGCGTTTTACCTATTCGATTCTATGGAAGGTTAAAAAGGTTTGTGATATGATTTTACTCGCGAGCATCCCACCTCAAAAACGCGTGGATGCAAAAAAAGGAGCACTTATGGCCGCAACTAAACAGTACGTCTATAACTTCAAAAAAACCAAAGGAATGGGTAAAGACCTTCTTGGTGGTAAAGGTTTGGGATTATCTCAAATGACCTTGATGGGAATCCCGATTCCAGAAGGATTTACCGTCACTACCGAAGCTTGCAATTTATACTATGCAAGTAAGAAAAAACTTCCTAAAGAATTAATTCAAGAAATCTACGACGCTATTGCGGTTGTGGAAAAAGATACCAAGAAAAACTTTGGTGGTAATAAAAACCCACTCTTGGTTTCTGTTCGTTCAGGGGCAAGAGTTTCCATGCCTGGCATGATGGACACTGTCTTAAATTTAGGTTTAAATGACACCACCGTTGAAGTGGTTGCTAGAGAAACCAATAACGAACGTTTTGCGTATGACTCCTACCGCCGTTTCATTTTAATGTACACCAATATTGCGAAGAATCATGGTCGTACAGAAATGGACAAAATGCTTGAAGAAATGAAGCATAAAAAAGGTGTGAAGTTAGACACTGAATTAACTGCTGAAGATTTAAAAGCCTTAGTGAAGAAATATAAAGAATATTATAAAAAGGTTTTTGGTGAAGATTTCCCAAATGATCCTAAAGTTCAATTAATCGAAGCGATTACTGCCGTTTTCCGTTCTTGGGACAACCCACGGGCAAACGTCTATCGTAAGATGAATAATATCCCATATGAATGGGGTACTGCTGTCAACGTTCAATCCATGGTGTTTGGTAACAAAGGTGAAACCTCTGGTACCGGTGTGGCGTTCTCACGTTCACCATCGACTGGTGAAAAGAAACTTTTCGCAGAATACTTACCCAATGCTCAAGGTGAAGACGTGGTTGCTGGTATTCGTACACCATTACCCGTTGAACACTTACAAAAAACCCAACCTAAGGTTTATCAAAACTTTTTAGACATCGTCAAGATTCTTGAAAGTAATTATAAAGATATGCAAGATATGGAATTTACCGTTGAAGAAGGTAAACTCTACTTCTTACAAACTCGTAATGGTAAACGTACAGCTGCAGCAGCTTTAAAAATTGCTTGCGACTTGGTTGATGAAAAAGTCATCACCCCAGAAGAAGCTGTTATGCGTGTAGATCCAAAATCTTTAGATACCTTACTCCATCCAAGTTTCGATCCAAAAGCAATTAAATCCATGACACCAATTGGTGAAGGTTTACCAGCCTCACCTGGTGCTGCAACTGGTAAAATTTCCTTTACCGCCGAAGACGCTGCAAAGCGTGGCGAAGCTGGTGAAAAGGTGATTCTCGTTCGCGCTGAAACTTCTCCAGAAGATATTGAAGGGATGGTTGCTGCTCAAGGGATTCTCACCGCTCGTGGTGGGATGACTTCACACGCCGCAGTTGTTGCCCGTGGTATGGGTAAAACCTGTGTTGCTGGTGTTGGTGCTGCGATTATTGATGAACATAAAGGTACTGTGAAGTTTGGTACTAAGACTTATACAACCAAAGATACTATCTCAATTGATGGTTCAACCGGTATGGTTTACGATGGTGACATTGCTCGCGTTGAAGCTGGTTTAACTGGTTACTTCGGTCGTATTATGAAATGGGCAGATGAATATCGTACGTTAAAAGTACGTACGAACGCTGATACTCCAAAAGACGCTGAAACCGCATTGAAGTTTGGTGCAGAAGGTATTGGTCTATGCCGTACAGAACACATGTTCTTCGATAAGGAAAGAATCTTCTACGTTCGTAAAATGATTCTTGCCGATACGTTAGAAGTTAGAGAACAAGCGTTAAAAGAACTCTTACCCTTCCAACAAAAAGATTTCTATGAACTCTTTATGGCGATGAAGGACTTAAACGTTACCATCCGTTTACTTGATCCACCCTTACACGAATTCTTACCACAAGAAGCTGATAAGATTAAAGAACTAGCAGACGAATTAAAGATGTCTGTTGCTCAAGTAAAAGCTCGTATTGATTACTTACATGAATTTAACCCAATGATGGGTCACCGTGGTGTGCGTTTAGATGTTTCTTACCCAGAAATCGGTAAGATGCAAACAAGAGCGATCATTCGCGCAGCTTTAGCGGCACAAAAGAAATTAGGAAAGAAAGTTGTTCCTGAAATCATGATTCCTTTAGTCTTAGATGTGAAGGAATTAAAGTTTGTGAAAGAAATTATTGAACAAACAGCTCAAGAAGAAATCGCCGCAAGTGGTCAAAAGTTAACGTATCAAGTTGGGACGATGATTGAAATCCCACGCGCAGCATTATTAGCTGAATCTGTTGCAACCGAAGCAACATTCTTCAGCTTCGGTACAAACGACTTAACACAAATGACATATGGTTTCTCACGTGATGATGCTGGTAAATTCTTACCTGATTACTACAAAACTAAAATCTTTGAACAAGATCCATTCCAAACTGTTGATCAAAACGGCGTTGGTAAATTAATTAAGATGGCTGTTCAAGATGGTCGTAAAACTCGTGCTGACCTAAAAGTTGGGATTTGTGGTGAACATGGTGGTGATCCAGTTTCGATCGAATTCTTCCATAATGCTGGATTAAACTATGTCTCATGCTCACCGTTCCGTGTTCCAGTTGCTCGATTAGCCGCTGCTCAAGCTGCAATCAAAGCAAAAAGAGCAAATAAAAAGGCTTAAATTGATAAAAGAAAACCCACCAATTAACGGTGGGTTTTTTCTTTTCCTTTATTTACCAATCTTCTTTAACCAATGTTGGTAATAACCTGGTTTATTTTCTTGTCGTTGTCGAGCGATGGCTAGATCGCCTTTTTTTACATTTTGATTGATCGTACTACCTGCGGCAATAACCGTTTCATCTTCGATTACAACAGGACTAATGAGTGTGGATCCTGAACCAACGAAAACGTTTTTACCTATGATGGTTTTGTGTTTTTTATTCCCATCATAATTGGCAATAATGGTTCCACATCCAATGTTCGTGTCTTCGCCAACCTCACAATCCCCTAGATAGGATAAGTGAGCTGCTTTCACTCCGTTTTTGAGAATTGCTGCTTTAATTTCCACAAAGTTACCCACACGAGTGTGGCTGTGAAGGGTTGTGTGACCACGAAGATGAGCATAAGGACCAATATGGTTTTGGTTACCAATTACTGAATCAATCATTTTAGATGATTCAATATGGTTGCCTTGGCCAATGGTTGTGTTTTCAATCATAGAGTTTGCTCCGATGAAATTCCCCGTGCCGATGGTCACGTTACCAACTAAATAAACACCCGATTGAATCGTTGTGTCTTGACCGATCACGACTTGAGGAGAAATGAATGTATTGTCGGGGTTTTCAATTGTGACACCATTTACCATGTGTTGGTGGTTGATTCTTCTTTGCATGATTAGTCTAGCTTCTGCAAGTTGTGAACGATCGTTAATACCTAGTGTTTCTTCAAAAGTATCAACAGTAGATGCACCAATCTTAAAGCCTTTTTCCATGAACATTTTAATCAAGAAAGTAATATTAAATTCACCGTTTTTAGGGTTTGGTGGTAATTCTTTTAAATACTTAAATAGAAGTTGATTGTTGAAAACATAAAATCCTGTATTAATTTCTTGAATTTTCTTTTCTTGTTCTGTGGCGTTTATTTCTTCAACGATTGCCGTGACTTGCCCATTTGAGTTTCGAATCATTCTTCCATAACCAAAAGGGTTGGGAACGATTGAGGTAAGAATGGTTAAATCAAAACCACCTTCAACATGAGTTTTAACTAATTGATCTAGACTCTTGCTAGTAATGAGCGGTGTATCGCCTGAAACAATCAGAGTTGTACCTGATTTGCCTTCAAGGAGTGGAGCAACTTGCATCACTGCGTGACCCGTTCCTTTTTGTTCTCTTTGCCAAACAACCTCAGATAGACCCTCTACAACCTTTGCAGTGGTTTCGCCGCCATGACCAACAATGGTGATGGTTCTTTGTAAATTGAGTGGTTTGAGCGCGTTAATCACGTGACCGACAAGAGGGACACCAAGCAAATCAAAAGCGACCTTACTTTTTGTCGTGTCTAAAGATTTCATTCTGGTGCCTTTTCCAGCAGCCATAATAATGCCAAATAATTCCATATAATAAATTTCTCCCCTTACAATTATAATTTGTTTTGCGATTGTTCTAACGCAAATAAGTCTAAAAACTGTTGAACAGGAATCGTTTCGGGTCTGGCGTTGAGGGCAATTCCAACTTGCGTTAACATTCGGCTGGCCACATTTCGATCCTTCGTTACACCTTCTAAATTATTAAGAATGGTTTTACGGCGATGTAAAAATAATTTCTTAATGAAATAAAAAAATGGTTTTGTTTGAGTGAGTGGTCCACCCTCAAACCCCTCTAATTTAAAGATCACCGATTGGACATGAGGTTCAGGATAAAAAGATTGGGGATTGACTTCAAGAATTGCTTCAATTGTTCCAATAGTTGCTAAAAAGATTGCAAGAGGTCCATATGCTTCGTCTCCGGGTTTTGCAATCAATCTTGGCAACACTTCTTTCTGGACCATGAGTATTGCGCGTTTTAATTCTGAAAAGTCTTTATAAATCTTTTCGATGATTTCTGTTGTCATGTAATAGGGTAAATTACCTAGAATAATATCCACTGGTTCGGCGCTAGCTTTTAAGAAATTCTGACGATGGTGGTTTCCTTGGGGAAATGTTTTTTCCAAATATCGATGGAAGGTTTGATCAATTTCATAAGAAGTATATTGAATGATTGGAAAAGGAAGGTTGTGCGTAATGGCACCCAATCCAGGTCCAATTTCTAAAACCCGGTCGTTTTTCTCAATCTTGGCATGTTCAATAATTGTTGATATAACCTTTTGATCGATTAAAAAGTTTTGCCCATAACGTTTTAAAGGCGAGACATGAAGTTCGTCTAATAATTGTTCAATAGCATCATGGCGTTTCATAAGATTGATTTTACCTCGTTAGGTGTTATTCCTAAAAAATTAAGTCTTTTTAGCATAGTTTTGACATTCGCAAATCCTAGATGAAAATGATGCAAAACTTTCTCCCGCAAACGAGAGGAATTTTGCAAACCTATTAATCCCAAATCTTGTAAATCTTGCATGGTGATAGTTTGGTTTGGAGTGGGTTTTGCTGTCATTTTTTGCTTTAAAGATTGCAAAAGATAATCGGTTTCGGCTTGAGCAACACCGACTTTGCCTTTCCCGATTGCTTTATTCTTATCAAGAAATACATGAGTTAATCCAGGAATCGTTTGATTAAGCTTGGTGCGGATTTGTTCTCCGGGGAAATCGGGATCCGTTAATACGATAACCTCTTTTCCACGTTGTTTAGCTTCTTGAATAAATTCAATAACGTCTTTAGGGACATCAGACCCATTTGTAACCACAAATTCAGCATCCACGAACGGCATTAATTTTTGAACATCTGTGGTTCCTTCAACCACAATCAACCCATCAATTTTAACTTTCATATTGTTTTCACGTGAAAAGCTTGAAGTGTGTTTAAATATAAGATGTGTTCTAACTTTTCCTTGGGTATTTGGAGTGTGTCAGAAACTTGTTGAAAGATAATCGTTAGGTTTGTTGGACTGTTTTCTTTTCCCCGCAACGGATGTGGACTTAAATATGGACTATCTGTTTCAATCAAAATTCGATCAACGGGAGTTGCTTTTAACGCCAACCTTGATTCAGTGGCGTTTTTAAATGTAATCGGACCACCAAAAGAAATATAGAAACCTAAGTCTACAAAAGCTTGAACCATGTTAGAGGGGCCAGCGTAGCAATGCATCACACCACCTTTTTGAACGCGGTGATTTTTTAAAATAGGTAATATTGCTTCATACGCATCACGACAATGAATGACAATGGGTAGATTGAGTTGATTTGCGATTTCGATTTGTTTAATAAGATATTGAGTTTGAAGTTCGCGTTCATGAAATTCTTTTTTCCAATAATAATCTAAACCAATTTCTCCAATTGCAACAATAAAGTTCGGAGCTTCTCGGTGCATCTCATATATCCATTGGTAATCAGACTGTTGGTTAATATCAACAGGATGTAAACCGATAATTGCTTTGATTTGCGCGTTTTGCTTTGCCAATTCTATTGCTTTCCTGGAAGACAATTCATCCCATCCAACAACAAAAAAATCACTGACGCCTGCATGATTCGCGTTGATTACTACATCTTTCCACGAAGCTGCATATGTATCTGCGTTTAAATGACAATGGGTGTCAATAAGTTTCATTATTTACCCACGCAGAACCGCGAAAAGATTTCTCCTTCTAAATTCATTTTCCCTTCTAAACCCAAAAGCCTTATGATTTCTTGATAAGCAAGTTGAAGTGATGATGAAAGCAGGTCAGTTGTTAGATTTTGTTTCGCGTCTTCAATAGCTTTTTGAAGATATTCACGAATTTGTTTGAGAGAGGCAAGTTGCCTTGTATTATTGAAACTCGGTGTGTAATAGTTAGCTTCTTGAATACCTAATTTTTGAATCATTTCATTTAGCAAAGGTTGTATTTCTTTTGATTTAGCAGCAATGTAAATTTTTTCTTGATCTCTTTTTTGGACTAAGTCACTCTTGTTATAAACTTCGATGACTGGTTTATCTATTAAAATAGCGTGTAATTCATCGTTGTCAAATTTGCTGGGCTTTGTAGCGTCAAGGACATAAATCACCAAATCAGCTTGTTGAACCGTCTCGATCGATTTACGAATACCAATGGATTCAATTAGATTTTCAGTTTGGCGAATCCCTGCTGTATCGAGTATCTTTAACACCACGCCTTGTAAGTTTAATTCAGCTTCTACCACATCTCGAGTGGTACCTGCGATATCGGTTACAATGGCTTTTTCTTCATTAATTAATGCATTTAATAATGATGATTTACCTACATTGGGTTTGCCAATAATTGCAACTTTAATTCCTTCTTTAATTAAACGACCTTTTTCGCCTTCGATAATCAACGTGTGAAGTTGTTGAAGAATGTCTGAACAATCGGTAATAATTTTTTCTTTACTTGCTTGTTCAATATCTTGATATTCGGGATAATCAATATTCACTTCAATCAATGACAAAATATCGGCAATCCTTTGTCTAATTGGGTTGAGTTTTTCGCTTGTTTTTCCAGTCAACGATAATAATGATAAGCGTTTGGCTTCAATGGTTGTAGCCTGAATGACGTCGTGAATTGCTTCTGCTTGAATCAGATCCATTTTTTGATTGAGAAAGGCGCGTGAAGAAAACTCACCTGGATTGGCGCTTCGGGCTCCTTTTGAAATTAAAACCTCGATCAATTGTTGGGCAATCAAAGGTGAACCATGAATAATTATTTCCAACAAATCTTCACCGGTGAAACTTTTGGGTTCAAAATATTGAATCACAATGGCTTGATCGATCATTTCCTTATCGTGAGTTATGGTACCTAAATGGACTCCTCTTTCCTTTTCACCGGTAAGGTCTTTAGAAAAAATACTAGAAAAAAGAGCAAATGCTTGAGGACCAGAGAGGCGAATGATCGCTAAAGCACTTTTAGTTGGTGGAGTTGCTAATGCAACAATGGTATCCGTAAATAGGTTCATGGATTAAAAAAGCCCTTTCGGGCTATATTTATGCGATATAACGAATGCAGATAGCGCGATGGGCTCCTTCGCCCACACTTTCTGTTTTAATGTTGGGCATGCCAGTGAGTGCGTTATGCACCATGCGTCTTTCATCCGCGGGCATTGGATCAAGGGTGATGTCTTGTTTAGTACGAACGACATCTTTGGCGAGACGTTTTGCAATCGCCACTACTTTGTCATATTTTGCTTCTTTGTAATCGTTAATGTCTAATAAAATTCGAAAGCGCTTTTTAAATTTACTTGATGTAGCAAGTCGAACAAGTTCGTTTAATGCTTGTAGCGTAACACCATTTTTACCAATCAAGATAGGGTTTCGTGAGGTATCTAGAGTAATGTTTATAATGTCGTCTTTTAATTCTGTTTTGGTTTTGACTTCGATCCCAAACTGAGAAATCGCATTGATTAAATAAGCTTCCGCAAAGGCAACAGCATCAGAGACCTCATAAACTTCAACGACTAGTTTTCTAGAAAATAATCCGGTTTTTTCTTCAACAATTTTATATGATAAATCGTTGGCAGGAATGTTTAATTCTTTTTCTGCTTGAGCTAATGCGTCTTCCAATGTTTTGGTGGTGTATGTTTTCATTTTTTACCTCCAATTAATTTGCGAGTTAATAACGTTTGGGCTAATGAAATCAAAGCACCAATAAACCAATAAATCCCCATAGCACTCGGTAAAGAAAAGCCCATCACAATAATCATAATAAACATCACATTACTAACCATGTTGGCTTGAGATTGAGATTGTTGCGCAGCGTTACTTTTCACCGTGTGGGCAACTTTCTTTTGTGCAGATTTTTGGAACCACATCGGTAATTTCATTGCGATAAATTGAGCGGCTGTCATTAATACAAAAATAACAGTGGCAGTCCACCAAGGTCCTTGGAACCAATTTGAGGTAATCACGCCACCTAAAGGGGAGGCGAGGTTTAATCCTAAAAAACTCCCGGTTGCAAGAACTGCAGAACCCGTCATCGCGCCCCAAACAGCAATAAAGACTGGAAATTGAACAAAGGCAATCAAGATTTGATTAAAAGGATTAACTCCGTGCTTTTGATAAATAGCCCATTGCTCTTGAGCCATTCTTTGTTTTTCATATTGATTGGTGTTCGCGTTGGGATATTTGTTTTGTAATTTAGCAATTTCAGGTTGGAGCAAACTCATTTTTTGAGAGGCTAATGTTGATTTAAATGTGACTGCAATCATCAACCCCCTAACAATGACGGTTGTGACAAGAATCGCGAGAACTTGACTCAAGCCAGAAATATCAGAAACAAATAAATTGTTGAAAAATTCAACCAAGAAAGCAACTGGATATACAAACAGACCTTCAATTAATCCACGATTAAATGCTTCAGCCCAAGATTTTCCCTCAAATAAATATTCTCCATTAGGCCCATAACTACCAGTAGTCGTGGTGATGCATGATCGATATTGGGAAGCAAATTGATCAATGGTGGTTTTATATAAGTTTGTGAAATCTAAGTTAGGCGTTTCACTTAGAGGTAAATCGAGTTTAATTTCGTTAACCCATCGATTAAAATTACCCCATAAAACAGAGTTTGTTCCTAAAAATTTAACATAACCATAATTATTTAAAATGGCTTGTTGATCTAAGTTCGTTTCATTATTCGCAACTGCTGCTGCGGTTGCGGCTTCAAGAACTTTGGCATCTAGTGCTAACCAGAATGCATCGGATGGTGTGTCAAACCCATTTGATTCAGCTTCATCTAATATGCCTTGTAATCCTGTATTGGGTACAAAGACATTAGGATCTTCGGAAGTATTGCCGCTTTCATAGGCATACATCACACGACTAATATCTTGTGGTGAACAAAAACTTGCGGTACATGAGGATAAAATAAATAATCCTCCTAAGAAAACAATAAGTTTTTGTGGTTTGGTTAGTTTCATCCGTTTAACTTCCTCCGTAGATTTTTAATTAGATTGATTAAGTTGGCTTGATTGTTCTTAAACGTTTGAGCAAGATAAGGTGAACGAACCATCACGATATAATCAACAGGGTCTTGTAAATCTAGATTGGTCGATAACATCATTCTAATTTGGCGGCGAATTTTATTTCTAACAACTGCATTTCCAACTTTTTTACCTACGGATAGTCCAACTCTGGTGTGTCCTAGAGATTGAGTAGAGCCATAGATAGTAAATTCCTGTGTTTTCAGAAATTTTTTTTGATTAAGAACCGTTTGAAAGTCAGCGTCCTTTAATAAACGATGACTCCGTTTCACAAAAGGTACCTTAAATTAAGCAGAAAGTTTCTTTCTACCTTGTTGGCGGCGAGATTTTAATACTTTACGACCACCTTTAGTAGCCATTCTTTCACGAAATCCATGAATCGTTTGGCGACGTCTTTTGCTTGGTTGATATGTGCGTTTCATCCGAAAACCTCCAGGTCATACATTTTGTATGCGCATAAAATTATAGTCACTAAGTAGTGAAATTGTCAAAGCAAAACCACTTTTTTATTTATTGAGAATAAAGTGAATTTAAAAATATGGATTTAACAATTTATATTAATGATTGAATTTATAGCTTATCCACTCAAGAATATGTGGAAAAACTTATCCACATAGTTTTCCACATTGTCTGGTTGTGGATTTGGTGGAAAGTGGGACAAAATCGAGAATTTAACGATTGGGATTGTGGACAAAAGATTTTTTACAATTTTTCGAGTGTTTTTTTACACAACGATTCACTATAATGTTGAACATATGGTTAACCCCACCTTATCTGAAATTGCACAAATTTGGGATCGCGTTCTTGATCGACTTCAAGGTCGAATTAATGATCGTCATATCTTTGATTCATTTTTTAGCGATACATACATTCATGCACTTGAAAATGATGAAATCAAGATTGTAGTTAATTCTGGATTAGCTGCAAATTTACTTTCAACGAAATATTTAGATGTGTTAAATATGACCGTGCTAGAAGTCACACAAACGAATTTTAAATTATTATTCCTTCAAAAAGGCGATTTAGAAAAGAACGCAAAAAAAGCTGAAAAGAAACCGTCTTTTTTTGCCACTTCATTTGTGAATAGAAAGTACACCTTTGATAACTTTGTGGTTGGCACCTCAAATAGAGAAGCCCATCAAGCCGCAGTCCTCATCGCTTCAAGTCCGGGTAAGTTATTTAATTACAATCCTCTATTTATCTATGGACAATCAGGGTTGGGGAAAACTCATTTATTACACTCTATTGGTAACTATATTCGAGAAAACGCACCATCATTAAAAGTGTTATATATCACAACGGATGATTTTGTAGATGAGTTTATTAAATATGTGAGCGGCGAAAAAGACTCAGATAACATGAAAGATTTTTTTAAATCCATTGATGTCTTAATGGTAGATGATGTTCAGTTTCTTGCAGAAAAAGTAAAAACTGAAGAAATGTTTTTCCACATCTTTAATCACTTAATTAATTCTGGAAAACAAATTATTTTAACCAGTGATCGTCATCCAAGTGAAATTCGTGGTGTAGAATCGCGATTAGTGACCCGGTTTGGTTCTGGATTAACCATGAATATTACTGTACCCGATCTACCTACACGTGTAGCAATTCTTAAAAAGAAAATTGAAGCGAATGGTTTAGATATTACTTATTTTGATGAGGAAGTATTCCATTTCTTCGCGGAACGATTCTCAAACAATGTAAGAGAACTTGAAGGGGCTTTAAACCGTTTAGTGTTTTATGTGATTAATATTAAACAAACGAAACACATCACGATGGATATTGCGATCGAATCAGTTCAACCACTAATTGGCTCAGTCAATCCATCATCTTTAACCGAAAATAGAATTATCAACACGGTTGCAGATTACTATAATTTAACCAATCAACAACTTACGGGAAAAATTAGAACGAATCAAATTGCGATGGCAAGACATATTGCCATGTATCTCATTCGTCACCTTTTAGATGTCCCATTTTTAAAGATTGGTGCTTTGTTTGGTGGTAAGGATCATTCAACAGTCATGAACGCTGTTAAAAAAGTGGAGAAATCGTTGAAAGTTGATGAAGCGATTGCAACGGCAATTGATCAGTTACAAAAACGTTTAAAAAAATCGTAAGCATCGCATATATTTAGAAGTAAACTTTAAGATAAATATGGTAAAATATATTGGTAAAATAGGTGTGCTTCTAGTTATCCACAACATCCACACGCCTTATTATCATTATTAATCTTTAAGGAGATAAATAAATATGAGATTTACAGTCCTTCGTGAAGAACTACTTAAGGCAATTAATATTTCAAGTAAAGCTATTGCAGTTAAGACCCCTATTCCTGTGCTTAGTAATTTTAAATTAGTCGTGGATGATAAAGGATTAACGATTGTGAGTTCCAACAATGAATTATCAATCGTAACAAGAGTACCTTTTGCCAATAAAGGAAAAACTTTGTTAACCGATACCAGAAATGGTGGAACTTTGGTGAATGCTAAATTATTTGGAGAAATTGCTCGTAAAGTCGAAGGCGCTCAATTAACGGTGGAATTATTCGATGACACCATTGTTAATGTGAGTGATGGTCGATCAACGTATAAACTCAACTCCATTAAAGTGGAAGAATATCCAGAATTAGATTTGGATACAACGGGCGTTTCTTTAGAAATTGAAACCAAAGTTTTGAAAAAAGTCGTAGAACAAACCGCTTTTGCTGCTTCTACAAAAGAACAACGACCCATTATGACTGCGGTTAATTTAGAAGCTTCTGATGGTAAGTTGGTTGCAACTGCAACTGATTCTGCTCGATTATCAAGAAAACAAATTAATATCAACAAACCCGTTAAGTTTGTGAGTAATGTTCCCGCAAGGACATTGATTGAAGTTACCTCCATGATGGAACACGAAGCCATGATTAATCTTTCTTTCACTGAAAAGAGAGCAACCTTTGAATTTGGAAACACACTCGTTATTTCTCGATTGATTGGTGGAGAATATCCCAACACCTCTAATATCATTCCTAAAACCTCCAATTATTATTTAGTGGCCAATGCAAAAGAACTATTGGCAGTCATGGAACGGGTTGCCTTATTATCAGTGGAAAGAGAAAATGTTGTGAAGCTTACCATGAGCGAAACCGCGGTTGAAGTTTCTAGTAAATCTGCACAAATTGGATCTGCAAGTGAACCTTTAACCAAATTTTCCTTCAATGGTGATCGTTTTGAAGTAAGTTTTAACGCCTTTTACCTCATGGAAGCCATTCGTGCTTTTGGGGCTGAAGATATCAAAATTGGATTTATTGGCGATATGAGACCATTTGTCTTGAAAAACGATAAAGATGACTCCCTCATCCAGTTAGCAACGCCAGTGCGCACGTATTAACTATTTAAACGCATTTTAAGGGGGCTTTAGGGAATATATTATATTCCCTAATTTTCTTTTTTATGGTAAAATTATAGAGGTTTAAACATGGAAAAAGAATCGACTCAATCGGAAATTGTCATTCATACCCCTTATATTCAATTAGGGCAATTAATGAAGATCGCTGGGTTGATTGAAACAGGGGGCCAAATTAAATCATTTTTAAGCCAAAACCCAATCCAAGTTAACCAGCAACCGGAACAACGCCGGGGGCGTAAACTCTATCCTGGGGATCAAGTCATGGTGCAAAAACACCTGATTATTATCAAAGGTTTATGACGGTTCAACGTCTAGAGTTGGTCAACTACCGTTCTTATTCACATATTCAACTCACATTTGATGCCCAACTCAATGTCTTCTTGGGGAAAAATGGTGCAGGAAAAACCAATCTTGCAGAAGCGATTCATTATCTTTCTCTTGCTCGCTCTTTTAGAACGAGTGATGATCAGGATTTATTACAAAAAGGTCAACCTTTTGCCAAAGTGAAAGCGGTGATTGATTTACAGGGTCGAAAACAAACCCTAGAAATCGTCATTACTCCACAAGGTAAAAAAATCCTTCTCAATCAAAAACCTGTGAAAAAGCTTTCTGAATTATCCAAAGTTATTCATGTTTTGTTTTTCGAACCAAGGGATGTCATGTTATTCGATGATTTACCTAAAGTTAGAAGAAAATTTCTTGACACTCACATCAGTAAACACCAAGAAGGTTATATACAACAATTGAGTCAGTATGAAGCATTATTGAACGAGCGCAATCTATTACTAAAAGGGAATCAACCCAATCGGCAACACCTTGCTGTATTAACCAAACAGTTAATCGAAGCAAGTTATCCGATTGTAGTCGCTCGACATTCATACATTGAAAGCATCAATAAAGTGATTAGTAAAATCACCAGCGCGGTCAAAGGGACACCCATTGATATCAAACTTCAATACGTACCCTATGTGGATCCGAAAAAAGACTTCTTCAAAGAGGCAACGGCGTTGTTTGCGAACAAATTAGAAGAAGACATTCGCAG
Source organism: Bacilli bacterium (assembly GCA_049419605.1). Classification (GTDB taxonomy): domain Bacteria; phylum Bacillota_I; class Bacilli_A; order RFN20; family CAG-826; genus UBA970. Next base: position 33,175 of record JBMSKF010000002.1, read on the forward strand.
AAAAACAACACAAATCGGCACACAGCGTGAAGACTTTGTAGCCATTTATAACCAACAAACTATCGCGAGTTATGGATCACAAGGGGAGAATCGATTGGCTGCTATCGCTCTTAAAATCGCGCCATATTTCTTGGTTGAAGATCAAGCGCTAAGACCGATTATTGTTCTCGATGATGTACTAAGCGAACTTGATGAGCCAACACAAAAAAGACTACTTCAATTTTTACAAAAATTACAACAGGTGTTCATCACCACAACGCATATGCTTGATTCACCCGCTACCATCTACAACATTCAAAATAGCCAAATTCAAAGGAGGGCTTAACGATGAAAGAAACCAAAGAAGAAAAAGTGATTCGCGAACTTGCAGAAGAAAAAGAACGCGAAAAAGTTAAAACAGAATATAACGCCTCAAGTATTCAAGTGCTTGAAGGTTTAGAAGCGGTTAGAAAAAGACCAGGAATGTATATTGGTACAACATCGGTCGCTGGTTTGCATCACCTCGTTTGGGAAATCGTGGATAACTCCGTGGACGAAGCACTCGCAGGTTATGCAAAAAATATTGATGTCACACTGAATAAAGATGGTTCTGTCAGCGTTAAAGATGATGGTCGTGGTATTCCTGTTGATGTGGTTGCTAAAACAGGTAAGCCCGCTCTTGAAACGGTTTATACCGTTTTACATGCTGGTGGTAAATTTGGTGAAGGCGGTGGTTATAAGGTATCAGGAGGTCTCCACGGTGTTGGAGGTTCTGTTGTGAATGCCCTCTCTTCTTGGATGACTGCTGAAGTTCACCGCAACGGAAAGCTTTATCAAATTAAATTTGGTAATGGTGGAAAAGTTTTAGAACCAGTAAAAGAAATTGGAACATCCAATCGGACTGGTACGACCGTAACCTTCCTAGCAGATCCAACCATTTTCACAGAAACACAAGTTTATCACTTTGAAACCATTCGTGATCGCCTTAGACAAATGGCCTATCTCAATGGTGGATTACGTCTTACCATTTGTGATGCAAGAGGTGAAAGTGACGTTAAAGAAGAATTTTATTATGAAGGTGGCATCAAGGAATACGTTCAATACATCAACAAAAACAAAGAACCTTTATTTCCTGACGTTATCTTTTGCTATGGCAGTGAAGATAATATTTTTGCAGAAGTTTCAATCCAATATAACAACGGATATAATCCCAGCGTTTACTCCTTTTGCAACAATATTCACACCCACGAAGGTGGAACCCACGAAGAAGGTTTCCGTTTAGCCACCACGCGCATTATTAATCAATATGCTCGCGAACAAAAAATGCTAAAGGATAGTGAAGAAAACTTTACGAGTGATGATATTCGCGAAGGAATGGCTGCCATTATTTCTGTGAAACACACCGATCCACAATATGAAGGTCAAACCAAAACCAAATTAGGCAACGCGGAAGTGAGAAAGATTGTTTCAAATATTGTTGGGGATCAACTCCATCGATTCTTGATGGAAAATCCAAAGCTCGCCAAGATAATCATGGATAAAGTCCAACTCGCTGCCGATGCACGCATCGCAAGTCGCAATGCAAAAGAAAACATTCGTCGCAAAGGTGCTCTTGATTTATCAACCTTACCAGGAAAATTAGCAGACTGCTCAAGTAAGGACCCTGTCGTTTCGGAGTTATATATCGTTGAAGGTAACTCTGCTGGTGGTTCTGCAAAAAATGGTCGCGACCGCGAAACCCAAGCAATCCTTCCTTTACGTGGTAAAATTCTCAACGTTCAAAAAGCACAATTAAAGAAAATTTTTGCGAACACCGAAATCGGTAACCTTATCACTGCAATTGGTGCAGGTATTCTTCCTGAATTTGATGTGAGTAAATCACGTTATCACAAGATTGTGATTATGACGGACGCCGACGTTGACGGTAGTCATATCCGTATCTTGTTACTAACCTTCTTCTTCCGTTATATGAGACCGTTAATTGAAGCAGGATATGTTTACATTGCTCAACCTCCGCTATATAAAGTTGAGTACCATCAAAAAGCTTATTACGCTTACAATGACGGACAATTAAGCCAAATTAAAAAACAACTTAACCTTCCAGAAGGCTATCCTTTCCAACGTTATAAAGGGTTAGGCGAAATGGATGCAGAACAATTATGGGAAACCACCATGGACCCCAAGGCCCGCAAGATGTTAAGAGTGGCCTTACAAGATGCCATTGAAGCTGATTCAGTTTTCGATGCATTGATGGGTGAAAATGTCGAACCACGTCGTGACTTTATTGAAAAGAACGCTAAGTTCGTTAAGAACTTGGATATTTAAGGAGAAGGTGTATGGCAGATAATAAAGATCCAAAAGTTGAGGGTGTGATTCAAGAAGGCATCGAAGCTGGTTTAAAAGACGTCGATATTTCTAACGAAGTACGGACTGCATTTTTAGACTATTCGATGTCTGTTATTGTCTCGCGGGCTATCCCTGATGTGCGTGATGGTTTAAAGCCAGTGCATCGTCGGATTATTTTTGGCATGAATGAATTAGGGATGCAATCCGATAAACCCTATAAAAAATCAGCGCGTATCGTTGGGGATGTCATGGGTAAATTTCACCCTCACGGTGACCAAGCGATTTACTCAACCCTTGTTCGTTTAGCTCAACCTTTCTCGATGCGGTACACCCTTGTCGATGGTCATGGTAACTTCGGATCCGTCGATGGTGATGAAGCGGCAGCGATGCGTTATACCGAAGCCAGAATGGCAAAGATGGCCATGGAAATGGTCAAAGATATTGACGATGAAACCGTTGATTTTGTTGATAACTATGATGGGACAGAAAAAGAACCAGTTGTATTACCCTCTCGCTTTCCTAACCTCTTAGTCAATGGTGGTTCAGGAATTGCGGTTGGGATGGCGACCAATATGCCAACCCACAACTTAAGAGAAGTCGTGAGTGCCATTAAAGCTTATTCTAAAAATCCTGACATCGATGTTTTAGAATTGATGCAAGATCACATTCAAGGTCCTGATTTCCCTACAGGCGGAATCATTCTTGGTAAAGCAGGTATTCGCCAAGCCTATGAAACTGGAACCGGGTCGTTGGTGATTCGTTCCAAAGTCGATATTCAAGAATTTGAAAATGGAAAAAAACGAATTATCGTTAAGGAAATTCCTTACCAAGTAAACAAAGCTTCCATGATTGAAACCATCGCTGATTTAGTGAGAAATAAAGTCATCGAAGGTATTACCGATATTCGTGACGAATCCAACAAAAACGGAATTCGTGTCGTCATCGAAGTTCGTCGAGATATTATTCCAGAAGTCTTACTGAATCAACTCTATAAACATACCCAACTTCAAGTTAGTTTTGGCATTATTAACCTTGCCCTTGTGAACGGTCAACCCAAAGTGCTATCACTGAAATCGATGATTCAACATTATCTCGATCATCAAATTGAAGTGGTAGAAAGAAGAACACGGTATCAATTAACTAAAGCTGAAGATCGCATTCATATCGTAAATGGTTATCTTATCGCTATCAACAATATTGATGCAATCGTTGATATTTTAAAGAAATCCGCAAACATCGATGTAGCCAGAACCACATTAGCGCAAAAGTTTAGTCTTTCTGAAAAACAAACTAAAGAAATAGTCGACATGCCTTTACGACGATTAACTGGTTTAGAAAAACAAAAACTAGAAGACGAAAAACTTCAATTAGAAAAGAATATTGCCTATTACAAACAATTACTTGGTAATCGCCAAATGGTTGTGGATGTGATTCTGCAAGACTTGGATGTCATTGCCAATAAGTTTGGCGATGACCGCATGACGGAAATTTCAGATAACCTCTCTTCAATTGAAGACGAAGATCTCATTCCGGAAACCAGTATTGTCATTACCATGACACAAAATGGTTATATTAAGCGACAATTACCCGAAGTATTCCGAACCCAAAATCGTGGTGGCCGAGGGGTTAAAGGTGCTGGTTTAAATGAAAACGATATTGTTTCCATTATTGTCAACGCCAGAACCCACACGGATATTTTATTTTTCTCCAACCTAGGAAAAGTTTATCGCTTGCGCGGTTATCAAATTCCTGAATTTGCACGGACTGCAAAAGGTATTCCGGTTGTGAACTTATTGAGTTTGGAAAAACAAGAAACCATCAAATCGATTATTTCTGTTGATGAATACACTGAAGGTCATTACCTATTCTTCATCACAGAAAAAGGTGTCGTTAAGCGCACAGAAATAAAAGAATTTGAATCGATTCGCCAAAACGGAAAAATTGCCATCTCACTCAGAGAGGGTGATATGTTACTTGATGTCAAACAAACCACCGGTAATCTATTGGTCAGTTTAGCCTCATCCACTGGTAAGATGGTGACCTTCCCGGAAAGTGAAGTTCGCGATATGGGAAGAACTGCGGCAGGTGTTCGCGGTATGAAGTTAGCAGAAGGCGCCAAAGTCATCGGTGTATCCACCACTTCAGAGGGTAAATATATCCTTGTTGTAACGAACAAAGGTTTTGGAAAGATGACTGCCTTTGAAGAATATCGTCAAACCAAACGCGGAGCAAAAGGGGTTAATACCATTAAAGCTTCTGATAAAAATGGAAACCTTATCGCCTTAAAAGCTGCTAATGGTGATGAAGATTTATTAGTCGTCACCAAAGCAGGTGTCATCATCCGTATTTCCTTAACACAGGTCCGAGTGATCGCTCGTTCTACTCAAGGTGTGCGTTTAATTCGATTGGGTGAAAAAGAATTTGTTTCCTCAATTGCGATTGTTGAACCAAGTTTAGAAGAACCAACCGAAGAAGTTGAAACCGTAGAACTAGACAATCCTAACGAGCCAGAAACCCCAGACACAGATGAAGGGGATGACGACGAAGAAGTGGAGGCTTAGTTCATGCTAGATCTCCAACTCATTAAAGATCACACCCAAAAAGTTGTATCTTTATTGGCAAAAAAAGGCTTCACCGTCAACTTTAATGATCTTCTTAAAGATGCTCAATTACGCAAACAATTGTTATTGGAAGTAGAACAAGTTAAAGCTGAAGCTAATAAACTTTCTGCATCAGTACCTGAAGCAAAAAAAGCAGGAAAAGATGTACAGGCAATTTTTTCACAAGTCAAAACACTTAATCAATCCATTCAAGGAAAAGAACAAGAACTAAAAGCGCTTGAAATTAAGATTGAAAACTTTTTATTAGAATTACCCAACCTACCAGATGAAGATCTCAAGGAAGGTGGTAAAGAAAACAACGAGGCTATTCGTGTTGTTGGAAGACAACCAACATTCGCTTTTAAACCAAAAGACCACGTTGAACTTGCAGAACAATTAGGAATTATTGATTATCAAAGAGCAGCGAAAATATCAGGTGCAGGTACTTGGATTTACCGTGGAGTGGGTGCCCAACTTGAGTGGGCTTTACTGAACTTTTTTATCAGTGAACATCTAAAAGATAGCTATGAAATGGTGCTATTACCGCATTTATTGAATTATGAATCAGGTCTCACTGCTGGACAATTCCCAAAATTTAAAGATGACGTGTTTTGGTTAAAGAAAACCGAACCAGAAAAATTTCTCTTACCGACTGCCGAAACTGGATTAGTGAATCTTCATCGCGATGAAATATTAGATGGATCTTTGTTGCCAAAAAAATATTTTGCCTATACCCCTTGCTACCGTTATGAAGCAGGTAGTTATCGCAGCGAAGAACGAGGGATGATTCGTGGATATCAATTTAACAAAGTTGAATTAGTGCAATACACTCGTGAAGAACAAAGCCCAGAAATGTTTTTGGAATTGGTTGCAAAAGCATCGTCTCTTGTAGAAAAACTTGGATTACACTTCCGGGTTTCCAAATTAGCGGCAGGAGATTGTTCTCATTCCATGGCAAGAACCTATGATATCGAAGTTTATATCCCTTCACTTAATATTTATAAAGAGGTCTCCTCAGTTTCTAATGCACGTGATTATCAAGCAAGAAGAGGAAAGATTCGTTATAAAGATCCTCTGACACAAAAAACAAAGTTTGCTCACACGTTGAATGCATCTGCATTAGCCACATCTCGCATTGTTCCTGCCATTTTAGAACAATATCAATTAGCGAACGGAGATGTAAAAGTTCCTGATGTTCTCGTTCCTTTTATGGGTGGATTAACCATCATTGGCAAACAAAAATAAACGAAGTTCACAACCATTCAGTGATGAGCACTGGATGAAAGAAGCTTTAGCAGAAGCTAAGCTCGCTTTTGCACAAGACGAAGTTCCGGTTGGTGCAGTGGTTGTGTTTGAAAATAAAATTATTGGTAGAGGTCATAACCTCAAGGAACAACACCAAAAGGTGACCGCGCACGCAGAATTGATTGCCATTCACCAAGCAAGTGCTTTCCTTCAATCTTGGCGCTTAAAAGGATGTACCCTTTATGTGACATTGGAGCCATGCATGATGTGCACAGGTGCGTTGATTCAAAGTCGAATTGATCGCATTGTGTACGCATTAAAAGATGAAAAAAGTGGTGCTATAGAATCACAACTTCAGATGAAAAAAATTCCCCGATTACAACACAAACCAAACCTTACGTCATCCGTATTAAGTTTAGCATCGCAACAATTATTAAGGCAGTATTTTCAAAAAAAACGTCATGAATAAATTAATCATTCTACCCATTATTTTGGTTTCTTTATCCGGTTGTAATCGCAGCGTTTCATCCAGTCTTTTTTCTTCTTCCACAACCTCTATCCCAATTCCTAATGATGACTTTAATCCACTCATCAATGGAAGAACCATCTTAAAAGAAACTTTGATTCAAACGACTTATCATCAAGTTGCAGGTTCTGAACTTGCTCCTTTGCCGTTGTCAGAAATTAATTTTCCAAGAATCGATGGTGTTGTCACCGATTATGCGGTTGAAGATGCGGTTGAAGGGAATTTTTTAGATCAAAACATTCAATTTTCTGGTCAAAATCCCACCATCCCTTCTCAGTTATCTTCTTTAACCCATCAACAATTTATTGAAGATCAGGCGGCTTTTGTTGTTTTACAAGATTTACAAGTGAGCGATGAGCGGTTTAATCAACTTCAATCTACGAAAAAACATCGTGATTTAAGTCATGTTTATTATGGTTCTGATTATTACTGGTTTAATCAATTCGTAGAACAAGAACAATTTACCATTACTCGCCACACCAATCATGTTTTGTATGGTCAATGGCAGAAAAACAAGATGTTTCAAACCGAAGTCAGTATAAACATCGATGTGGCTTATCAACTCTATGCTGACGCCTCTATGATTTATGAAATTACTGACGAAACTTATCCAAATGGATTCTTTGGTGCTCAAGATCAAAAATTTGAAACCATTCGCACAGAAGATAATTTAAAGATTGCTTTAACCTTAGGCCCCGTCACAACCTTCTTACAACAATGGTATCGATTTGAAAACAACCAAACCCCTTTGATGTTCCCTTTTCATGGCGATATTGCTCTTGCGAATCGTTCATTATCCATTACCAAACAAGGAGATTCACTTTACCAATTCAAACTACAAGTCTATCTCGGTAGCTCATTTGAATCTGCAGAAGAAAGTTATCAAATGACCAGCACACTTCGTGGTCACCAATGGGAACAAACTGAACAACACTATCAATTATGGCAACCAAGTCCTACCAATCCATAATTTGAAAGTGATAAAATAGAAAAAAATGAAAAAAGAAGAATTAACAACGTTGGCTGTGTATGCGGTGATGATTGCCATTGCCATCTTCGTTGGCGTAAACATTATTGCACCAGCATTTGTAAGACTTGGGATCACTGGTATTTCACAATATGGTTATGCAATCGTAACCATCTTCGGTGCATTTATCATTAACGTCGTTGCCTTAGAATTAGGTCACATTCTGGGTGCTCTACTGGGTGGATATGCAATTAATACAGTCAATATATTAGGGTTGGGTTTTGTCAGAACCAAGGAAGGTTTCCGCATCAAACTTCAACCATATGAAGGTTTAACTGGTGAAACGACCGTCACACCTAAAGCAAAAAAAATTAAACCCCGTTTGTTTTTGTGGGGTGGATTGTTTGTTTATCTGATTGAAATCATCCTTGCATTAGTTGTTGCTTATGGCTTATTTAACGAGCTGCAATGGGGGCGTTATGCTGCTATCGTTGTTGTTGCCGTCGGCGGCATGCTCATGATTTATAACTTTATGCCATTTAAATTAGACACAGTCACCGATGGGTATCGTTTAGCTACTTTAACAACAACGCAAGGGAACGCTGCTTACGTTGAGTTACAACGTATTGAAAAAGCATATAAAGAAGGCAAAGATCCACAACCATTTCAAGTTGGAAAAGATCTCAATAACTTAACCATTCAAATTTATTTTCACAAGATTTATCAAGCATTGGTCGATGAAGATTATGCCGGGGCGGCAAAAGATCTAAAGTTAGTTTCATCGTCTCCACGTCTTGGAGAAACCCTTCAACAAAAAATCTTTGTGCTTCAGACCTTCATTTATTTTATGGAAGCAAAACCAAAAGCTGCGAGTACGTATTACTACAAGCTTGATTCTAAACAACGAAAATATCTTAGTCATGATGCGAATATGATCACACTCACGACGTATCTATTTGTTGCTGGTTTGATTGAAGAATCTTATTCGGAAGCGAGTTATACGTTTGAACGCCAGCACGTTGCCATTAAAAAAATCCATGAATCAGGGCGCAAGGCTGCCGAATCAATCTTATTTAATCGTGTATTAAAGCTTGTAAAAAAGAAAAATCCTACTTGGCGGTTTTCTTAGTACTTTGACTAAACTTACCTTCAACTTTTAGGCGTAATCTTTTAGTGAGTTCAAAAAATTTAATCACCGCAAAAAGTAAGACTGCAATCATTAGGAAGTCGATTAAGGATTGAATAAACAAACCAAATTGTAGACGAATGGGAACTTCAACCCAACCGGAAGGTGGATTACTCAAACCTTGTTCAGATTCTACAGTTGCCACCCCTTCTTGTAGGGTGAGATACCACTGAGATAAATCAGTTTGGACTAACCAACCCACTAATGGCATCAGTACATAATTGACAAGACTTGAAACGATCTTTTGAAATGCGGCCCCGAGCATGAAGGCAACCGCCAAATCAATCACATTTCCTTTAGAAATGAAGGAAATAAATTCTTTTGTTAATTTTTTCATTCTTAATCTCCTTTAATTATGATACTTTGTAAATAGGAGAACGCGCAAATATGTCCATTATTCAAAACCTCATTCCTTTTGTTATCCCCACCATTGCAATCTCAATGACACAGTTTCTTATTTATATGAATTTGGTTAAAAATCTGCAATGGAAAACCGTGATCTTCGGTAATTTAATTTTATTAGGTGTTGGTGTTTTGTTTTCCATCATTGGTTTGATTGTTGCCCAAGGCGAACCTGGAAGTTGGGCGGGTTTAGGATTCATTATCCTGTTAATCATGTCATTGATTACTGCAGTTGTCTCAACTTTTATTTCTGTTGTGATGATGATGTTAAAAGCAAAACAAAAAGCTTCATAAAGGAGAATTCATCATGGAAGAATTGTTTGGTTTAGTTGTCGCGTTGGGACTATTTGGTGGTATTCAATTTCTTGTCTATCGGTTGTATACAAAAACAAAAAAAGTAGGTTTATCCATCTTACCTAATCTAGGTATTTTGGTCCTTGGATTAACTTTTGCAATCATTTTGATGGTTACCGCTTCACAAACCCCGGGTAGTTGGGGTGACTTAATTGGCATTGTGATGATTATATATTCTGTGATTGGAAGTGGATTTTCTACACTGGTTTCGTTTTTGATGATCTATTTAATCAAACAAAGAAAAAACCAACCTAAGAAAGAATAGGTTGGTTTTGATTTCGTTAAACTGAACTACTTACCAGCGATGGTAAGTTTTTTAATGTATAGACTTGGCACATCGTAGCCTGATGATAACAATTCATTATCACTGGCAACTTCTTTAACGTTCATAAACATATCCATTAAGTTACCGGCTACGGTGATTAAGGTTAAAGGTGTGCTACGTTTACCATTTTCAATCATGAATCCATTTGCTTGTAATGAGAAGTTACCTGAAGTTGGATTCAAACTAGCGTGGACACCCATGACTTCGGTAATGTAAACGCCATCACCAATTTTGGCAAAGAGTTCTTCCAATGACTTACGTCCTGGTTTTAAGACGATGTTTTGGAAACCAACCCCAACTTTACCACCCGATCGATAACCATTACCGGTCGTTTGAACGCCGTCCTTATGAGCGGTGTTTAAGTTATGGAAATACGTTTGTAAAACACCTTTTTTCACCACGGTTTTGTTATAGGTGGCAACCCCTTCATCATCAAAATACGTAAAGAAAGCATTTTTCTTGAGAGGCATTTCCATGATGGTGACTTTTTTGCTCGCGACTGGTTGATTGAGTTTACCAATCATCAACGAGGTTTTCTTTTGGACTTCATCTGCAGAAGCGTTATCTAAGTAAGCAGATAGTAAATCTGCAACGACTTCTTTATCTAAAACCGTTTTGTAATCTTTTGATGGGCATTGTGTGCCACCAAATTTGATTAAAGCTTTACTAATAATTTTATTAACAAAAGTATCCACGTTAAAGGTGGTTAAATCGTTAGAGAAGTGGACATCGCCTTCACTCTTCCGTTCTTCGCCTTGAATCGCAAGAACACCAGCATAGTAATAATAGTAATTACTCTTTCGTTTAAGTTGTAAACCATAGGAGTTTAGTAACATCGCTTCTGATTCACGTTCTTGATAACTGCAAGCATTCACTTGAGCAATACGTGAATCTGCTGCTTTTAACTTACGTTCAATTTCAAATAAGTTTTGTTTTTTCACATCGATAGAGAGTTCTGCGATAGCGGGGTTGTATACTTTTTTCTTTTTATATTTTTCTGAACCCTTAAAGATAATGGCCAATTCTTCCTTGGTAACGGTGCCAGCGTTCGTGATGATTTCGTTAATTAAGAATGCTGGGGTTTCCTTACTCATTTTTTCTGTGGAAGCATATCCAATTTTACCTTTGTAAATACCGCGGGCATAAAGGGAAATATCTTCAGAAAGTTTATAACCTTCAATCTGCGCATTATATAATTTAAAACTTAATGACTTCGCTCTTGAGTAATAGAGTTCTAAAACTTCTACACCTTTTTCTTTTGCTAATGCAAAATAGGCATCAAATTTTGCCATGTTATTGTCCTCCTCGACGACCACCAACGGTGATTTCAGTCACACGAATGGTTGGTTGACCCACATCGGTTGGGATACTACCAGAGGCAGCACCACACATTCCTTGCGCTCTAGCTAAGTCATTAGCGACCATGTCAATTTTCGCTAAGGTTTCATCACCTTTACCAACTAAAGCAGCCCCTTTAACAGGTTCTGCGATTTTGCCATCACGAATCATATAACCTTCTGAAACGGTGAAGTTGAATTCACCAGTAGCGGGATTCACAGATCCACCACCCATTTTCTTTGCATACAAACCATATTGAGTTGCAGCAATAATTTGTTCAACAGTATGAGGACCGTTTTCAATATAAGTGTTCGTCATTCTTGAAGTAGGTTCAAATTTATAGTTTTGTCTACGAGAGTGTCCATTTTGCTCAGCCTTCATGCGTCGACCATTGAATTGATCAATCATGAAACTATTTAAAACACCATCTTTGATTAGTTGAACTTTTTGTGCTGGGAAACCTTCATCATCGACGTTGGTAGAACCCCAACCAAACGGAATGGTTCCGTCATCAACGGCATTGACGATTGGGTTTGCGACTTGTTTACCGAGTTTATCCCAGAAAACAGAAAGTTTCTTTGAGACCGATGATGCTTCAAATGGGTGACCACATGCTTCGTGGAAAATAACCCCACCAAAACCATTACCGATGACGACTGGCATTTTACCAGAAGGACATTCTGCTGCACTGAGCAAGGAAATTGCACTTTTTGCAGTTTCAATTGCCATTTCTTTTAATTTAATTTTTGATGTAAAGAAATCAAAACCGTCACTTGCACCAGGGCCTTCGCCAAAGTTTTCAATTTTACCGTTTTCTGCGGCAACCGCGATCATATAAAGTCTTGTGCGACGACGTGTATCTTCAACATATCGACCTAATGTATTAAAGATGGTCACATTTTTAACCATTTCATTAAGATACACATTCGTTCTGACGATACGCTTGTCATAGGCTGCCATGGTGTCATTCACTTCTTTAAGTAGATCAATTTTTTCTTTAACCGAAATCGTTTCCATCGGTTGAGTAGATAAATTGATAATTTCTTTCACTCTAACCTTTTCTAAAGGTGGTGGCGTTAAAACGCGTTCACCTGAAAATGCTTTTGCAACATCTTGGGCTAGTTTAGTCAAACTCTTCTTGGATAAATCTGAGGTATACCCATAAGCACTTTGTAAACCCTTAAGAACTCGAATACCCACGCCATAACCATTGGTTGAAACTCTTTCTTCAACCTTCCCGTTTTCCATGGATAGATTAGAACTTACGGTGTCTTCTAGATAAATTTCAGCAAAATCTGCTCCAAATGCGGTTGCTTCAAGTAGCAAAGCGCTCGCTAATTTCTTAGAAATCATATGTTTCCTCCACAATAATAAAATCATTTTAACAAGTTTTTATCGAAGTGACTATTAATTTTTAGTTGATATGCACAAGACTTTACACAAACTTCACAGCATATCCTTAGCACTTTTAAAGTTATTATGCTTTAATAAATCTGCCTGGTACGAATGGTTGTTCATCACCATTCTCGTTCCTTGATCGGCTTATGATCCGCTCTCATTGAATGTGATACCAGCGCCACAAGTAAATTAATTTCTTGGTTTCCAAGAAATTTTTTATTTAGTTTGTTATATAGATATGGTTTAATCTAAATGAACATCTCATGATGTAAGGAGAAAAAACTATGAAAATCAACAAAATGTTACCTTTATTTGCCACTTCGCTCGTCTTAGCGGGTTGTTTAGGACCTCAAACCTACTTTTCTGATGTCTTTAATACGATGAACGATCTTTACTTTCCAACGTTAGACAATCAAAACCGTATCACGTCTAATTTTGAAGTAGAAGCGGTGCTATCAGTTGATGATAAAACCACGAATTATGCAATTTACTTATTTGGCTCTGGAATAAAACTCGTTAGTGTGTCACCAGACACTAATGAAGGTGTTGAAACTACAAGAACTTTAACGATTGTATATGACTATGCCGAGGGAGGTTTGTTTGCCAAAAGAGAATTTGCCAACACCCCCAATCAAGTTGATAAAGTTTTTGATGCCTTTGATGAAGCATCATTTGATATGTTTGATACTGCTGTAGATACTGCCAATTCAGTATTATCTGAAGAAACGAAATCGATCATTAATAACCAAGCAACTAATCTCATTATTGGTGGTCAACCTGAAACCCAAGATGTCAAAGTATACACCTTACCAGTTGGTAACTTTATTGACCTAGCTAGTTTTGAAAGCACAGTAGGTTTTGTACCTACGGATTTAGACGTGGTTGTGTCCTTTACTACTAGCACTAATGAAGGCGAAATTAGTATCAATGCCTCCGGCAACGACAAAGTCTATGAAGCCACTATTACCTTTAGAAACCCCGATGTGTTAATTCCTGCAGACTACCTCTTAAGTGACACCGAAAAAGCCACATACGAAGGGTTTGTAGCCTAACAAAGAAATAAAAAAACCGGTTCTCAATAGATCCGGTTTTTTATTTGCAAATTATCGACGGATATCTTTAACAACCACCACGGGGTGGAGTTTGTTTTTTAGTTGAATTAAGCCAAAACCAATCGCACCAAAAATGAACACCAATAAGACCACAATCCCAACGAAGACAAACAAGTTTCCATAGTTATTAGGGTTTACAAAACCATAATTAAAAGCTGGTTCACCATCTTTAAACGTGAAGTTTAAACCAATGATTGTGTGAAAAATAAAGTATACAAAAGGATAGATCAATACGGTGATGGCGGTTTTGTTTTTGAGTTCACCATTTCCAGGAATCATTAAGAACACCATACTCATCAATACCGTGGATAGGTTGTGGTTGAGTAATTCTGAAAGGCTAGAGACTGGATTCCATTGTCCTTGAAGCACAGGATTTAAGACAAAAAAGACGATTAAGAAAACGATAAGAGTATTCACTGTGATAATAATGACAACAATCTTCTTGGTTAGCCAATTCACAACACTTTCCCAATTAAATACTTTACCCAAACCATACGTCACAGACCATGCGGCCACCATCACATTAGTTTGATACGTAAAGAGATACCAAAATCGCCACCAATCATCTGTTGGATCGAGCAAGAAATCTGCTACAAATTTTTCAATTAAAACACCAGTTAACAATAAACCATAGGCGAGAATCACATAGGTAAGCCAATGTTGCTTGAGGGTTAATTTCATAAAACCCCTCCTTTTACTTCCATCATTATAAAACTTAACTATTTTTTTACAAACACGCTCTTTTTCGTTGCAACCTTCATAGAAGGATGTTAATATTTCTAAGCACTTACTTTAAATCCAAAAGTGATTTAAGGCGGAAGGGAGCACATCCAATGAAACAAGGCATTCACCCAAACTATAAGCAAGTTAAAGTCACTTGCATTAGCTGCGGTAACACCTTTGAAGCGGGATCGATTCTAGAAGAAGTTCGGGTTGACACGTGCGCAAACTGCCACCCATTCTTTACTGGTAAAGATCGCAACACCAAGATTGACGGTCGCGTTGATCGCTTCAACAAACGTTACGCTAAAAAGTAAATCAAAGTATCAAAACCACTTTCTAAGAAGAGAGTGGTTTTTTTCTTTATAATAAGAATCATGAAAACAAAATTCTATATCACTACTCCGATTTATTATCCTAGTGCAAAATTACACATTGGTCACGCATACTCAACTGTGGTGACGGATGTCTTTGCCCGTTATAAACGTCTAGCAGGTGTTCCCACCTATTTTTTAACTGGCACGGATGAACATGGTCAAAAGATTCAAGAAACTGCAGAAAAGAATCATAAAACTCCTCAACAATTTGTGGATGATGTTGTGGTCGGTATTAAAGACCTTTGGGCCAAGATGCATATTAGTTACGATGATTTTATTCGCACGACAGAACCACGTCACGAAATTGTTGTTCAACAAATCTTTAGTCAATTGTTAAAGCAAGACGATATTTATCTTTCTAAGTACCAAGGCTGGTACTGTACATTTTGTGAATCCTTTTGGACGGATACACAAATTGGTGAAGCGAAAGTTTGCCCAGATTGTAAACGAGCCGTTCATCCAGAAGCCGAAGATGCTTATTTCTTTAGAATGAGTAAGTATGCAGATCGCTTAATGGATTATTATCAAAAAAATCCTTTATTCATTACTCCAGAATCTCGTAAGAACGAAATGATTAATACGTTTATCAAACCAGGACTTGAAGATCTTTGTGTATCGCGAACCTCTTTTTCTTGGGGTGTTAAAGTAAAAGAAGATCCACGCCATGTGGTGTATGTTTGGTTAGATGCCCTGACGAATTACATTACCGCACTCGGTTATGGCAGTGCGAATCCATCCTTATATGAAAAGTTTTGGAAAGATCCACAATCCGAAGTCATTCATATTGTGGGTAGTGATATTACAAGATTCCACGTTATCTATTGGCCCATCTTTTTAATGGCGCTTGGTTTACGTTTACCCGATCGCGTTTTTGCCCATGGATTATTAATGATGAGAGATGCGAAAATGTCGAAATCTAAAGGAAACGTTATTGACCCTTTACCACTCATGGAAAAATATGGTGTTGATACCGTTCGTTATTATTTGGTGAGAGAAACTGTATTTGGTGGTGATGGTCAATTTAGTCCAGAGCAATTTGTGGAACGTGTTAACACGGATTTAGCAAATGATTTTGGTAATTTACTCAATAGAACCATTAACATGGTGAATAAATATTTCCAAGGTGTCGTTCCTGATTACGATGCACCTATTTCAGAATTTGATCGTCAATTGGCTTCTTTGACGAGTCAAACCATTGAAGATTATCAAACCTTGATGAATCAACTTTTGATTACGGAAGCCTATGCCAAAGTTAACCAATTGGTTGCCCGCGCGAATAAGTATATTGACGAAACGCAACCCTGGAACTTAGCCAAAGATCCAAGTAAATTAAAATCTTTGCAAGTCGTGATGCATCAATTGATTTATTCGTTATATGTGGCAGGCACGCTATACCAACCTATTTTGGTTACTACCTCGGATGCATTCTTTCTTCAACTTGGTGTAAAAGCAAAACCATCTATTCAATCAGCTTCTAACCCCAATGTGGTCAATGGATTAAAACTGAATCCACCAACCCCACTATTTCCAAGACTAGACCCTTTAATCGAAGTTCCTTTTATTCAATCCACGATTATTAAAAAATAACTAAGATTTGATTTTACTCTCTATATTACTTGTATCGATGATTGGCATCTCAATGGTGCGATTGTTTTTCTCATCAATGGTGTCTACCACACTAAATGGTGTGTTTTGAATAATTTGATACAAGTGATCCATCGTGTGGAAGTAAGGATAAATTAAATCTGCATCCGAGAAACTAAATTCCAAGTCGTGCACTAATTTTTCGTGTAATTCAAATAAACCTTCAAAGGACGTTAAACGTGCATCTTTTTTGAGTTGATGATCCACATAATGCTTTGTCATCACCATTTCTTCAATGCTCATAGGAATGTAACCTTGGGTCATTTGATTCGCGGTCCAACGCAAGTGTTCTTGGCGAGCAAGCAAGTTACGAATTTTTTTCGCAACCGGTTTATATCGGTTAAGGTCTGCATCATTCTTGGCGCGGGGATGAACTTGATGGAATCGAGATTGTTCATCTTCATCATATCGTTTCATGAATTTATTTTCTGATAAACCCTTGGGTTGTGGTGCTAAATCTAACCCCATTAAATTTAATTTAAAACGAAGACTGATAGCCTCATAGAGTAAGTTTTCTTTTTCTTGCGAAAGCAATGTATCAAAGGGTTTATTTGGATTGAGAGAAGCGTGTATGTTTTTTGCGATTTGAGTAAACACTGGATTGATAATTTGATTTAACGAATAACCATAATCACCAAAACCAAACGCAATCACACTAGGGTGTTTAAATAATTGACTGGTTTGTTGATAGTCTCGATTGAGGATTTGTACAAAGATTTGAAACTTTTGTAATCGTTTTTCGATTATCCAACTCAGAACTTGTTGAAGCACTCTGAGATTGGTGACATCGTCATCAAAGGCTACAACGAAGATTTGATAGTCATCATTTTTGGAAAGACTTGATGACACCACATCTAGATAACGACTATCTTGAAAAGTTGTGTTGATGGTTTTTGTTTCTGCAGAAAGCGGTGGCAATGGTAAATAGTCACGTTTTTGGATGGAAGGAACTGCAAAGGTTTTGATCGTGCCACCATTGACTAACGGATCGCGGTATATGTGGTAAGTGATAGGAGGATTTGCATAGTTGGTAAATTCTTTTCCGAAGAATTTCGACGCTTTGGGTGGGAATTGATTGGTGACAAAGAGATGACGATAAATTTCTTCGTTGGTTTGACCAAATCCTAGTAAATGATATTTAATGCTGACGTCTTCCAAAGTCGCTTTTTCAAAGTTAATCATCGTCTTTGGTAAATAAGAAGTTAATGGATACTCAAGAACAAGTTGCTGTGCAATTAATTGGTGGTAAGAGAAAAATCTAATTTTTTGTTTTTCCTGACTAAAAGATTCGTAAATAGGGAGATGTTGTTTATCTTGATATAACAGATAACTTTTTAATTTGCTGTTGGGGTTTTGTTGATAATATCGATTGAGCTTTTCCACCAACGCCATCACGTCTGTATCTTTGGTTAATAAACTGACCAGTGTGGTTTCTTGTTGTTTAGAGCCGATTAACGATTCTAGTTTTTGGCTAGACACATCGAAATTGGTAAAACCAGGTTTAAAAGCATACTTTGTATTGATTTCTTTGTTTGTTAATAATGCTTTAGGTAACGCCACATTAATGAGTTTTGTGTGGCGGTTTTTCTTAGCTTCCTTTTCAAATGACTTCAAGAGATAAGTTAATTTATCATCATCCGCTAAAACTAAATAATGGGGTCGTTGTTGGATGAGAAAGAATCTCATTTTTAAAGCGAGATTATTAAAAAATACTGCAAAAATTAAAATATATGTGTAGCCAAATCCGATGACATGGATTGCATAGGCTGACAAAAGAAAGAGTAAGTCGTTATTGATACGATTACTAATTTCAGTGGTACGAAAGATTCCCCTTAAGATTGCGGTCGTATTACCGAAAGCTTTAAGGACCAAATCCACCGTGTTTAATGTTTCTCCATTTCCAATTAATCCATAAGTGTAAAGGGCAACACCAAGGACAATCACACCTAAAAAGAAGTGAAATTTATATTTGGCGAGATCAAGATAGATCATCGCACCAATCAACCCCAATGTTCCAATAAATAACAATAAAGAAATAAAGTCCATTATTGAATCCACCCCGCAATTTGGACACCCAAATATATTAATAAACCAGCAACAAGTAGAACCACCAATAACTTCCAGTGCGTAAAGATCCAACGAACAATCTTATAAATAAAGCCCGTTGCTCCAAAAATAAATTTGATAGGGGTTGCGATGACCTTACCCATGGTTTTAAGTAACATCATTAAACGATGCCGAACTCTCGGTAATCTTGCTTTCTTATCTGATTCGTAAACCAAACTTAGAACTGGCACTGCGTAACGATGACCTTTTTCTTGATACGTTAAATGATAAATCCTCACTTTGGATAAGGTTGTTTCTTCATAGTCATAATCTGTTCCGTTTGACCTTTGAAGCGTGGCTTGGCTATAGCGATAACCAAATTTAGGTCCAATAACAAGGACATAAGTAAAGTTATGGGTTTGTTTTTCTTTGAGTTTTACTTGATCATTAATTTTATAAATGGATTGATAACGGTATTGTTTGTAAGAGAAGAAGTTTTGGATTAAATTCCAATCTGATTTTTCACCCGTTTCAATTTTACGTGGCTCTTTTGCAATGGTTTCTTTTTTTTCTAGAGTAAACGTTTCCCCGTCTAAAGTAGGATCAACGTCAGTGGTATTGGTGACTTTTTTCGCTTGATAAACATACCGACTTTCTTGATAATTAACCTTCATTTCAACGATATCTTCAGGAACAAAATATTTTTTTTGTTTTGTGTCAAAAAGGTTAAAGGCAACATAATATAGTTTGGTTGCCTTTGCTTTTAAGGATGAAATATCGCGATAAAAAAAAGGTCGACCTAATAAATCTTCAACTTTGTTTTGGACTGTCGACATGTCAATTATGTCGTAAAGCAATTCACCTTCTAGTTGGGTTTGAAAATATTTTTTTGAATCATAATAATACTGATCGTTTAAGATTCCAAAGATATGCTCTTCTTTCACTGTTGATGTGGTTCTTTTTAACACATCATCAATAAATACATATTCGGAAATATCAAGCTTACCCGGTTTAAACGGAGCAGGGATAACATATTTATGAACAAAACCTTCCTCGTCTTGTATTTGAACACCATAACGATGTTTATTGATCACTATTTCTGTTAAATACTGACCACTTTGAGGTAAATAAAAAAAGATGACCAATTCTTTTTTGTTTTCAAATAAACCTAAGATCGTTGCATGGATTAGTGAGGCTTTGGTGTCGCGATATTTTTTTAAATCTAAATTGATTAGCAAAGCATCTTCAATTAAAGGAGAGTAACGATCCAATTTAAATTTGTTGAGAAGGATAGTTTCGTCTTTCATGCTTTTATTATACTCGATTCAATCTTGCAAAAATTCTTAATTATTGACAATTTAATTAAAAAAATAGACTACTCGTTATAATGAATAAGAGGTGTTTATGAAACTATATCAACATTCAAAAAACTTTATTGAGATTGCTTGGCAAGACCAACAACCAAGGCCATTCTTGCTTATTCTTCCTGGTGGTGGATATGAATACACCTCCTGGCGAGAAGCCCAACCCGTTGTAAATGCTTTTGCTAGCGAATCCTATCACACCGGAATCTATTATTACCGAGAAGAAAAACTCCTTCACCCACACACCCACATTGAAGCAAAAGAATTGATTGAACAATTAAGAAAAGATCCCCGAGTCAATAAAATTTATCTTGTTGGTTTTTCTGCAGGTGGACACTTTGCTGCAACCATCATGACTTATTATCCACACTTGGTGAATGCTGGGGTGCTAGCCTATGCGCCCATTACCTCCGACATTAAATACCGACATCTAGGATCTTTAATGAATTTATTGGGACCCGATATTACTAAAGAAAAAGCCGCTGAGGTTTCTTTAGATTTACACGTGACAAAGGAAACCCCACCATGTTTTATTTTTCACACACAAGATGATGCGATAGTCCATGTTGAAAATGCTCTGATGTTTGCGGAAGCACTTAGAAAGAACAAAGTTCCGTTCGCCCTTCATGTTTACCCAGAAGGTTTACACGGCTTCTCAGTAGGAAGTGACGATGTTGCTTATAGCGAATACTCATTAGAAGAATTCCAGCAACGATTTGCTTACATGAAAGAATGGGTTGAACTCGCAAAGAAGTTTTTACGTAGATATTAGTCCTTAAACTTCACGCCGTTCGCATCACGATTGATCTCACCAGTGAAAATTTGAATACCTTCAATAAAAGCCCATAACCAAGAAATAATCGGTCCGATAAACAAGATAGAACCCACCGTACTTAAAATTAACTGAATAATGCCGCGTTGTGTGTATCCTAAATAAAAATTATGTATACCTAACCCACCAACAAAGATAGCAAGCAAACCTGCAACTAGTTTTGATTTCGGTTCTTGCATCGGGTTTGGATTAGGATTACTTTCAGTCGATTGTTGACGTTTAACATCCTTTTCATCCATCACTTCTGGTTGAATTGGTTTTTCTTTGTTTTGAAATGGATTGTTCATGTCCGCGCCACACCAACCACAAAACTTGGTTTTATCTTGGGTTTCTCTACCACATTTTGGACATTTCATTCTAAGTACCTCTACACAAAGTATAATATGAATGCATGCAAATCAAAGTGATGACTTTTAATCTCAGAATTGATGTACCTGTCGATGGACCTCATCAATGGCGATTTCGCATTACCTCAGTTCTTGCCATGATTGAAAAACATAACCCCGATATCTTAATGCTTCAAGAAACGACACCCGCCATGCTTGCAGATATCAAACAATTAGAAAATAAATACGGCTATTATTACATGGGTCGCAATCAAGATTTACAAGGTGAAGGTTGTCCGATTTATTACAAAAAACAAGACTATCGCATTAAAGCAGCTGATACCATTTGGTTAAGTCAAACTCCAAGAACCCCTGGATCAATGGATCCTGAAGAAGGTTTTCCAAGAATTGCATCAATGATCGTTTTGCAACACACCGATGGAAAACTATTACGTTTCTTGAACACCCATTTAGCTTATCGTTCTTCGAGAGCAAAAGATATCAATCTAAAAGTTTTATTTGATTTCATACAATCCTTTCCAGAAAGAATCCCAACCATTTTGGGTGGAGATTTTAATGAAGATGCAGCTAAAATTAAAAAGTATATGCCGCGCGATTTACAATTTGCACCGTCTTTAGATTTAGGTAATACATATCATGAATTCAAAGGTGGAAATGGTATTTCCCAAATTGATTACCTCCTTTATCAAGAAGGTTTACAATCGAAAGATGTGGTGGTTGATCGTAGTCAATTCTTTCAACAATTACCATCTGACCATTATCCGGTCATAGGAGTCTTTACATTATGAACTCAAGTCGTCACATCAAAGGCGTTTGTATCGACTATACCCATGATGGCAAGGGTGTTGTTAAACACGAAGGTTTACCAATCTTTGTCCCATATTTACTCATGGGAGAAGAAGCGGAAATTCTTATTACCAATAATCGTGGAAAGTATGCAGAAGGAAAAATTACCAAACGGTTAACCACGTCACCGCAACGTGTCACTCCACCTTGCCAATATTATGAAGTGTGTGGTGGATGCCAACTTCAACACCTTTCTTATCAAGAACAACTAAAGATGAAAAAGATGAGGGTGGCAGAAGTCTTAAGGCGCATGGGTGATTATAACGGTAAAGTCGATGACATCATTCCTAGTGATAAACCACTTCATTATCGCAACAAAGTTCAATTTCCTTTTGGTCATGATGAACGTGGCAACTTAATCGCCGGACTATATCAACAAGGTAGCCATCGCATTATTGACATTGATGAATGTTTAATTGAAAACACAGAAGCTGATCAAATCGTTCGCTTAGTCAAAAAACTTTGTATTGAACATCATATTGAAGCGTACGATCAAAAATATCGTAAAGGATTTATGCGACATGTGATGGTAAGAAAAGGGATTGTTACCAATCAACTGATGGTGGTGCTCGTCACCGGTAAAATAAATTTTCCCGAAAGAAAAATCTTTGTTGATGCGCTTTTAAAAGCTTTTCCCAATATTCGTACGATTGTGCAAAACATTAATCCTGAATTTACCGATGTGGTCTTGGGATATCGTGAACATATTTTATTTGGAGATGGATTTATTGAAGACGAATTATCCGGGCTTAAATTTAAGATTGCTGCAAAATCCTTTTTCCAAGTCAATCCATTCCAAACCGAAAAACTTTATGCTCGAGCATTATCGATTGCAAATCTCACCCCAACGGATGTTGTGCTGGATGCATACTCTGGGGTTGGTACGATTACCTTATTAGCGGCAAAACAAGCCAAACATGTTACCGGTGTTGAGATTGTTAGAGACGCGGTGTTGAATGCTATTGAAAACGCTAAGTTAAATGAAATAAGAAATGTTTCGTTCATAGAGGCGGATGCTGCACCTTATCTTGTGGAGCGAGCTGCAAAAGGAAAGACCTATGATGTTTTATTTGTGGATCCACCTCGAAATGGTTGTGAAGAGGGGTTCCTTAGATCGGTGAAAGTTATTAAACCAAAACGATTTGTTTATATTTCGTGTGAGCCTTCTTCGCTTGCAAGAGATATCAAATATTTATCTGATACTTATGAAGTAAAGTATGTTCAGCCTGTTGATATGTTTTCGCAAACCTATCATGTTGAAACCGTCGTATTACTAACATTAAAAAATGAAATTTCACAAACCTCATAAAATATTACTTAATTCCAGTCTAGCTTTTTTTACGTTTATTCTGGTTAGCCACTATGGTTTTTATGCAGTAACCGATGATATGTATTTAAATTATGAATTGCTCAATATTTTTCCTATCATTCATATGTTTTGGGGTCTTTGGTTTATTATTTTTTCCTTGTTTTTGATTTTTCAACTAAATAAAAGCAAATATTTTATTGTGCCCCTTGTTATCTTCTTTTCTCTTGCTAACCTTTTAGTAGGAATCCTTCGTCTTGATCGACACTACGAGGTTATAAGAAATGACAATCACAAAATCTACGTTGAGCAATATCAGTTTTTGTGGGTAAGAACTTATTATTTTTACTATGAAGTGAATGCTCTATATTCCGTTTATATAAACTATATCAGTGAAGATGAAAGCGAATCGTCGTATGAACTTGTGGGTGACCAACTTATTTTACGTGAATTTAAAACCGAACCCTATGAACTCTTCGAAGAAAAAACTATCGATTTGTTATCATTAGTAGGATGAAACCAAAGAGAATTGTTGTTACACCATACAACCCACTATGGAAGTGGTCTTTTGTGTTGATTCGTAAACGATTACAACGAGTTTTAGACACTTTTAATGAATCCATTCACCATGTTGGTAGCACTTCGGTTGAAGGACTTCCTGCAAAACCCATTATTGATATCGATGTAGAAATTAAATCTTTCAATGGATTTGAAAAAGTTAAAGAAAAATTACAACGGCTTGGTTATCGGCATGTTGGCGATCAAGGAATTAAAGGACGAGAAGTGTTTAAATTAAAAAGTTGGAGCCTTCTTCCTAAACATCATCTGTATGTTTGTGTGTCTGGATCATCTGAACTCAATAGACACATTGCATTCAGGAATTATTTAATCGCGAATCCCAAAACTAAAGAAGCCTATGGAAAACTCAAGATAGAAGCAGCAAAAAAGCATCCATATGACATGGATGCTTATTTAAAGATGAAGGGTGAATTAATCAATAAAGTTTATCAGGAATTAGGGTTAGATTAAGCTAAGATGATGCCGATAAAGACTAACCAGGCTAGGATGGATTTACCAAACAAACTTAACCAAACATAACTCTTTTCTCCGTAGACATAATCTTTCCATTTGCCAACGCGAGCATATTGTAAGATTTGGTTGAAAGCAAAGAGGTTAAAGACCAAGAAGTAGAAACTTAAACCTGGTAAGACGAACCAAGGTAAGACTGATAAATCACCAATGTTTAACATGTAGATGACGATGATTACCCAAGGGATTAAACCTGCAATCCAACCAATCCAGTGAGCAGTCCAATCTGTTTTGGTACGGCTAGGAGGATTCATTTTTTCCATCAAGAGACCCAGTAAGTTCATCACCGCGTTAATCCCAAAGACACTGAGTAAGCCTTCGATGGTAGTGACACCAAACATGATGGATAAGAGCACGATCATAATGGAAGAAGATAAAGCGTATTCATACCAACGTAAAGGATTGATTCCTTTTTCAACATTGGCGACATATTGTTTCTTAAAAGGCACTGAGATTAAGAAGTGGAAAAGGGCGCTCAATAAGATGAAACTAGCGGCAAGAATCGCCACTGGTATTTGAAATAACACATCTTCAAAAGAAAAGTACGGAATGGTTGAGTTTTGGATGAAAAACCTTCCCACGACATAAATTGAAGGTCTAAAGTCACGGAATAATGGAACCGTTAAGGCGAGGATTAACAAGGCAATCCCTTGGACAAGGTGAACCAAGCCCATCTTCAAATTGAAACTAATTAATTTATTCATAGATTTCTCCTAAGAGCAATATATCACTCTTAGTTATTACCTAACTTAAAGATGCTTGCCGTGAAGAGAAATTATTTCTTATTTGCTTTTATTTTCGAAGACTTCACTACAATCCATCCCTTTTCAATAAAGAGTTTCCATAAGGCCATGGAGTGGCCGCGACCAAGTTTGTATTCCTTAGCTAACCAATCAACAAATTTACTTGCAGTAAGATCGGGCGTAAGAAGACCGTCTTTTGCAGCTTTGTTTTTAATAGCGTCTGTTGTGGTTTTGGTGATGGCCATGATGTTAGCGATATAAGCTTGAAATGACATATGATTTCCTCTATAAAGTATTTCCGAATGTTGCTACGACTTGATTTAAAAAAGATTCGTATTCATCTAAGAGAGCAAAATAAGCTTCACTTTCTGAAAAATTAAAATTGACATCAAAGTTATTACCTTGACCTGATCCAATCCTAGTAATGAGCGACGTGTTACGCATTGCTTCTATTAAACCTTCCAAGGTGACCCTTGAGGCATAATCATATCCATAACCCCATGTTCTTGATTCATCCTGGTAGTATGTTACACCAAATAAAATATTTGAAAGATTGGCTTCGGGGTTATTGAACAACGCTAGATAATGATAGGTCTCTTCGACTGGATTAAGAACTTTCATTTCAAAATCATGAACCGAATCATTGATCATCGTGATGTAAATATGATTATTTTCGTCTTGCATTAGATAACGTCTACCTACAACCAATTGATTTTCATAAATTTCATTAACATATGCTTCGGCATCTCGAAACAACCTTTGATCGTTTATAAAAATGGCATCTAAATCAAGATCAATGCGAATATCAATCACAACCTTTCCATATATTTCATATTGAAAGGTCGAAGAAGAAGTTTTATAAATGACATATTTTGTTTCATTCACGATAAAGAGTTGTAAATTTTCTGTATTGATGTTGATTAGATTCAAATAATGTTGATTGTCGATGATGAGTTGGGTTGACTGGAGTATTTTTTGGATGTTGTTTCTCGTCTCAGCATATTGTTCGTTTAAAGCTGCATTTTCTGATTCTGCAACCACTTCTCTAACAAGATCAACCACCCCATAATTTAATGGTGTGATGTACTCATTTAGTAATTCATAAACCTTATTTAATTCAATGTTGGTCATTAAACCACCTGCGATGTTTCTGGACTCTAGTTCGGTAATGATAGAGGGATCGTTAATCAAATAACAGTTAGTTTCACCATAACAAGCATCATTAATCAGGCCTGACCGCCCACCCAATAAAACGACACCCACACTGACGGCCAATGCGACACTTGCACTGGCGGCGATAATTGGTTTTAAAGGTAATTTTTTCTGTTCAATTTTATCTAAGCTATCCTTGTCGTTAAAGTAATCTAAGGGCACCTCAAAATAAACACAAATGAGTTTGAGACTATTGATGTGAATCTGTCTTGTTCCCTTCTCCCAATTACTAATGGTGGTGTTGTTAACAAAAATAGCTTTAGCTAACTCAGCTTGAGAAATACCTTTTTTAGTTCTTAATTGGCGAAGTTTTTCACCGATGATGTTTTGTTGATTCATGTAACGTTAAACCTCTAGATCTTTGTATTTAATAAACAATCGCATCTAGCGTAAAAGTATCGTCTAGTAAAAATTGGAAAATTTCCTCAAGTTCAAGATACGTATCGGCGACCGTTTGATCGATCAAGTCTGAATGGAAAATGGATTTATCTTTTGCCCAATCCAACCAATCTTGTAATGTGAAATCTTGACCCAACATTTCTTGATCGATCCGGTAAGAAATACCTCCTCCACTTATGGGGAGGACCAAACTTGTATAACCATAGTCATAAACATTTAAACTTAACGAGGGTAAGTAGGTTTCATAACCACCATTAAAACCAGCCCCAATTGAATAGGTTCTCGTTGAATTGAAAGGATTGTGTTGGATTGAGAAGAAAGGAACCTCTAGCGCATAAATGGGGTGGTCTTTCATGTAATAATAAATTCCATTTTGAATTATATAAATTCCATCCTCCGTTTCAAAAAAGTTTACGGTAATCTTTGTTGATTCATTTTCATATAGAAATGGACTGGTATTAAAGACATTTTCAAAAGGATAACTTTCAACAAAGTGATCATAGATGACTTTGGGTGAAAGATAACTTTTGTCACCAAAATAGATTGTGTTCAACTCCAATTGAATATTAAAAACATATTGTTGAGTGCTATAAATTTCATATTTAAATACATCGGTGGATATCTTATAAATAATATGTTTTTCCAAATTAAACCCAGACCCCAAATAAAATAATTGATTACCCAAGGGGTTGCTTGTGTCTAAATTAAAGACAGAAAGATTGGGAAATGGACTAGGCTGATTTTCGTTATAGAAGTCATTCACAAGATTCTCTAGATTTTGTCTTATTTGTTCTGTTTCGGGAGGGAAATTTAAATAATATTGTTTTGTATTGATTTCATTAAGTTTTGATTGATTAAATTGATGGTCTTTATTTCCAACAGTAAATGTTTCCAAGAAATATTTTAATCTTTCCATTTCCACATTGGTCATTTGACCACCGCTAATGTTTCTTGAAGATAATTCACTAACAATCGACGGATCATCGATTAAATAACAAACCAGTTCCCCATAACAAGCTTCGTTATTGATATTGGCTCTACCATTTAAGGCGACAACCGTTAAACTAACAAGCATCGCCACTCCAGCACTGCCTGCAAGTAAAGCTTTTAATGGGACTTTTCTCCAAGACTCTTTCTTTTCATCTGGCTCTAAAAAATAAGAAACCGGAACACCAAAGTAATCACTCAGAGCTTTAAGGTTATCGGTTTGAATCTTACGAGTTCCTTTTTCCCAATTACTAATGGTGGTGTTTTTAACAAAAATAGCGGCAGCCAATTCTGCCTGACTTACTTTTCTTTTCGTTCTAAGTAATCGGAGTCTTTCCCCGGGTTCGATCTTAACTCTCATTAGACCTATTATAATCGATTCATTACTTTCTATTTTATTAAATAACAACACTTGATATAGTGGTTTTATGCCACTAGATGTAACCCATAACTCAATTGATTCTTATATCAAAAATCTTCCAGAAAACAGAAGGACGGATGTACTTTGGCTTGTTGAGAAAATGGAAAAAATTTCCAAACGCAAACCAAAGCTTTGGGGGTCTATCATCGGGTTTGGTCGACTGTATTACCGTTATCCTACCGGAAATGATGGATATATGCCTATCATTGCACTTTCCAGTCGCAAACAAGCATTGACATTATATTTATCATTTAATTTAGAAAAAGAAGTGGAATTAAAAAATTTAGGAACATACAAAATTGGGAAAAGTTGTCTTTATATTAAAAAACTATCAGACATCCATTTAAAAGTACTCTTAACAATCATTAAAAAAGCTTATCTTCAATCGCTTGCCTATGATTTTATAAA
The DNA here is from genome assembly GCA_049419605.1 of Bacilli bacterium. Lineage (GTDB taxonomy): Bacteria > Bacillota_I > Bacilli_A > RFN20 > CAG-826 > UBA970. The sequence goes on from JBMSKF010000002.1 coordinate 61,694, forward strand.
AGTAATCGAATAATTGTTAGACTCTTGTTTTGATTTGCGAACGATAAATATTCGCATAGGTTCCGTTGTTCGCAATTAATTGCTTGTGGGTGCCTTCTTCAACCTTTAAACCATTTTCTAAGACAACAATTTTGTCAGCATTTTTAATGGTAGATAATCGATGGGCAATTACAATTAACGTTCTCCCTTTTCTTGCTTTTTCTAGTGCTTTTTGAATTCGCATTTCGGTTTCTGTGTCGATATTTGCAGTGGCCTCATCCATGATTAAAATAGCGGGATCGTGAACAATGGCCCTTGCAAAAGAAATGAGTTGTTTTTCCCCCACGCTTAAATTGGATCCACCACGTGATACGGGTTGTTGAATACCCTTTTCCAATTTGTCTAAGAGGTGGTCGCCACCAATATTTCTTAAAACCTTTTCCGCCTCCTCATCGGTTACAGAACTGATTCCGAAACGAATATTATCTGCAATCGTACCTTTAAACATGACTGGATCTTGAATGATGATGCCTATGTGAGAACGGAAAGTCCGTTTTGGATGAGTCGTGATATCAACACCATCGACATAAATCTTGCCCATATCACCCTCTTTAAAATCATAAAACCGTAAGAGTAAATTTGTCAGGGTTGATTTACCTGAACCTGTATGACCAACTAAACCGATCATTTGACCCGCGTCAATTTTTAAAGTGATGCCTTTAATAATGGGGTGACCTTTTTCATAAGAAAACCAAACATTATCGAATAAGATGTCGCCACGATATCTAGGAATGGTTGTTAAAGCGTTGTCTTCTTGTTCTCCATCAATAACCCTAAATATTCTTTCGCTTTTTACTAAGGAATGTTGGAGGTTTCCAATTTCTCTAAATAATGTGCCCACTGGTTCAATTAATCGAGACAAGTAATCGTTGTAAGCGTAAATAATACCAGCACTGATAACGACACCACTGATGGACAAATAACCATAGCCAAAAAAGATAACGATAAAAGCAGTAACTAATGCCCCCACCAAGCGGATCATGTTCCAACCAATGGAGAGATGTAAATGTTGTTCTTTCAGGATTTCTTTTTGGGTATCCAATGAAAGTTGATCAAACTTTTGTTCAATTGATTTTCTAAAGTTAAAGATTTGGAGGATAGAAATACCGTTAATAATTTCATTAAGCTGAGCAGTAATCATCGACGAGTTTTCATTAACTTTGACGGCGAGTTTGTTGAGTTTTTTCACAAAGAATCGCAACCAAACATAGACAACAGGAAAGAATATAAAAGTTAAGAACGCAAGAGTTGCGTTTAAATAAAACATTCCCACGTAGGCGAAGATAACAGCCAACGAAGCATTTACTAACAAGTTCATAATCGTAGAAAATAAACCCATCATTCCACCTACATCACTGATAACGCGATTGGCAATCTTACCAGAAGGTTCACTTTCAAAATAAGACATCGGCATGCGTTGTAAAGACCTTACGGCATCTTTTCTTGCATCGCGAACCATGTTCACTGTGATCATCCCAGTACTAATGCGTTGGATATATGTAAATAAAATTTGTAAAAGTAATCGTACAAACAATAATGCTATCAACCAAATCAATGGTTCAACGCTCGGTTGATAGAACGCGAACACTTCATCGCGCGTTAAAGGTGTGACGTCATAAGTGAACGTTTGGTTGTCCGGTGTGAGAATAGTTAATTGGTTTCCATCCAATATTTTTTGGCCAATGACCACGACATCTTCAGAAAAATAATAACGAGTCCCTATCACAACAATTGACACTCCGTGATTGGTGATCGTTTCTTGTTGAAAGAATCGATTATTGTATTCAACAGCATCAGTTGTTTCGGTTGTTTCATACCAGGGTTTTTCGATTCCTACTAAGTAATCATCTATGATAGTTTTTACAATTAAAGGCGCGACTAATCCAAGCAATTGAACAACCAACATCGCGGATATGGTTAAAGTTAACAACCCTTTGTAAGGAATAATGTAACGCCAAACTTTTTTAATGGTTTTGAACATATCTTTAATCCTCAAGACCTGTCAGTTGAGTAATATATTGTCGCTTATACCAACCATCTTCTCGAATCAATGAGTCATGGGTGCCGCGTTGACTAATTTCACCTTGCTCCAAAACAAGAATAAAGTCTGCTTCTTGAATTGCGGAAAAACGGTGAGTCACAATAATATTAGTTTTCCCTTTTCTTAAATCTTTAAGGTGTTGCACAATCGTTCGTTCTGTTTTCATGTCAACCGCACTCAACGAATCATCGAGAATCAAGATTTGTGGATCTTTAATTAACGCCCTAGCAATCGATAATCGTTGCTTTTGTCCACCAGAAAGATTAACGCCGGTCTCACCCATCATGGTTTGCAAACCCGATTGTAAATAAGGTAAATCCTTTTCAAAGTCAGCCATTTTGACAGCACTTTTCACAACTTCATCGGAAGCATTAGGCTTCCCAATCTTGATGTTTTCTTCAACGGGTAATTTAAAAAGAATATGGGATTGAGGAACGTAGCCTACTAATTGTCTTATGTCTTCAATTTTAAATCTTTCGATGGGTGTGTTATCAATTAAAACAGATCCTTTTGATACATTAAATTCACGAAGTAATTGGCGAATTAAGGTTGACTTGCCCGCTCCAGTTGGACCCACAATGCCTATCGTTTGTCCTTTTTGAATACTAAAAGAAATATTTTTAATTACGGGTTGTTTATCAAACGGATATTGAAAGGTGACACCTTTAAAATCTATTGTTTGAAAGTCGATAATGGTTTGAGAAGTAGAACTATCATGGACAATCGGTTGATGGTTCATGACTTCTTCCATCCGATCAATGGCAATCGTCGCTTGATTGAGTTGAGCAAAAATACCCGAGATTGAAATAAACGGACCAAATAACATCCCAATATAAGTCACAAAAGTAATTAATCCACCTAACGACATCATTTGTTGAATAATGAAATATGTGCCAAAGGCAAAGGCGAGTGTATAAGCAATCCCATAAATCACTTCAAATAAAGGGTTAAACCAGTTTTCAAATTTTACAATATAACGCCAGGACTCAATGTCATTGGTAATTTCTTGATGTTGCTTTTTAAGATCGATATCTTCCTGAACATAGGCGCGTATAGCTTTTTGTCCTTCAACAGACTCCAACATTTTTTCCGTAAACGCAGCGTATATATCTCGGTGTTTTTTAAAGTATTGTCTTTTGCCTTCACGAACTAAATTAAGAATCGTTAACCCAATTGGCATGATGATGACTGAGATTAAAGTAAGTTGCCAACTGATGGTCACCATCATCAATGTTAATGTGATGATTATAAATCCAATGTTAAAAACCAACCCTTCCAACAAACCTGTTGCCGATTGAATAATGGAATCTAAATCACCGGTTACTCGAGAAATTAAATCACCCTTCTGATATTTTTCATAAAAACTAGAATCCATGTTAAATAAATGACCCAAGTATTTTTTTCGCATTGTGTGGGCGAGCTGTTGTGATTTTTTTACTGTCGTGAAGTTATATAAATAACTGAGTCCATACCGTATCACTGGAAAAGCAATTAGTGCACCACCTAAAAATAATAATGATTGATAAGTTAATCCACCTGAGATGATCGTGTCGATGGATAAACCAAGTAACCAACCTGGAATCAAGGCAAATAAAGCAATACTGATCAGTAAGACAAACATTAAAACATAAGTCTTCCATTCTTGTTTAACGTACCAACCAATATGTTTCAATAACTTGCCCATAATCTTCAATTTTCCAATAGCATTATACGCTTATTAATCATCGATTGTTTTGCTTTCAATACAAGGAAATTTTCAAGTTCTCGGACGAGCGATGGGTGGTAAAATATGAATATGGCGATCATTAAATCCAAAGCGTCAAAAACCGACGAAAATAATCTCGTAACCAAATATCACGCGAATGGAAAAACCATTTGGTCAAAGGGTAAAATCATCGATGGTTTACCGGAAGGTTATTGGCAGTGGTTTCGTATTGATCAAACCATCAAACGTTCAGGATATTTTCTTAAAGGTGAGCCGGTAGGCGAATGGATCACCTATGATTTAAAAGGTAAACCATATAAAATAACGAAGAAGGAAAAACCGTATGGAAAAAAATAAAACATTAACCAAAGAAGAACTATTCAAAGTACTAGAAGAGCGATTTGAATCAAACCCTCATCGACACCGAGGTGTTACTTGGAAACATGTCCAAGATCGCTTAAAAGGCCAATCAAAAAAGATTGACACACTTTTACAAATGGAACTAACAGATGGAGAACCAGACGTCTTCTCTAGAGACGCCAAATCAGGGGTTATTACCTTTGTTGATTTTGCCCTACAAAGCCCCAAAGGAAGAAGAAGTGTTTGTTATGATCAAGCTGCATGGGATGATCGTAAAGAATTTAAGCCAAAAAACGGTAACGCCCAATCACTTGCTAAATTAATGGGTGCAACGCTTTTAACAGAAGAACAATATTTACAATTACAAACGATTCAAGATGTCGATACCACAACCTCATCTTGGTTACTTACCCCTAAAGATGTTCGAGAAAAAGGTGGTGCGTTATTTGGTGATAAACGCTTTGGTAGAGCTTTTATTTTTCACAACGGAGCAGATTCTTACTACGCAGATCGTGGCTTTAGAGTTGCTGTAGAAATATAGAAAAAGAAAAAGGATTTGCAATCATGATTTAGCAAATCCTTTTTTATTTAAGATTTATTTAACGTCGTAAGCGTCTTTGAAGAATAAGGCTCTTGCTGTTTGGTGCCAAGCACTTACCCAAATAGCTAAAATCCCAAATGTGAATAAGGATAATAAATACCAACCTAAGTAGCCTAAATCAAGCATGAATAATTGCATTTTTTTGCCATCCATCAGTTGTCTTGATTTTGTAATCGCGTCAACGGGTCCTAAATTTTTTTCATTCACAAGCAAGTAAGACGCCATCGCATAACTATAGGCTTTAATGATTCCAGGAATGATAAATAATAAAGTCCATAACCCAAGGAATAAACCACTAATTACACTCAACAAAGGAGCATTGACTGGTTGTTCTTTAACACCCGCAGTTAGGATGGGTTCAAATTCTGGATTTTCATTTTTTGCAACACCGATAAACATTTTGGTGAAGCTATAGGTTACATATCCACCAAGGGCGACTGCGATTAAATTAAACAATTGAGCTAAAGCAGGATTACCCGGATCAATCACATTAAATGTTCCCTCTTCGAGAACAGGAGCAAAGCTAGATCCAATCCCGGTTACAACACCAAGAATTGAGGAAAAAATTAATCCGATTAGGAAAATATTGAGTATTTTTCCTTTTGCTAATGAACGACCTTCGCGACGATATTCACTATTTTTTTTCATAATGACCTCTTTCTAATATTTAAAATAACACAGAATGAAATTGTTACAACATTATTCTAAAGTTAATTTAAATTTTTCTAATTGTTTCTTTGCATCATTGCTTATACTTTGTGATTTTTTGGTTTGGTGACTGACTTGCACGACAATCGTTTCAGAGGTTGCGACTAGTTTTTCATTTTGATATAAACATGCTCCAATCACCAACGAACTATCTCCAATTCTTATAATTCCGGTTCCAATATCAACTTTACCCGGCCAGTGAATCTCGTTTAATAGATCGATGGTTACTTTTGCTACAACAAACGAACAATTCTCTGAAAGAATACCTTGGTCTTCTCCATACAATAATTCAACCCGTCCTGTTTCAAAATAGGTGCCAAAGACAGCGTTATTAATATGACCTTGGCGATCAGTGTCTCGATAACGAATTTTATCGAACGTGATTGAAGGAAAATCTTTTAACATCAATTCTTTTAATCTCATAAGCTTACCTCTACTTAAGCATAAACGATTTCTAAAACGATAGAATAGGATATGATATTATTCGAGGACAATTTATGAAAACTGATAACGTAAAACTAGAATTCTCTAATACATTTGTTGGATCAATGTCATCGCCAAGTGGACGGGTCGTCTTGGGTCAACAACCCGATGGAATGGCACCTTATCACTTACTTTATGGTGCTGTTGGTTCATGCTTTTATTCTACTTTTTTAAGTGTTGCCAATAAGAAACGTCTTACATTTAAAGATGCTTCTCTTGAAGTGAGTGGTGTAAAACGCGACACAATTCCTGCTACCTTGGAATATTTAAAAATTGAATTGACGATTCGTGGCGGTTCTAATGAGGACCAACTTAAAGAATCTGCAGAATTAGGTGCAAAATATTGCTCAATTCACGAAACGATTAGTAAGGTTGCTAAAATAGATTTAGTCGTAAAGTTTGAATCTTAATGGATTTACCCAAGTTATTTATCCAACGCGTTGAAAAACAAATAGGGAATGAACAAATTCCCTTTTTTCTTCATGCGATGAAACAACCCCCCATCGAATCCATTCGCATTCAAAAACCCCTATCTCAACTAACCAAACTTCACTTACATGATCCGATTCCGTGGCACTCACAAGGTTATTATGTAGCACCTTCAACCCTACACGGTCATCATCCTTATCACCACGCTGGAGCATTTTATTTCCAAGAAGCTTCCGCGATGGCAGTCATCCCCATGCTTGATATTCAACCCAAAGATGTCGTTTTAGACATGGCTGCAGCACCTGGCAGTAAATCAACAGATATTGCGAGTCGATTAGGCCCACAAGGATTTCTGATTGCCAACGATATTGATGGAAGAAGAGCACAAACTTTAATGTATAACGTTGAAAGACTTGGATTAAATCAAGTGATTGTCACACATCATGACCCCCATCATCTACCAACATTATTTCCAAACTTTTTTGACAAAATTCTTGTGGATGCTCCTTGTAGTGGTGAGGGAATGTTTCGTAAAGATCCTAACGCAATGGAGTCTTGGTCGGTTGAACACGTAGAAACTTGTGCAACTCGGCAACAATATCTTCTTGAAGAAGCGGTTAAATTACTCAAACCTGGAGGCCGAATCGTCTATTCAACCTGCACTTTTTCTCCAGAAGAAAATGAAAAACTAATTGAAGCATTTCTTATTCAACATCATGACTTTAAGTTAATACACCACCCATTACAACAACACTTCGATGCACGTTCAACCTTGGGAATTGGTGTGAAATTATGGCCACACCTTGTGAAAGGTGAAGGTCATTATATTGCGATTTTACAACACCAAGGCGAACACGTTAACTCATTAAAATTTACACACCGGATGAGAAACCCTATGCCACCTGCTTGGAAACGGTTCGCAGAAGAAACGCTGATGAATCCATCAATAGAACCCAACTTTGTTTACGAAGAAAGATTATTTCAAATTCCCACATCTTATCAATATCATGCAGCCCTTCACACATTAAGAGCAGGTGTATATTTCGGTGATATAGAAAAGAACATCTTTTATCCCTCGCATCATTTGGCCCATACATTGCGACCTGAAGATGTAAAACAACACCTCAATCTAACACTTGAAGATCCTCGCTTACCTCAATATTTACAAGGTGAAGAAATCCATGCTGATATAGAAAAAGGATGGGTGTTAATCTCTGTGGATGGTTTTTCACTTGGATGGGGAAAAGCTTCACAAGGTAGAATCAAGAACCATTATCCGAAAGCACTCCGATTAGCGAATACTCGAAAATAACGATAAATAAAGTTGACTAGCATGTCCCCAATCGTGATTGGATTGATAAGCATTTAATTGTAGTTTCTTCAGTAGAGGTTTTTGTTCAAATATCTCCATTGCTTGCTGCATCGCCCATCCTAAAGAATCACCGGTGTAATGTAAAAAACTAAAACCCGTTGCTTGGTCCCCGTGGACTGCATAACCTTTTACCGTATCCACTAAACCACCCGTTTCTCTTACCAAGGGTAACGTGCCATAACGCATTGCAATCATCTGGGAAATACCACATGGTTCAAAGAGTGATGGCATTAAAAAGAAATCGCTACTTGCATAGATTTGGTGGGCAATAGGATTGTTATAACCTAAAATCACGCGTACAGCCTTAGGATATTTAGACTCAAAAGCTTTTAAACGATGTTCTAATTCCATCTCACCTGCACCTAAAAAAATAAATTTTGCACCTCGATGAACGAAGTGGTCTAAATTATCTAAGATAAGATGAATTCCTTTTTGAAATGTTAGTCGACTAACCAAACCAAACAATGGATATTGAGGGTGTTCTAAATCAAACATCTTAAATAAATGCTCTTTGTTTTTATCTTTGTTAAGTTGTAGAGTTTGCGGTTGAATGGGGTTAAACAAATGCGGATCCTGAATAGGGTGCCATTCATCCGTATCAATTCCGTTGAGAATGCCAACGAATTTATCGCGATATAAATGTAAAATCGAATCGAGACCAAAACTACCTTCCCTGGTTAATAGTTCTTTTGCGTGAGTAGGTGAAACCGTGGTAATTCGATCTGCATAGACTAAACCCGCTTTTAAAGTTGAAGCTTGGTCTTGAAACCGTAACGTCCCATTTTCATATAATTGTTGACTAAGGCCGTAAAAATCTTCAATGAGATTAGGTGAAAATTCACCATGGAAAGCAGGACTATGGATGGTCATAACAAATTTCATGTTTTGATAAAAGCGATTACCTTTATCTAGTTCTCGAATTAAAACAGGTAACATTCCGGTCGGCCAATCATGAAGATGAACTACATCAGCTTGAAAGCCTACGACAGGCATCATGTGGCGAACTGCATGTACAAAAGCTGCCCAACGTTCGTGTTCATCGGGATAACCATATACACCATCGCGATCAAAATAATATGAGGCATCTGTAAAGTAATAGGTAATGCCATCAATGTTGGTAGTGAGTAAACTTACTGTGTGTTTTCTCCAAGAAAGAAAAACATCAATGTGTCCTATAAATTGAATCGGATATTTAGTTTGATATCGTAAACTTTTATAAAAGGGTATGACGATCGCGACCTCTTGCCCCTTTTTAACAAAAGCTTTCGCAAGACTATAAACCACATCACCCAATCCACCAACCTTGATTAACGGGTTGGCTTCAGAAGCGACCATTAAAATCTTCATTAAAGTTTTTCTCCCTGTTTAATATAAAGAACGGAATCTTTACCTGCAAGAAGTTTTGTTTTTTCTACCTTCACGTATTTATCAACAATGGCTTGTTGAATGATGACATCTTTGCCAACTTTGGTATCCGTAAAAATAATGGCATTTTCAATACGGGATCCTTCTTCAATGACAACATTTCGAGAAATAATAGAATTGATGACGGTCCCATTTATTTTTGCACCGTTGGCAATCATACTATTTTTGACAATCGCGTTTGCCCCATAGCTGGCTGGAGGTGTGTTATTAGATACGGTGTAAATAGGCCAATCTTCAAGGAATACCTTGTTGCGAAATTCAAAGTCCAGAAATTCCATTGAGTTTTCAAAGTAAGCATCTAGACTATCAAATGCTCTCAAATAACCATTTAATTTATATGTACCAAACGTTAAACCGTCTTGAACCAACAAATATCGAATCAACTCTTTGATACCAAACGTTGCCGAGACTTGAGGTCCAAGTTCTAACAACCGCATCAAATAATCTTTTGAAAAAATAAAGGTATCAAGACTGATATCAATTTCATCTTTTGTACCTTGATTTTGAATCAGACTATTTACCCGACCATCTTTTAAAGTCAGCACATCGGAGTATAAAAATTGTTTCTTCCCTTTTTTAGTTCTGGTATAAATCATAGTTAGGTTTTCTTTATTCTCTAAATGTTGTTGGATGGCAGGACGAAAATCCATGGTATAAAGCAGATCACTTGGGGCTATGACAATCACATCAGGGCGATGGTCTAGAATCAACCAATCATTCGCCTTTAAGTTATTTAAATCATGATTATATAAAGGATTTAAGGAATGTTTTTCATTATAAAGAACTTGTTCAAAACCAAGTTTAGTGTTGTTGTTAAAAACATTGGTGGAACCTAAATGTTTCATAATAGAACGAGGCTGAGTCTCAATTAAGATCCCTACTTTGTCAATGCCGGAATTTGAAAAATTGGATAATGTAAAATCCATTAATGCATATCGACCTAAAAAACTCGTTGATCCTAACGGGCGATTTTCAGTTAAAGGTCCTAAACTCTTATTCCCATGAAGATTGCAAAAACCCATGATTTTCGCCATAACTATTTATTTACCAACGCAATGTTGGCACCTCCATTCACCGAGGTTTCTACTTTAATTTTGGGTGAAACAATAACACGCTTTAAGACACATCCACTTTTAATGATGGCGCCAGGCATGATGACAGAATCAATGACACTTGCCCCTTCTTCGATGAGGACATCGTGGAAGATAACGCTATGATCAACCGAACCAAAAATAACTGCACCTTGGTTAATAAGCGCGTTTTTGATTTTTGCTTTTTCGCCTAAATATTGAGGTAGACTCCTTGTATCTTCGGTAAAAAGTTTCAAATCATCATTTTGTAATAAACTTTTTGCTTCTTCACGATCAAGCAAATCCATGTTTGCTTCCCATAGAGATTCAATCGTTCCAACATCTCGCCAATAACCTTCAAAAGGAAAGGCAAGTATTTTTCTTTTTTGCTTTAGTAATGATGGGATAATATTTTTTCCAAAATCATGTTCTGATGTCTCATCTTTTGCATCATTCATTAAGGCTAGCCGTAATTCTTTATAGTTAAAAATATATATACCCATCGATGCAAGTGTAGATTTAGGTTGAGTTGGTTTTTCATCAAATTGAGTCACGAAATTATCCTTATCAACTGACATAATGCCAAAACGCGAAGCTTCCTTTTTATCAACATTAATAACCGCAACCGTTAAATCAGCATGACTTTTTTTGTGTGCATCTAACATGGTTTGGTAATTCATTCTATAAATATGATCTCCCGAAAGAATGAGCACATAACTCGGTTTGAGATTATCTAAGAAATCAATGTTTTGATAAATTGCATCTGCAGTCCCTTTATACCAAACGTTACCTTCTTCGGTTTGTCTAGGTGGTAATGTTGCGGTTAATGAATGGATTCCATTAAGACCCCATTTTTCACCATTACCTATATAGGTATTTAACAAAATCGATTCATATTGAGTAAGAACACCAACGGTATCGATGCCACTGTTGGCGCAATTGGAAAGAGGAAAATCAATAATGCGATATTTACCCCCAAAGCTAACAGCAGGTTTTGCAATCTTTTTTGTTAGGGTTTCAAGGCGCGTCCCTTTACCACCCGCTAACAACATGGCTACTAATTCTTTTTCCAAAGAATCTCACCTCATTCTTTAACGTTATTTTACCACGAAGGTGAAAAGTTAAATCGCCCCATCCGTGATAAGATAAAAACAATGAAAATTAAACCGTTTTTTTTGGTTTCAATTATCTGTGTATTTGGGATGACCTCATTACTTTTTTCGCCTTTTTTATTTCGGTTAATTGAGGTTCGTGTAGGTACACCAGAAGTTTTATTAACTGCCGCAGAGAGAAATGCACTTAATCTACACACGTGGCCAGATGGGAATATTGGCATCATTAAGAACGATGAAACCTATACTTTTTATGGAACCAATGGTGGTTTATTATCCAAAACTTCAGGAACTATTGGCAACCCAACCAATCAAGTTTTTTATACAAATCGCACAATTCAAGGCCTAAAAGAAAACTACAATTATGCCGGTGGTGGACCGGTGTTTAAAGCGGGTGAATATTTGTTTATGTTTTATCATGCTGAATATCATCCGAATCAGAACTTCCAACAATTTTATAGCACTATTGGTATTGCATACTCTTCTGATGAAGGTGAAACGTTTTACGACTTAGGAAAGATTATTCAAACTCGCTATGTTTTAAATGAAGACGATCCCGTCGCGGTTGAAATGACGGGGGCTCCATTTTTCATCCAGGATGATTATATTTTTGTTTTTTTCCGTGATACCATCACCACTTTTCAACAAAATAATTTAGCGGTCGCTAGATGTTCAATCACCAATTTACTTCTTGCCATTACCCAAAATGAAACGCCAAACTTTTCCAAATATTTTCAAGGAAGTTTTACTGAACCCGGGCTTAGAGGTAAATCATCAGCTCTAGAATTTTTAAATGGAAACATTCGTTGGTTTGATGTTGGTTTCGATAGCAAAAAAAATCAATATGTACTTGTTTTTGTAGATGATACTATCATTGGTCAAAATCTGTATTTGATGTTTTCCCAAGACCTATTTCATTGGGGTCCTAGAATTAATCTTACGTTTCGGTCTGGTGAAATATTTTATCCCACATTAATTGGGCAAGAACATAACCCCAAATATTCCAATGGGTCGTGGTGGATTTATTATACGTATTCAGCGTTAGGTTCTTGGTCAAGGTGGCAAGATGCAAACTTAGAAAGATTGGAAATCACCCTATGAAATTAAAGCAATTACAACAAGCTTTATATTTGAGCAAAACCTCTAGTCTTGATTTGTATCAAGAAAGTGTTCGTCTCCACCAACAACATAAGGATAAAAATGCAATCGGTGCCATTTCCCCCTTGGCAAAAAACCAAGCAAAGCAAGCAGATTTGGAGAGAAAAAAAGGAAATTCAAAAGGTTTAATTCAAGGAATTCCAATCCTTATCAAAGATAACATTATGTATGCAGACGGTACCCCAACAACTGCCAATAGTTTTGCACTTAAAGATTTTATTCCTCAAAAGAGTGCACCAATTGTTGATGCTTTATTGTCTGCTGGTGCAGTAATTCTTGGCAAAGCTAATCTATCTGAATTTGCATACTTTATGGGTGATGAAAAAATGCCCTCTGGGTATGGATCGATGTACGGCCAAGTGAAACATCCTGTGGATGAAACCATCGACCCTTATGGTTCAAGTACGGGCAGTGCGGTCGCCGTGGCACTTGGGATTGTTCCCGTTGCCATTGGCACAGAAACCAATGGTTCATTGATGGCACCAGCTTTTCAATGCCAAATTGTATCGTTCAAACCAACATTAGGTATGGTTTCTCAAACTGGCATTATTCCAATCGCTCCTTCTCAGGATACGGCAGGACCAATGGCAACTTCTGTCTATGATTGTGCGGCCGTCATGGATGTCATTGCCTTTCAAGATCCTCGTGATGCAAAAACGATGACTATCCAAAGACCGCTTAGTTTTGTTGAAAGCCTTGCCCTTCCCCTCAATAAAAAAAGAATTGCTCACGTATATTTTTCTAACCAACCTTACGATGAACATGAACGTCATGTACTCGAGCACAGTAAGAAAAATTGGTTATCAATGGGACACGAGGTCATTGATATGACAATTCACTTACCACCTCTAGATAACTATCCAACCTTATTGAGAGAATTTAAAGTTTCACTCAATCAATTTTTAAAAACCTATCATCTTCCGAAAGTACCTCAATCATTACATGACATTATTCAATTCAACAATCAACATCCCGAAAGGTGCTTAAAATATGGTCAATCAACATTGCTTGCAAGTGAGCAAATGCCTGACCAACTTGACGTTACTTACCAAAACTTATTTCAAAACCTGCAAAATGAGGCACGCCAATTCCAAGACATGCTTGTTCAACACAATTTAGATGCATTGATTACACCAACTTGGTTAGGTTTTGCACCTATATATGGAAACCCTTCATTATGTTTACCCATGGGTTATGTTAATAAAAAACCAACAGGGTTAGTTTTGGTTGGAAAACTTGGTCACGATCAAGAACTACTACAATTAGGGCATGCTTATTTTAATAAAAGTATTATCTAGGTGTTTTAATGTAAATTATCATAAAATTAACTTATGAATGATTTAAAAAACCTTACTACCCCTATTCCCACTCGTTGGGTTGGTCCTCTCCATTTTGCCAATGTATCCACCCTTGGCAATCGGCAAACGATAAGCCCAACTCAAGTTCCCTTAGCAACTTTAGAAACGACTTTGTTTTTTTCAGTTGCAAGAGGAAGTAAAGCAATCACTGCTGCTGGTGGAGTTAATTCCACTCTTCTTAGTGACTCGATGACGAGATCCATTACATTAGAAACAAAAGACGCTGCAGAAGCTTCCGCACTTGGGCAATTTGTCAAAACCAATCTTTCCAAACTTCAACGTGACATTGTTATGAATGTTAGTCGTTATGCCCAATTACAAACAATTGATGTTTATCAAGTTGCCAACTTAGTTTACCTAAGAATTGCAATCTTTTCTGATAATGCCAGCGGTCATAATATGGTGACTTTAGTTGCGGATGCAATTGGCGATTATGTTTTAAATGAATTTAAAAACGCTAAGTATGTCTCGGTTTCGGGCAATATGTGTGTAGATAAGAAAGTAAGTGTCATCAATGGTTTAAAGGGTCGAGGCAAGCATGTGATTTCCGAAATTACAATTCCGCGACATGTTGTAGAAGACGTTTTAAAAACAACACCAGAAAAAATTGTTGATCTTAATATTAAGAAAAACCTTTTGGGTTCAATCATGGCAGGATCTGTCCATAGTGCAAACGCTCATTATGCAAATATGCTTTTAGCAATCTATCTTGCAACAGGTCAAGACGCAGCAAATATCGTCGAAGGTTCACAAGGTATTACTTATGCTGAAGTTAGAGATAATCAATTATATTTTTCAACGACCATTCCTAATATTATTGTAGGAACTGTTGGCAACGGAAAGAATGAAGTTCATTTTCAAGAAAGATTAGAAACCATGGGGTGTAAGGGTCCTTCTTCAGGCCAAACATTAGCTCATTTAGTGGGAGCAACGGTGTTAGCAGGAGAACTTTCTCTGCTTGCAGCATTAACCAATCCTCACGAACTGATGAAAGCACACACGAGCATAGAAAGAAAATAGGAAAGATGAAAGTTGGCATCGATTTAATTAACTTCTATACACCACAAGTGTATTTAGACTTAGCTGAGTTAGCTTCCGTCCGCCAAGTTCCTGTAGAAAAATATACGGTGGGAATCGGTCAAGAAAAAATGTCTTTAATTGATCCGTTTGAAGACATCGTCACCATGGCAGCAGAAGCTGCCTACGACATTGTCAAAGGTCGTGAACAAGATATAGGATTGGTTTTATTTGCTACTGAATCTGGTGTTGATTATTCAAAATCGGCAGGCGTTTATTTACATGCTTTGCTTCAATTAAATCATAATTGTCGTGTATTGGAAGTGAAGCAAGCGTGTTTTGCTGCGACTGGGGCGTTGTTGCTTGCCAAGGATTATGTTGCGTTACATCCTGATAAATTAGCACTTGTCATCGCCAGCGATGTTGCTTGGTATGGCTTGAATACACCTGGAGAAGTCACCCAAGGTGCAGGCGCAGTTGCGATGTTGGTGAGTGTGAATCCTCGTCTCGCTGTGATTGAAGAAGGAAAAGCGATTGTAGAAAACAGTAAGGATTTTTATAGACCCTCTTACAATGAGGTTCCCATTGTAGACGGTAAATTATCTATTCGCAGTTATAAAGAATTACTCAAACAAGTAAAACCTGAAAAACCACTCAAATTCGTTTGTTTTCATATGCCGTTTGCTACCATGAGCGATAAAGCAAGCGAGGTCTTAACGTTACCTTTGACCCCAGAAGTTTTGCTAGCTACAAAAGCATTCAATAAAGAAGTTGGCAATATTTATAATGGGTCTTTATACCTTTCATTGATTTCGTTATTAACAACCTATCCTGAATCTTTGATAAACCAAACGATTGGTATGTTTTCTTATGGCTCAGGAGCGACTGGAGAAACCTTCTATTTAACCATGCAACCCCAATATGAAAAAATCATCGATAAAAATGCGTTTTTAAGTTTAGTTCAACAAAGAAGAAAGGCTGATTTTTCAACTTATGAAAGGTTAATGTCGGGCTATGAACATCGTGAAAAAAGTTTAAATTTCACCACCACCATTCCTAATTCAAAACACCGATTTGTTTTAACTGCGATTGTGAATGGTCATCGAGAATATTTAAAACGATAATTTACTTCAATAAATTCTTCATTGCCTTGGCAATCATGTTCGTGGCAAATTTAGGAAATAATCGACTTAATTTATCTAACAGTTTAGCATCGTTACCTACCACAAGACGATAGCGATCTTGTTTTACGCCTAGGTTAACAATCATCCCCGCAGCTTTTTCAGGACTCAATGTTTTTTGAGATTTTGCCATTTTTTCTGCTTCAGCTTTTGACATATTCATATCCACACCCGAATTTGTTGTAATATTCGTTCCAATTGCTCCTGGAAATACCACGGTTACTCGGACTGATGTATCCTTTAATTCAGCATAAAGCGCCTCGGTTAACAATTTCACTGCCGCTTTTGACGCCCCATAGACCGCTTGACCCGGGACTGGTGTGAAGCCTCCCATACTGGAGATGTTGACTAAATTAGCTTCTGGTCTTTGGATGAGTTTGGGTAGAAAAGCACGACACATATTTAAAGTTCCATAAAAATTGATGCGCATAACACGATCAATATCTTTATTTTGTAAATGCATTACTTTGACAAACGGTTGAATAATACCAGCATTATTGATTAATCCATCAATTGGCCCGAGACCCTTTTCAATAAGGTCTGGCATTGCTAAAACTTTTTCATCATGGGTTATATCGAGAATATAGGTTCTAAGATTCTTATTATTAGGTTTGGCAACGCGTTCCGTTTCTTTTAGAAAAGCTTCGGAAATATCTAAGGCTGCCACTTTTGCTCCTTGACGAAGTAACTCAAGTGTTAAAGCCCGTCCTACTCCATTACCTGCTCCGGTGATGACAAAAACCTTACCATTTAAATTTTTCATAAAAGTCTCCTTAATTTCATTATAATCATCTCTTTTTGATATGAGTTAAAACTTGTTATAATAATCGCAAATGAAATACGCTATTTATGATTTTGATGGAACTTTATTACAGGCACAAACTGTACCTTTTATTTTGCAACATTGGGAAGAAAGAAAACTCTCACCTCAACTATTCAAAAAAATAAAAACCAAAATATATTTCCGATATATTTTGCTTAAGTTAAAAGTATTTGGCATTAATAAAGATGAATTTCGTTACTGGGCAATGGCCCAAGTCGGCGAACTTTTTGGATCAATATCCATTGAAGAATTAAGTGTTTTTTTGGATTCCTTATTCGAAAAATCGAAACAAAAACTCCATAAAAAAGTAGTCAAACAAATCCAAAAGGATAAGCAAGAGGGTCACACTACAGTCCTAGTATCGGGCAACTTTGATGTCTTTTTGGAGCGGTATCGTCACCTTGGTTTTGATCATATCCTTGGTACATCTTTGTTTAATCAAGATGGGAAAGTTGAAAAGAATCTCAAGATCCTTTCTGCGGATTTAAAAGTTCCTTCATTAATGAAATACTTTAAGACGATTCTTTGGGATAAAACCAAAGCATACTCGGATTCATTTGCCGACATCGAACTTCTTTCTAAAGTTAAAGAGGCTATTTGTGTGACACCAGATAAAAAATTACTCAAACATGCCCAAGCGAATCAGTGGCGCGTTATTCTTTAGTTTGTCGTAATAAACCAATTATCAATAAAGTGATTGCAGCAATTAAGAAATAGATTTCACCTTTAAAACTTGCTAAGGCTATTTCATATATTCCTTTTAGTATTAATTGCACAACAAGCGTTGATAAACCTAGTCTATATAAGGTCCAACCAAGTGAAGGAAGATTATTTTTTCTCAACCAGATTTCCAATGTACTTCCAAGTAACGGGATTGAAAAAACACCAACCATCCAAAGATTAAACACACCTGGAACAAAGCTTAAATAGACATAAGAAAAAACACCAAGGAAAGCACTCGCCATAAGATATCCAATGATTATCTTTAATTTATAATTCATAACCCACATAGACGATATCGCTGATGGATCGTTCTGAAATCGTAGAACCACTATTCACAGGTTTGTTGATAATTCTACCGTTAAACCACATAGTTGCAGAACCACCACCATCTAAGTTATATGCAAAAGTAGCATTGTATTCAACAAAGATAGAGGCTAACTCATATACAGATAAACCAGCACTTTCGTCTGTTCTACCATCAGAGACAACAAACATAAATTGATGTTGAGAAATTTGGCCAATCGCCGTTCTTGGGTTACTTGAAAGTTCATTAGGTACTTTCGTTGATGGTGTAACTACCAATTCACTATCGTTAATTAAGACGGGGCCAAATGACCAAACTTGCCAAGGTTGCATTTGATTTAAAGTCTGCAAACTGGTTTCCGCTTCTGCAAAGGTACTCATCACGCCATTATCGTTTAATATGATTGCATCATCAGATTCTTGCGGTCTAGGAGTAATCCGATATGCAATGCCATTTCGGACTACAAAACCTATATCTCTAAACCCATAATAGTCTCCATTGACTGCAAAAATGGCATTTTTACGATTCGCAATGACTGAGGTTTTCTCTTTGTAATTTTTACCATATGTGTCGTATCCAAACGCTGATTTAATGAAACGATGGTTATGGGTTGTGACAACGGCAACATAAACTTGCGTTTCATAACGTCTAATGACGTTGATTTGTAAATTGATTTGTGAATCAACATAACCAAATTCAGTAAAGGTAGGAACGATACTTGTTGTTTGAGAAGAAGTTGAATTTGGTTGGACTGAAGAATCTAAGATATTCGATCCACTTGTACCACCTACTCGAAAAACAAATGTATCAAGAAGCGAATAACTACTTGAGATGGTTAGTCCGGTCATATAAAGAATGGTCAGGAGTTGGAGTGATTTTTTTCTCATTTTTTAAATATATATTTCTTTTGGACCCGATAGGAAATGATAAACAAAATTGAATCTACCAATATTTTTGCAAATTGATGCGAGAGTAAATTAAACGATGTAATCGCATCTGTAAAGAATGCGGACAAGGCCATGATTAATAAAAAGAGAACAAGATACTGAATGCTTGATTTAACAAATCGTACATCCGATTCAAAGGTATAAAAACGGTTCACCCCATAATTAAAGATTCCAGATAAGACTCTTGCAAACAACACTGCTAGTATAATTCTCCAACTTCCTTCAATTAGTTCGTAAAAGAAAAGAAATAGTGCATAGTCAATTAAAAAACTTAATAGGCCAACGAAAATAAATCGAACAAAAGATTTTAATAATATTTGATAAATGAGGATGGAATCTTTCCAAGGATTAAAGGAACTGATTGCTCCTTCTTGGTTATAAATGGTTTTCACTGGCACTTGAACCATGTTTACACCTTGTAAGGCGATTAATTTCAGCATTGCCATTTCGTAATCATATCGATTTTGTGGAATTAAAATTAGTTTTTGTAATAACCACTTAGGGATGGCACGAAGACCATTTTGAGTGTCCATGATGGTTTGTTTTGTCACCCATGAAAAAACTTTACGAGTGATCAAATTGCCTAAGCGATTTCTTAACGGTGTTTTATTATCAAATAATCTTGTACCAATATAAAATGAGTCGCTTTCTTGATCAATCAAGTGAATCATTTTGAGAATATCTTCATAGGGGTGTTGACCATCAGCGTCTGCTGTGACAACGCCATATACAGTGTCTAATTTTTTAAGTACGTACTTGAATGCTGTTTTTAAAGCAGCCCCTTTACCTAGATTCTTTGAATGGTGAAGTAACGTAATACCCGTCAGTTTTTTAAATATATCTTGGTCTTGATTTCCGTCATCAACAACAATAATTGGACCGAAAAAAGTTTTTTGTAATCGTTGAATCAAGACCACAAGATTTTGATTGGGTCTATAGGCAGGAATGATGAGTGCAACTGCATGATCAGAATTCATTAATGTTTTAATTTCTTTTTCAACAATTGTTGCAACGTTGGGAATGGAAATTGTTGAGCAACAACGACGATAATGCCGGCAACTAAACCTGCCGTAAATCCATTGTTATATAAATCAAAACCACCTTGTAAAGCCAATGCTTGAGGTAAAACCAAAAGATGAATAAAACCCGCCAACACACCATAAAATAATCCGAATTTACCACTCACTGGTGCAAGTGCCGTCACAAACAATAGTGCAATACTAGGTTCTGGTAAAGTTAAACTAAAACCTTCCACAAATGAGGCGAGCATTAAACCAAAGATGACGGGGTAACTATTAAGAATATGTTTTCCATAAGCTCCAAACGCCATAAAAGTGAATGTTCCAGCCACAATTGGCCCAGATAACGGAATGTTATTCAGCCCAAGTATCACTAAACTAAATAAGCCAATACTGCCAACATTTAACAATGTGGCAGCCAAACCAAAATCTTTATAAAAATCTGAGGGTAAGTTACCTGGGCTTTTGATTAATCGCAACCATGGTCTATATGCTTGACGATGAATTAAGAACGATGAACCAACCAAAAAAACTGAGATTGAAGCGATCAACCAGAATAAAGTATCGTGAAAAGCAAACGTGAGGGTAGTAGGAACAGAAATCTCGATTTGTAATGCTTTTAACGTTGCTGTAAATACCATGGCGATAAAACCTAAACCAAAACCGGTGTTATATAAGTTATAACCCTGATGAAATTTACCAACAATTGAAACGACCATCGGAGTTAACCAACCCGCCAACACACCACCTAATATTCCTAAAGGGATGCTAATCCATAAACTCAATGAAGGAATACCAAACATTAAAAAACTTGTCACAGGTGCAATGCCACTACTAAATAGAAATGTTCCTGTGTATTGGCTAATTTTCGTTCTAGATAATTTTGTATATAGCCAAAAACCCAACCAAACAGGAATGATATTCAGTAAATTTTTCCCAAAAAAAGCAAAAGCAAAAATCGTGAGAACACCCGCAAACGCTACACCAGAAAATTTCACCTTGAATTGATGGAGTAATAAAATCGTCACAGCACTTACTATCCAAACGTTGACTAAAGTAGAGTGGAAACCACCAATGGCAAGATAATCTGTAATCAATAATGAAGGATGAAGGTAAATAGAAACTAGACCATTCCACATTGGCATAAACGGCCCAGATAATAACAAAATAATCAAACCAATGACGAA
Organism: Bacilli bacterium; assembly: GCA_049419605.1. Lineage (GTDB taxonomy): Bacteria > Bacillota_I > Bacilli_A > RFN20 > CAG-826 > UBA970. The sequence continues at coordinate 82,756 of JBMSKF010000002.1, forward strand.
GAAACCAAGTAAGAATTTAAAGGGGATTTTAATTTCAGGAAACATCATCATTATTATATTTTATTCCTCACCTTAAACAAGTAAAATAGTGGTTATGTTAAAAGAACAAATTGCAGCGTATGAACCTTACAATGAACAGGAAGCTTTTGATAAAAAAGCCATCCTTGCTTTTATCGATCGAAATCCCGATTATCTTCTTCGCTCCAATCTTATAGCGCATTTTACGGTTTCTACGATTGTTGTGAATCCAAGTATGGATAAAGTGTTATTTGCCCATCACAACATATATCAATCATGGGGTTGGTTAGGTGGACACAACGATGGAGATGAAGATATGCTCCATGTTGCGATGAAAGAAACAGAAGAAGAATCGGGATTAAAAAAAATTAAACCCTTTTCAAAGGATATTTTTATGTTGGATACCATCTATGTTCCCAACCATATCAAGCATGGTAAACATGTTTCTGATCATTTACACCTCAACGCGACTTATTTGGTAATTGCAGATGAAACGGAAACACCTGTAGTGAATATAGAAGAAAATTCGGGTGTGAAATGGTTTTTAATTTCGGAAGTGCTAAACATTGTGCACGAACCTAGAATGATTCCAATTTATCAAAAGGCATTTGAAAAGATTAAATTAATTAAAAATCTTAATATGAAAACGTCGCTTTAACCATAAAACTAAGAATAGATTAACTGTATTTGCAATCACAATCACTCCATAAATTGGCCAAGTTGTATTTGTTAAATCTAGAATAGCCCCTGAAAATAGAGTTCCTAGAATTGCTGCCACTCCATATGCGGTAAATAATTTACCATAAAGTGATGAAAAAAGTTCTTTTGGAAAGATGGTCTTTATTGAAAGAGGCATCAACGCCATCCAATTGCCTAACCCAAACCAGAACGCTCCAAAGCTAATTGCGTATAACGTTTCGTTAGTGCCACCATTAAATAGAGAAATAAAACCACTCAAAATTAGTGAAATTAAACTTAAAAAAGCCACTTTAAAAAAACCAAATCGATCTACAAGTCCTCCAAAGAATGGTCGAGAAACACCGTTCAATAATGAGAAAATTGATATCGCCACCGTTACAAAGGTTGGGTCAAACTGATAATTCGTCACCCCAATTGGAAAACTTAATCCAACAATGGTTAAACCAGATAAAAGGGATAAAACATAAACAACATATAAAGATTGAAAGGATTTATGATCATAGGTTGTGATTGTTTTTTTAACTTGATGGTGGTGATTAATTTCCACGGGTATTGTTTGAAATAAGGGCCATATGCATACCAAGAATACACCCAACGAAATCCAACCTAAAAGCATCATCGTATATTGAATTGTATTGGTTGCAAGCAACGTTGCAATGATGGGGGTCATCACCGTGTTAGACAAGCCAAAACCCATCAATACTAAACCCGAATATAAACCAATTCGTTTATCAAATAATCGTTGCACAAGATAGATGGGAACTCCATAAAGTAATCCAACACCACTCCCAAGGAAAATACCGTATGTCAAAATAAGGACATAAAAATTACTTGCAAGACTTGATAACCAAAAACCACATACGAATAACACCACACCGAGAATGACAATTTGTTTTCGATATTGATTTATCCATTTACCAGCAATCAACATCGTGACCGCATAACTCACCAACGACGTCATATAAGGTAAGCCACTCAAGCTAGAACTAATCTGATAAGTGGATTCTGCTTCCACGCGAAAAACACCCCAAGCATAGACACTACCTAATAAAAGCATTAATAGGATCGATTGTATTAAGAAGTAGAAACGAGAAAATTTCATATATCGACTATTGTATCGATAGCAAAAAGGATGTCAAATTAAATTTAATGAATTTTATAGAATGATTAAATTTTATAGATTTTGCTAAATTTTTCTTCTAAATAATCGCAATAATAGGATGGATTTAAATCTTCACCTGTTACTTTTTTGAGAAGGGCAAAAGGCGGATAAAGTTTCCCATAAGCATAGACATGTTTAGAAAACCATTCACGAATAGGTAATAGGTTTTTGCTCTTAATGGTTTTTTCCAACGATAAATCCTTTTCCATGGTCTTGAGTAATTGAATGGAAATGGCATTTCCGAGTGCGTAAGAAGGGAAATAGCCAAAAGCACCACCAGACCAATGAACATCTTGTAAGCATCCTGTACGATTGTTTTTAGGTTGAATACCGAGATAACTTTGGTAAAGTTCATTCCAAGCTTGCGGTAAATCTTTTACTTTCAATGAACCTTCAATCAATCGCTTTTCTAGCTCATATCGAACCATGATGTGCAGGCTATACGTTAATTCATCAGATTCTGTACGAATGAGAGACGCCTTTGCAACGTTGATTGCTTGGTAATATTCTTCAATGGTTACATCTTTAAATTGGTCTTTAAATTGTTTTTTTAATTCAGGAAAAACTAGTTTTGTAAACGCATAAGATCGACCCAAAACATTTTCATAAAACCTAGATTGAGACTCATGGATTGACATTGCTGCACCACGACCCAGGATAGTTCCTTTTACTTTAGGTCCGATGTTTTGTTCATAGATTCCATGACCACCTTCGTGAGCAGTGGAATAAATATTTGAGATGAAATTATCTTCATAAATATGGGTTGTGACTCTGACATCATTTGGAGTAATCTCACTACTAAAAGGGTGAACAGATTCTGCAAGCACACCCGCGTTTAAGTCATACCCAATTAGCGTTAATAAAGATTTGGCATATGATAATTGTTCGTGTTTTGGAAATTTACGTGACATGAAATCTGTGCGAATTTTAACCTTTGATTGTTGAATTTTTTTAAGTAAAGGAACAATTCTTGCTTTCAAGGTTGCAAAGAATGCATCAAGTTTTTCAATCGTATTGCCTTCTTCATAGTCATCCAATAATTGATTATAGAGTGGACCGGGAACGGTTTTCGTTAAGGTTGTAAATTTTCTAACATAAAACAGAATCTTTTCTAAATAAGGAGCATATGCATCAAAATCATCATTAGATTTTGCTTTTTCCCACGCCACTTGTGCTTTTGATAAGAGTACAGCATAATCCTGATAATCTTTCGGATCTATTTTTTTGAGTTGATCTATTTTTTTGCGTTCTAAGAAAACAATTCTTTTCATTTCTGGCGTCAGCTCTTGCTCGCGAGATTTTAAATCGGTGATGAGTTGATCATAAGCAGGATCGTTTTGATGTTTAAAATCCTCTAAGGCCCAAAACCCCATCGCTTCAGAACGTTCTTTTACTGCCCCGTCATTTTTAGGGGCAATGGTTTGCGCATCAAAACTAGCGACATTCATAATGTAATCAAAAGCTTTCGTTTTTTCGTAATGTTTGTCGAATTGGGCTAAAAGCGTTTTTAAGTCTTTTTCTGTGGATGTTGCCATAATTTATTTCCTTATTGAGATTCATTTTAAACCTTTATAATAAATTTGTAATTAAAAATGAAAAACTCAAGTCCCATCCCAACTTATATCAAAGAATTTAGTTCGGATTTAAAATCCCGGTTAGAAAAGGTTTATCGCATCATAAAGTCACAAATTCCGGAAGCAACAGAAACTTTCGCATATCAAATGCCTACGTTTAAAAAAAAGAAGAATTTGATTCATTTTGCGGGATATCAACACCATATTGGCATTTATCCTGGACCCAAAGGAATTGTCTATATCAAGTCCATTATGCCAAATGCAATCACAAGTAAAGGAACTTGGAAGTTGATGCATACCGATCCTATTCCTGAAAAAGAGTTACTTCAACTTTGTCGATGGATTGAAGACCAACCATGAAAAAGAGTCTAATATTTTTATTAGATGTCTTGATGTGTTCGTTGAGTAGTTTTGGTGGCCCTGAAGCTCATTATGGTGTGTTTTCTCAAATCCTTGTACAAAAGAAAAAATATTTATCTGAAGAAACTTTAGCTGAATTTATTGGTGTTTTTGCATTTGTACCAGGACCTAGTAGCACTCAAACTATCACTGCAATTGGTTATTTAGTGGGTGGCCCTTTGCTTGCATTCTTTACTTTTATTGTTTGGGCATTACCCGCTTTAATTATCATGACTTTGGTTGGATTATTTTTTAATTTATTTAATCAATCCATTATTCTCATTGAATTATTAGAAGTACTACCCTCAATCGCGATAGGCTTCATCGTTTATGCAGGCTGGTCTCTTAGTAAAAGAATCATGAAAAAAAACTATTATTGGTTGTTTTATGGATTCAGTTTTCTTGCAGGTTTTTTACTCATTCCTATTTCTTTTTTTGCCGTCCCCATCATTTTATTTGCTTCTGGTTTTTTCCTTCTAGTATTTGAGAAACCTGTTTCTGAAGGTAAGAAACCTAACATCAAACCCAGATGGAATATTTTAATATTCATCGTTTTAATTGCGGTGGGTCTTGAATTGGTCAACGTTTGGATTTCAGAGCCTCTTTTCAATCTAATAAATTCTTTTTTTAGGTATGGATACTCTGTGATTGGAGGTGGACAAATTGTGATTCCTTTAATGATTCAAGATTTAGTTACTTCACAATCACTAATTACATTAGAAACTTTTTTATCAGGGTATGCCATCGATCAAGCAATTCCGGGACCCTTATTTAGTTTTGCAGCGTTTGTAGGAACGCAATCTTTACATAGTTCATTCTTACCATGGTTAGGAGGGTTTATCTCTGGTCTAACCATCTTTATTCCGGGCATCCTTCTTGTATATTTTGTGGTACCTATTTGGAAATCCCTTCGAGAATTCAATTGGTTAAAAACCGTCCTTAAAGGGATTACCATTGCCGCAGCAAGTTTAATTGTTTTAACAGCAGTGACACAAATCACCACGTTATCCTTTACATGGTTTTCAATTGGTTTGGTAGGTTTGACATTTGCGTTATTACAAATTAAAAAAATACCGACACCTCTGCTTGTTGGATGCTTGATGTTATTAGGTGTCTTCGTTCAGTCCATTATCTGAATGGTTAAACCTGCAATATCATTTTTAATTTGACGGGATAATTGGTTAACTTGGAACGCAATGAGCCCAGTGGTATGGGGATTCTTTTTTGGGATTTGTTGACCCTTCCATGTATTTAAGCCAAGGTGATGATGATAACCACCCGTTGATAAAAAGGCAGCACTATCGCCATAATATTGCATCAATTCATATCCTAAATGTTCTTGATAATATTGGACAGCCTCATTTAAATTGCCAACATGTAAGTGAAGGTGACCAACTATCGTATCAACAGAAAAACCACTCCATGGTTTTGCTAATGATAAAACTTCTTGATAACGCATCATGTCTGTCACCATTGCTAACTTTTTATTTTCATAAGGCCAAAGCATGGAAGGTCGATCAGCATAAATCTCAATTCCGTTTCCTTCAGGGTCTGCTAAATAAATAGCCTCAGAAACACCATGATCGGATAAACCTTGTAATGGGATTTTTAATGCAATTAAATGTTTTAACACACTCCCTAATTCTGCTCGGGTTGGGACTAAGTAAGCAACGTGGTATAACCCTTGAGTTGTTTTTGTTTCAATTGCATAAGTTTGATCGTGCTTAAGAATCAATAAAGGCGTTGTAATGCCAAGAGTGGTTTCATTAGTTGTTTGCGATAAAACCCGCATACCCAACACAGTATAAAAATCCACCATCTTTTTGGGATCGTGGACATTCAAAGTGATATTCGAAATATAAGCTAGTGGGGATTGATGATATTTACTCATGAAGGATTTCATTCCGCAATTTTAAATACAATGAAGTTTTTTCATATGACATTTGTGCTTCTCGATAATCATAACCAAATGCACCTTTTGAAACGATGATGTTTGGGGGCATTTGCACGCGCTTAAAATAAGCGCGATTCCAAAGGTTCAATACCCATTCGATATCATCAATAAAAATCTTTGGTTGGTCCAATCCGTAATGCGTGATGAGTTGTTTGATTGCCTGTGGAAAAGTCTTGAGTTGATACATTTTCAAGATACGTTCTGGTGCAAGGGATGGAAAGCTGAGTAATTCGTGAATTAACCAATCGTGATATCCCCACTTCATCGGATCCACTTGATTGGTCTTAAGTTCCGCGCTGGGTTTAAATTGATACTGAGGCACATCGTTGATAATGTTTGCAATTAGATTAGAAGGAATAATGGGATGTTGATGGTGCTCATTAAGCCATAATGCTAAGGTGTTGATTTGCATTTTGGTTAGATCACCTAACGGAGCAAGTGCACCAATGGTGTCACCATAAAGTGTGGTATAACCTAAAGCAATTTCAATTTTATTGCCGTTGTTTAATACAACACCTTTCTTTTCAGCAGCAAGATTCATTAAAATACTACCTCTTACCCTGGCTTGAATATTTTCTTTAGTCAGTAAATCTGCATGAGGTTGAAGTTCGCTGAATGCATCCACTACTTTTTGAATTGGAATTTCTTCAAAATGGATTCCTAAATTTTTTGCGACTTCTCTAGCGTTTTGTTTAGATTGTTCAGAGTTATAAGGGGTTGGTAATGAGTAAGCATAGACGCGATCTTTACCAATCACTTCGGTTAATAATGCAGTGGAAACTGCACTATCAATACCTCCAGATAAACCCACAATCCAAGGCACTTTCTTTTGAAAGAGTTGCTCATCAAAATACTCTATGCCTTTTTTTAACATCGTATAAAGTTTTTTAGGATTGTCTTTGATAGCATGTTTATCGTGTAGATTTGCGATCAATAATTCTGGTTCTGCAGCATCGTTTGCAAGTAAAGTGAGTTCACCTTGTTCGTTGTAAACCATAGATCCACCTTCAAACAAGACGACATTCTTACCGTTATTATCAGCACCAACTTTATTGACAAAAATAAAAGGAACTTTAGCGTGTTTCTTAATTTGTTGCTGTCTAGATTTTTCTTTATCTAATGTCCAAGGGGAAGCAGAAATATTAATTAATAAATCAACGCCTTGCTTTAAATATTCTGTGGATGGTGAAAAACCATAAGCTGCATCCCACATATCCTCACAAACTTCTAAACCAAAGCGAATCGTTTCTCCTTGGTATTGGACGACGAGTGGATCTAAAAAAGATTTTACTTTTAGATTTAATTTTTCTTCAAACTCACGACCAGGTAAGAAATAGCGTTGATCATCAAACATCCGATAGTTTGGAAATAGTCGTTTAGGGTAGACACCTGGAAAAACACCGTTACTTCGTTTTAAATACTCACCGTTATAGGCCACCAATGCGGCGTTTAATTTGGCTAACCGAGAATCATTATTAGAAATACTTGGGTTGGCGCCTAAAGTCCAAACGTTCCCCCACACAATGATAATATCTTGAGACAAGGCTTTGATTTTTTCATTAAAGGATACAGCAAAATCAACCCATTCATTATCTAAAAATTGATCACCAATTAAGTATCCGGTTATGCACAGTTCGGGGAATACAATCAGATCAACACCTTTGGACTTTGCTTCTTTAACCATGGTCGATAAATGACCAAAGTTAATAGAAGGTTGACCTGGAACCACGCGCATTTGCCCTAAGGCTATTTTTAGATTTCTCATTACATATATTTTATGATATTTTTCATTGAAATGGGGGATAAATCCAATGAAACCGCTCCCCTAATGAGGTTGACCTTTTCTTGAATCGATCCCCAATAAAACCAGCGCAATGATGACAAGAATATATCCAAAAATCGTCGTAATAGATAGGATTTCTTGAAAAAAAATCCAAGATAGAATTCCACCTAGGATAGGCGCAAAACTTTGAATTAATTGAACTTTGGCTGCGCCTTGACTTCTTTGAGCGTTTACATAAAAAATAAGGCTTAAGCCATAAATGAAAAATCCTGAAATGAGTGAAAATATTAAATAGATCACGGTGGGTGCAACTTCATTCAAAATCAACGCAATGATAAGCGTTCCTATGCCAGTTCCAATTCCTTTAAAGATCACAACAAACAAAGGGTTACCGAAACTTAATTTCTTAGAAACATTGTTTTCTAAACCCCAAAAGAGAGTCCCAACAATAATCCACAATGATCCTATTTCAAACCGAATAGACACACCTTGGTAATTTGCGATGACCAAACCTATCACAATCAAAATCGACGCAATTGAGGAAAATTTTGATAGCCTTTCTTTAAAGAAGATTAACGCAATCATCAAAGTAAAAATAAGTTCTGCGTTTGATAACAATCCAACTAAACTACCATTGATTTCTTTAACCCCAATCAAAAAGAAGATTGGGGCAAAGATATCTAAAACAATCATCCATCCATACCAAAGAGTCTGGTTATTAACCTTCCTTATGATTAGTGCTTTATGTTTTATTGATTGATGGTAAAAAAAAGTACCAATACCTGCTCCAAAATAAAGTAAACTTGCCAGCCAATAAGGTGAGACATCATTTAGCAGTATTTTCGATATCGGAACGTTCAAACTAAAAAAGATTGCCGATGCAATAGCAAAAATGAACCCTTGTTCAAAACGGTTGATTTGAGACTTCTTTTTTTCCATAAGGGTTATGAACGATGTTGAATCAATGAAATATATTGGTCGTGAAAGTAAGTTTGCTTACTTAATTCAGGGTGAAATGATAATCCGATTTGGTTTTGATATTGAACCGCGACGATAACATCATCAATTTTTAAAAGAACTTTCACGTCTGAATCTACTCTGTTAACAATAGGAGCTCGAATAAACATTAAGTCTAGTGCGTTGCCATCAAGTTTGATTTGACGATGGAAACTACCGAGTTGTCTTCCATAATAATTTCTTGTCACTTCAATCGGTAAGGTACCAAGGTGATGGTAGTTTTCCCCTGTAATGTTCGTTGCTAATAAAATCATTCCGGCACAAGTTGCCAACGTGGGTAAACCTTTTTGAATCTTGTCTTTAAGTGGTTCAAATAAACCTAAATCCTTTAATAATCTTCCTTGAGTGGTACTTTCTCCACCTGGAAGAATGAGGCCATCAAATGGTTGTTGAATGTCCTTGAGTTGGCGAATTTCAAAATGATCCACACCCATGGAAGTCAGTTTTTGCCGATGCTCAATAAAGGCACCTTGGACTGCAAGGACACCGATACGCAAGAATTATTTTCCTCGTTCTGCCATCAACACTTTAACTTGATCTTCGTTTAAACCCACCATCGCTTCACCAAGATCACGAGAAACTTCAAGTAAGACCTTTGGGTCACGGAAATTGGTCACCGCTTTGACAATCGCTTCAGCGCGTTTTTTGGGATCTCCGGATTTAAAAATACCTGAACCCACAAATACACCTTCTGCACCCAATTGCATCATTAAAGCTGCATCTGCGGGAGTGGCAACACCTCCTGCTGAAAACAATACGACAGGTAATTTACCTTTTTTATGAACATATTTAATGAGATCTAATGAAACACCCCATTGCTTTTGTAAGACAAATAATTCATCTTCACTCAAGGATTGGATACGACGAATTTCACCTGTAATTGCTCGCATATGGCGAACAGCTTGAATCACATCTCCAGTACCTGCTTCCCCTTTGGAACGGATCATGGAAGCACCTTCTGAAATTCGTCTTAATGCTTCACCAAGGTCTTTTGCACCACATACAAAAGGGACACTAAAATTTTGTTTGTTAATGTGTAAGGTGTCATCTGCCATGGTGAGAACCTCAGATTCATCAATATAATCAATTTCTAATGCTTCTAATATTTGTGCTTCAACAAAATGACCAATTCTTACTTTTGCCATGACTGGAATCGAAACGGCTTTTTGAATTTCTTCAATCATTTTTGGGTCAGACATTCTCGCAACGCCACCTGCAGCTCGAATATCAGCAGGAATTCTTTCTAATGCCATAACTGCAACTGCACCTGCTGCTTCAGCAATCTTTGCTTGTTCTACATTGGAAACATCCATGATAACGCCACCCTTTAACATTTGGGCGAGATTTTTATTTAATTCGTAACGTTCGTTTTTCATATTAAATACCCCTATTACGAAACAATTTTACACTAAAAAAGCTACCCACATTGAAAAAATGCTATTGAAGTTTAAATGGAATTTAAAACCAGTGTGTTTATAAGTCTTTTGAATGATTTAAGAGGGAATGAATCCGCTGATTAAATTAAGGGCAAATTCATAAATAGTTTTACCGATTGAGAAGGCAGTTTCTCCTAGGGCAAGATCTTGGGTGATGAAAGTATTTACTTCTGGGACTACAAAGGTTAATGGAATCGCAATAAGTAAAGCGATCCCAATCACCACCACCGCTCTGCCCAACCCCAATCCAAAACCAAGAATAGAATCGATAAATTTAAAAGCCTTTACGTCTTTGGTTAATTTAACCAATTGACTTCCAATAATAAATAAAAGTAACCAACCCACAAGGAAGGTACCTAAATAACTAAGAATCAAAATAATAAAGTAGGCGGAAGAAGTCGCTAAAGCATCTCCCAAGGTTCCGTTAAATGTGATTAGTAGACCAGCTAATGGTGAGGCAAGAAAACCTGGCAAACCAATTTGTGTAAGGCCATCTGTTAAAAACTCTAATGCTCCTGGTTGAGTACTATCGATAATCGTTTCATATAAACCCATACCAGTAAAAACCGAATTACGAAGGGTATCAAACAATAGTGGATAAATTGGGGTTTGAATTAAAATATCTTCCACCCAATTAGCAAGTAAATAAGATAATATGACAGCACCAATAAAAGCGCCAACGCCAACAATCTCTTTAAAGAATCCGTTTTTAAAACCAGAAACGCCAAATAATAAAGCTAAGACAATCATGACCGCATCGATAATGCCAACATGGAATCCACCTAATGTCATAAGTTGATCCTCCTTATTTATTATAATTCATTCGGTTTATTTTGAATTTAAATCTTTAGTTATGAGATAATAATGAAATGAAAAGAGTCATTAAAAGCGAAGAAATTAGTAAGTTAACCTTCTTTTCAATTACATTAAATTTGATTTTGTTTATTGTCAAAATTTTGATTGCCACCATTATCAATAGTGTTGCAATGCTTTCAGATGCATTTAATCATTTTTCCGACTCTTTAAGTGGTTTTATATTTTGGATTGGTCAAATTTTATCGGGTAGAAAAGCAGATGCCAATCACCCCTACGGTCATGGTCGAGGCGAGTATCTCACATCTTTATCTATTGCTGTTTTGATGTTAGTGGTCAGTGCTCAGTTCTTAATCGAATCCATTCGTAGACTTATGCTTCCATTTGAAGTTGAAGAAACTTCTTTGGCAGTCATCACCCTACTCTTAGGTATTTTAATAAAATTCAGTTTGTTCTTATATTCGAACCGTTTATTCAAAAAAACCAATCTACTCTCTACAAAAGCACTTGCAATTGATAATCTCTTTGATGTCTATATCTCAAGTATTGTTTTAATCAGTCTTCTCTTACAGCCATTTTTCAATTTTTCCATCGATAGTCTTGCTGGACTATTTATTGCAGTCATGATGGCATGGTCAGCCTGGCAGATTTTATTAAAGTCTGTTCGCAGAGTTCTTGGAGAATCTTTACCATCCAATCAAATAGAAGAACTACGCACATTTTTAAAACAATATCCAGAAGTGTTAGGCAGTCATTCTTTTATGTTTCACGACTATGGTCCACATTTTCAAACTCTAAGTTTTCACCTTGAAGTACCGGCGAATAAAACCTTCATTAGCATGCACGACTTAAGTGACACCATTGAAGACAACATTAAAACAAAGTTTGGGTATGAAGTGACCATTCATTTAGATCCAATGATGATCAACAAAGAAGATATTCAAAAGATAACGGAACCAATTTGGCAAGCGCTCCACGAAAGAAAATTAAATGAGTTTGTGAAAGATATTCGAGTGATCAAAGAGAAACTTCACCAAGAAATGATTGTGCTGCTTAACAACCCTAAAGACCAAGATAAAGTTAAATCTTATCTAGAAAAGCAATTCTCACAATATCGTTTTGTGATGGATTGGTAAACATAACATCTCTGCAATTCTTGTTAAAATAGACTTATGCATTGGCTCATCCTAACTTTGGCAATTTTATTGAACTCATTCGGTTTATTTTTGCTATGGAAAATTCCGTTAATCCAAAAAGCAACAAGCAAACCATTTCAAAAAATTTCCGTGATAATTCCTGCTCGTAATGAAGAAAATAGAATTCTTCCACTACTAAAATCACTCCAATCTCAAATTAACGATATTCACGAATTAATTGTGGTCGATGATCACTCTACCGATCACACGGCTAAACTTGCTAAACAATTTGGTGCAAAAGTTATTCAAGCTGAAGTGTTACCAAAAGATTGGTTTGGTAAACCTTGGGCTTGTTATCAAGGTGCTAAAGCGGCCACAGGAGAAATTCTTTTATTTTTAGATGCTGATGTCATTCTTATGGGCCATAGTATTGCCTCCATTTATCGAGAATTTAAAAAGCATGACACTCCACTTTCGATCCAACCCTTTCACCTTACTAAAAAACCATATGAATCATTTAGCTTATTTTTTAATCTCATTGTGATGATGACTACAGGGATGTATACACCCTTTGGTAACAAGTGGAAAGCTCAGTCATTTTTTGGTCCTTGCCAAATGGTAAGTAAAGAAGATTATTGGAAAATTGATGGACATGCATCGGCAAAACATGCGATCTTAGAAGATATCGCTTTAGGCCAAGCCTATCAACATCAACTTCAAAAACCAATTCGTGCACTAGCAGGAAAAGGCGTTATTCAATTTCGTATGTATCCAGAAGGTTTAAAAAGTTTAGTAGAAGGGTGGACGAAAAACTTTGCTACAGGAGCCAGTCTGATTCATCCAAGTTTATTAGTGTTCGTTAGTCTATGGATTACAGGATTATTCATTGCAATACTCAGCGGAATTGCACCCTTTATGTGGCAAGATCATGTCTATTGGATTGGTTATTTATTCATGGGTATAGACACGTATTTACTTGCTAGAAAAATCGGCAACTTTTCCGTGCTTACCATTGTATTTTATCCACTCTATTTAATTTTCTTTGTTGGCGTATTCATTCGATCATCGATTAAGTCAAAGAATAAAAAAGTGACATGGAAAGGAAGAGATCTTGAACTATGAGCTGGTTTCCTTTGATTTCGGTTCCTACATGGCTGATGGTTTTTCTCAATGTCATTCTGTGGCCAATTTTCCATTTAGGTATCTCTAAAATCACATTAAAAACGCCGGATATGAAGTTCAAAAAAGATAGTTGGTTATATCGGCAAAGAAAACATGAAAACAATGGTGAGTTTTATGAAAACTATTTAAAAATTCGAATGTGGAAAAAATGGATTCCTGATGGAGCTACCATTTTTAATGAAGGCTTTAAAAAGAAAAATCTTCAAGGTACCCAAAAGGATTACATCCAACACTTTATCGAAGAAACACGTCGTGCAGAATATTCACATTTACTACAAATTCTTCCATGTATCACATTTTTTATATTTAATGATTTTTGGATTGCGATGATTATGGTCTTTTATGCACTCATCTTTAACTTACCGCTCATTTGGTTACAACGATATAACCGTATTCGTTTTCAAAGACTGATCAAAAAACTTTAATTTTTCTCGTTTTTAAGGATTTGTTCTACAACTTGTTGGCCACTTAGGACAACCATCGGCATTCCGCCACCTGGGTTGACTGAACCACCCACAAAATAAACATTACGGTAAACTTTGGAGCGTTTTGGAATTTTAAAACCCATATTTTTCTTTTTACTTGCAACAACACCATATATCGAACCACGATTGGAATAATACATGTCCTGAATAATCTCTGGAGTCCAAAGTTCTTCGACAACAATGTGTTTTCTTAAATCAGCTAGACCCATTCTTTCGAGTTTATCTAAAATATTCATTCTAAACTTTTGATAATCCACTTTGGTGAATGGTTTGCTTGGATCAAGATAAGGTATGTGGGGGAGAATTTTGATAATATCTCCACCCTTAGGTCCTTGAGAAGGATCGGTTCTCATCGGTGCGACTAAATAAATCGTAGGATCTGGATTTAATTGATGGCGATGAAAAATATTATTGAAATTAACTTTTGAGTTATTGCTGTAAAAGAAATTGTGATGGGCGAGTTGTGGATAAACTTTATTGGTGCCAAGGTGTAACGCAAACCCTGAACATGCGGGTTCAAATTTACGTTGATATCTTGCAATGAATCCCTTCGATTCTTTGGTTATCTTTTCATAAAAAGGGATTGCTTCCATATTTGAAATGATGAGGTCTGCTTGCAGCGTTTCTCCGGATTTTAAATGGATATTAGATATGCATTGGTTTTGCTTTTCAACGGAAACCACTTCGCTTTCGGTTCTGATTTTAATTTGAGGTAATTCTTGAATGAGCTTGACCAACCCCTTTGAAATATTAAACATGCCACCTTTGACATACCACAAGTCATATTTCCATTGAATATAAGGAAGTAAATTCATCAATGCTGGAGCATCATAAGGAGAAGAACCCACATACTTAATAAAGTAATTTAGAATATCAATTAAGTAAGGGTTTTTAATATATCGCCGAACGCCTTGATCCATCGTGGAAAAATAATCCATGTTTTGAAAAATACTCACCGATGGTTTAAATCTCATCGCTTCCCAAGTGTTTTCTAGTTGGTTATCAAAGGCAACCATCGCAGAAACGCCATATATCTTTTCCGTATACGCGTAATAAGCTTTTAGGTCTTCTACATCACGCGCAGTTAGGGTTTTGTTGGAGAGCATGTCTTCGATTTTGTGAGTTAAATCAATCGTGGTTCCATCTTCAAAAAAGTTACGCCAATGAGGTCTAACGGGTTCAATTTGAATATAATCAGCCATCTTTCGCTGATGCTTAACAAATAGATTTTCAAAGAGGTGAGGCATCGTTAAAATTGAAGGACCTAAATCAAATGAAAAACCCTGGACATCCTTTACATTTAACTTCCCGCCTAAATGTTTGTTTTTTTCTATTAGGGTGATCTCATATCCTGGCACTGCTGCCATAGAGATCGCAGCCGATAAGCCACCTAAGCCCCCGCCGATAATCACTACTTTTTTCATAAGATCCTCATGGATTCATTATATTCAAATTCATCCTCATTGGTAAAAATAGAATTGTGAAATTGCTTATAATGAGTGCATGAACACTCAAGCTTTGCTTAAATGGTTTCAAAAAAATCAACGAGACCTACCATTTAGAACCCATCCTACACCTTATGGGATTTGGATTAGCGAAGTGATGCTACAACAAACACAAATGGAAACCGTTTTAAAATACTACGTTTCTTTTATGAAGCGATTTCCAAATATTGCTTCTCTTGCTAAAGCATCGTTAGAAGAAGTGTTAACTCAAGTCCAAGGTCTTGGGTATTACCGTCGATTTCGCTTAATGCACGAAGGGGCTCAGTATATTCTTCAACATCACCAAGGAATCTTTCCATCTACATTTGAATCTGTCATTGAAATTCCTGGTGTTGGATTATACACAGCAGGCGCGATCATGGCTATTGCCTATAATCAACCCTATCCCGCAACTGATGGAAATGTGATTCGTGTATTAAGCCGTTATTTTGGTATTAAAAAGGACATGCAATTACCCTCATCCAGAGCCTATATTAATCAGTTGCATCATCAATTAGTCCAGGAAACAAAACCAAGAGAATACATTCAAGCGGTCATGGAATTAGGGGCATTAGTATGCAGACCTATTAAACCAAATTGCGAAAGTTGTCCAATACAAAAGGATTGTATAGCGTTTCAAAGTGGTAAACCAGAAACGTTACCAATCATCACAAAAAAATTAAAAATGAAGACCGTGGAGTGGCAAACTTTATTAATCGTAAAGGGTGAATCAATTCTCATGAGAAAAAATAAAACGAATCTACTCAAAGACTTTTATTTACTTCCTCAGTGGGATTCTCATATTGAAAATGTAGAAAAATGGTTGATAAAAGGTGGTTTCCAACCAACTTCACTTACGAATCCCAAACGGTTCCACCATCAATTTACCCACCAAACTTGGTTAATGGACGTTTTTAAACTCAAGGTAAAAAATGGTTATGATGATGAAAGTGAATGGATTGCACTTGATTCACTAAAAACAATACCCATACCCGAAGCCCATAAAAAAATTATTCGTGAATATTTTCCCCAATACCTCATCATAAAACCCTTATAATATAGCGGAGGAATCAAACATGAATTTATATCAATTTACGGTCAAAGATTATCAAGGTAAACCTGTACCCCTTCGTACTTATGAAAATAAAGTTGTATTAGTGGTAAACACAGCAATCCATTGTGGTTTAGCTCCACAATACAAAGGCTTAGAAAAACTTTATCAAACCTATCAAAAACAAGGTTTTGAAATTTTAGATTTTCCTTGTAATCAGTTTGCTGACCAATCTCCTGAAAGTGATGAAGAAACAGCAATGATTTGCGAAACAAAACTTAAAAATTCTTTTAAACCTTTTGCAAAAATTGAAGTTAATGGCCGCAACACGCACCCTCTTTATCAATGGTTAAAGAAGAGCACGTTTAATTTATTTGGTTCACAAATCAAGTGGAATTTTACAAAGTTTCTAGTCAATCGAGACGGTAAAGTCATCAAACGTTACGCCCCTACAGTCCTTCCCGAAGCCATTGCCAAAGATATCGAAAAATTATTAAAGTAACATGTTAGTAATTGACCACGCCAGTAAATCTTACGATAAAAAGAAGAAAGCTTTAGATGATGTTTCTTTAACAATTCAGCCAGGTGACCTCTTTGGTTTTGTTGGTCATAATGGTGCAGGAAAAACCACATTACTTAAAGCAATTTCTGGTATTCATCAATTAGACCAAGGTAGCATTAAATTAGGTGATCTAGACATCAACCAGGATCCCCTCGCTTTTAAATCGCAAATCGCATATGTGCCTGATCATCCAGATTTATATGAACAGTTAACTGGTCGTCAATATATTGATTTCATTGCCGATGTGTTTAAAGTTTCTATCACAGAAAGACAAGCCTTAATTCAACAATATGGTGGTAGTTTTGATATGCTCCCCTTTTTAAAACAACCCATCAGTACTTATTCTCATGGGATGAAACAAAAAACAGCATTGATTGCCGCACTCATTCATCGTCCTCGGCTACTTTTATTAGATGAACCTTTTGTTGGGTTAGATCCAAAGGCGAGTTTTGTCTTGAAGGAAGTCTTTAAAACCATGACTCAATCTGGCATGAGTATTTTCTTTTCTAGTCATGTTCTTGAAGTGGTGGAAAAATTAACCAATAAAATTGCCATTATTAAGCAAGGAAAAATCATCCATCAAGGATTAACTAAAGAGGTATTAGGTAAACAAAACCTCGAATCCTTATTTATGGAGTTAAGTTAATGTACGGTTTGTTGTTGCAAACGTTTATTCGAGAAAGATTAAGTTTAAGAAGATTATTTGGGCAAAAAATTGCTCGGTCTAAATTGCAAAGCTTACTCATGGTGGGTGTTTTAATTTATGCTTTTGGTGTCACGGCATTTTCTAACACTCTCCTTCAATACGAAATTGCCAAAGGTCTAATTCTTCAAGATGGTTTATCACAAATGCTTTATCAGGTGGTAGGTAATCTTGCTGGTCTTGGCTTCTTATTTGGTTTCTTTCAAGCTCAAGGGTATTTATTTCAATACAAGGACTTCGATTTATTAGGTCCTCTACCGATTCCTCAACGCGTCATTATTTTTGCAAAAATTTCAATCATGCTCGTGTTTGTTTATCTATTTTCTCTCATCATGGTTTTGCCAACTTATGGTGTTTGGTGGTATGTCAGTGAGACTTCGTTCCTGCAATTCTTTTTCTTTTTACCGATGGCCATGGTTGCACCCATTCCATTAATGTTATTAGGGTCATTGGTTTCTTTTGTGTTAAGAAAAATTACTCAACGTTGGGTGCATGCAAATGTTTTACAAACAATATTCTCTGTTTTATTCATTTTGAGTTTTGCTTCTTTTAGTTTTGTCTCAAACGAAATTATTCCTCCAAATTGGTTAGCGAATCTAGATGGTTTAACGTTTGCAAATGATTGGTTTGTAGTGGCAATTGAAGAAATGGATGTTGTGTCCTTAATCTTATTTTTATCATTTAATATAGTCATTTTGATTGGTTTTGTTGTTGTGATGAGTCACTCCATCCTCAAAATCAACCAACAACGAAATCTTTTCATCTATAAACCAAATGAAAAAGTCCCTCAACGTGCTCTGTCTTTAATGTCTCATTTAATCAACAAAGAATGGAAAAGATTTGTCGGTACTTCCATTTACTTTATTAATACTGGTTTTGGAATTTTAATGTTATTAACGATTAGTATCGTGAGTTTATTCTTCCCTTCTACGATTGATGAATTTCGGCAAATGATAGTTGCGATAGGGCTTGAGCCATTGTGGCTTATCTTTATTGTCATAGGGTTTTCATTATCTACGGTTTACACGCCTGCTATCAGTTTGTCTTTAGAAGGTAAAAATATAAATTTAATCAAGTCATTGCCAGTCCAAGCTTGGACCATCATTCAATCCAAAATTTATTTCAACTTGCTGTTAACCATTCCTGTAGCAATGCTAGCCAGTGTTGTGGGAATTTACTTATTTGAATTCAATGTATTACATTCAATTTTATTTCTTATCATCGTGATTTTATTCACCTTCCTTTTATCATGCTTTTTTATGGTGTTAAATTTGTGGTTTCCTCGATTTGATTATCATCAAGAGGTAGAAGTGGTTAAACAAAGCTTGGCTGCCCTAGTTGCTGTCTTTGGTGGATTTGCAATTTTAGGTGCGCTCCTTTGGTTGGTTTTTGATCCTTTTGCGGGATTCAGTCTTGAGATCAGACTTTTGATAGTTAGTTTGGTTGAAGGTTTAGGTATTATTTTGGCAGGTTGGTACTTGAGAAAGAATGCTGAACGCTTCTTCCAATCATTTAGTGTATAAGGAGAAATTTATGAAAATAGTTGTAGCTCATGATGTCGAAGAGGCGTTAAGAAAAGGATTACCGGTTGTTGCCTTAGAAAGCACCATCATTAGTCATGGGATGCCTTATCCTGAGAATCTTGAAACAGCATTGGCTGTTGAACAAGTTGTTTTAGATGCAGGCGCTACCCCAGCGACGATTGCAATCTTAGACGGCGTTATCCATATTGGTTTAGATCGAGAATCTTTAACTCGTTTTGCTCAAAGTAAAAATATTCGAAAAGTTTCTCAACGAGATTTAGCTTACGTTTTATCCAATGGGTTATCTGGCGGAACGACTGTTGCTACAACGATGTACTTAGCGTGGATGAATGGGATTCACGTTTTTGCAACAGGGGGTATCGGTGGGGTTCATCGAGGTGCAGAAACCTCTTTTGATATTTCTGCCGATCTTGAAGCGTTTGCAAGTATCCCAATCACGGTGGTTTCTGCAGGGGCAAAAGCGATTCTTGATTTGCCGAAAACTTTAGAATATTTAGAAACCATGGGGGTTCCGGTTGTTGGTTATCAAACCGATGACTTTCCAGCGTTTTATCATTCAAAAAGTGGTTTAAAACTATCCCTTCGTTGTGATCAACCTTCTTCAGTCGCCTCACTCATGAAAACTCAAAAACAATTAAAACTTGGTCAAGGGATTTTGATTGCAAATCCTATTCCTATTGCCTATGAAATGGATGCGAGAACGATTAATCAAGCAATTCAAACAGCAACTAAAGAAGCTGAAGAACAACATATTAAAGGAGCAACATTAACACCATTCTTACTTGCTAGAGTCAAAGCATTGACTGGTGGCGATTCTTTGAAAAGTAATATTGCTTTAGTAAAACATAATGCAAAAGTTGCAAGTGAAGTTGCCGTTGCTTATCAACAACTTAATGCGACTGCTGATCTAAAAGCAAAATAATATTTTTTAAATCTTGTTCTGAAAAAGCGTAATGTTCGCTACAAAAATTGCAATGGACATCTGCTCCATGTTGGACACGAATCATATCCTGTAATTCTTCTTTACCTAATAATTTTAAAGTGGATTCTGTTCTTTCTCTTGAACATGTGCATTTAAAAGCGATATCCTTTGTACTTAAGATGTTTAATTCCTTTTCAGGAATGAGTGATTTTAAAACATCTTCAGGCGATAGGCCATCAAATAACAAACTAGAAATAGGCTTAGCATTTTTAACTGCGTTTTCAACATGAGTTAAAGTCGCCTCATCGCATCCAGGCATGGCTTGAATAAGATAACCTCCACTTGCGGCAATTTGACCATCTGGATTGACCAAGACTCCTAATGCGAGTGCAGATGGAATTTGTTCAGAGTTGACTAAATAGGATGCTAAATCTTCTGCAATTTCACCAGAAATAATCGGTGTTTGTCCGGTAAAGTTATATTCTGAACCAAAACTTTTCACCACTGAAATAATGCCCTGGGTACCTACTGCTCTAGCAACATCTAATTTTCCTTTTGCGTTCGCGGGAAAATGGATCTGACTATTGTGGACATATCCCCTGGTTTCTCCGTAAGCATTAGCATCTACAACAATTTCCCCAATCGGTCCATTGCCTGCGATGCGAATAGTATATTTTTCTTCGCCTTTTAAGTTGCTCGCAAATAAAATGCCTGCAGTTAAGGTTCTCCCTAATGCAGCAGACGTAGTGGGTAAGGTTTGGTGTCGCTTACAACCCTCTTGTACTAATTGGGTAGTCGTGGTGGCAATCGCGCGAATTTTACCTTGATAGGCAACCGCGGATACAAAATAATCTTTTTTCATCTTTCATATCTTAACAAAATCATTTTGCGAAAGATAATACAATGTCTTTAGAGGTAATGAACATGAAGCAAAATCCTTATATTGTGAAACACCCCTTGATTGATCACAAAATGACTATTTTACGTGATAAACAAACCCATAATAATTACTTCAGAACCTTAGTTAAAGAAATCACGCAAATGATTGTCTTTCCCGCCACTCACCACCTTTCATTAGAAAAGAAAGGGATCATTACACCTGTTTCTGATATGGTTGGTCATCAACTTGCAAACGATGTTTTGGTTGTTCCCATCATGCGCGCGGGTTTGGGAATGTTAGATGCATTCACAGAAATGATACCCACAGCAAAAGTTGGTCATATCGGTTTTGTTAGAGATGAAACCACATTGAAGGCTAAGTCATATCTAGTCAAGTTGCCTAAAATTCAAGCATCCACAGAAGTATTTATTTTAGACCCTATGCTTGCCACAGGCGGCACATTAATTCAGGCCATTGATTTGATTAAGAAAAAAGGTGCCAAAATTATTACCTACTTAGGTTTAGTTGCTGTCCAAGAAGGCATTGATAACGTTTTAAAACATCATCCAGAAGTTAATATTTATCTAGCGTCTTTAGATAAACAACTTAATTCAAAAGGTTACATTGTCCCAGGGTTGGGTGATGCTGGTGATCGCTTATTCGGCGAAGAAGGTTAATAGGATAAAACAAAGTCAACTGGAAAGCCGTGTTGTTTGAGTTTGGCTTCACCAGGTAAATAAGTCAGGTTAATTAAGAAAGTAAAACTAATCACATTTCCACCTAACCGTTTCACAAGATTTGCAATTGCTACTGAGGTGCCACCGGTGGCAAGTACATCGTCTAAAATTAATACACGTTGTCCTTTTTGAATTGCATCTTCATGCATAAATAAACTGGTTTGCCCATATTCTAAAGTGAATTTTTCTTCAATGGCTTTTCTTGGTAATTTTCCAGCTTTTCTCACTAAAACAAATGGAATTTTTAATTGACTCGCGACAGCGCCACCAAAGATAAAACCACGCGCCTCAGGAGAGACGATTACATCGGGTTGGTAACGGTTTACAATCTTTGCAAGTGATTGAATCGCATCGTGAAATGCTGGACCGTTTTTTAATAATGGCGTTACATCTTTAAATGAAACGCCTTTAATTGGCCAATCTTGAACCGCTGCAATGTAATTTTTTAAATCCATGGTTAGTCTTCCTTTTTCCAAGGATAATCCTTGGGATTCATATTAATCATGCTGGGTTTAAGGACACCAACATAGGGAACGTTTCGATATTTTTCATCAAAGTCCATACCGTATCCTACGACAAATAATTTAGGAATCGTCTTACCAATATAGTCCGGAATAAATTTTGTTTTTCGCCCTTCTGGTTTATCAAGTAAAGTGACCACTTTGACTGATTTTGCGCCCTCACTCAATGCTTTTTGTTTGATCTTTTGAATGGTTAATCCCGAATCGACAATATCTTCAATAATCAGTACATCTTTATTTCGAAGTGTTAACCTTGGCCATAAATAAATTTCAACCCAGTTGGAAGTGACAACACCCCCATGATAACTACTTGATGCCACGTATTCATAATCACAATAAAACTTAAATTGTTTTGATAGATCGGTGAGAAAGGGCGTCACGCCTTTTAAGACTGCTAGGATAGTGGGAACCTTACCCGCATAATCTTTATTTAATTGTTCACCTAAATCTTTACAAATGCTCTCAATGTCTTTTTCACTTAACAAAACGCGTTCGAAATCTGGATGGATTTGTTTTGATTTCATACCATACCTCCTAGGTTGAGAGCTTGTTTCATGAAAGGAAGTCTCAACGTTTAAGATTATAAAACATCTAGGAAATATTCGCCAATTAAATTACAAAAATAACACTACTCAACTGTAGGTTGTTCTATAATCAACTTGTAGGTGATTTTTGATGAATTTATCAACTAACAATCGTTAGGAATGGAAATGATTATCATCAATAATATTGGTAGAAAAGAGGACAGAAGATGAAAACAACGTTAGGACAAAGACTCACAGAGTTAAGAAAGAAAAAAGCATGGACGCAAGAAGAACTTGCGAAGAAGCTAAACGTCTCTCCCCAGGCTGTAAGCAAATGGGAAAAAGATGTTTCCTTTCCAGATGTCACCCTTTTATCAACGATTGCCGAGATCTTTGATACATCGGTTGATTATTTATTAGGCCACGAGAAGCAACCCTCTGTGGATGTAGTAAATAAAAACAAAAAAGATATGGACCGTATGGTGTTTAGAATCAACGTCTTATCAAGTGATGGTGACAAAGTTAAAGTTAATTTACCGTTACCGCTTGTAAAAGTTGCTTTAGACATGGGCGTCACTCCTAAAGTTGATGGCAAAGATGTTCTCAAGGACATCGACATTAACAAAATCATGGCCCTTGTGGAACAAGGTGTGATTGGCAAGATTGTGGAAATCGAAACCAAAGACGGGGATTTTGTTGAGATTGTGGTGGAATAACTTGTGCGCATCCTCATCAAGGAAAATCAAAAAATAAAATTATCCATTTGGTTACCTTCAGGTCCCTTGGTCTTGAATACATTTTTAAAGTATTTTCGCTACGAAGGTAAAACCTTTCCTAGAGAAAAAAGAAAATTACTGATACAACAAATTAAAAGACTAAGAAAGTTCCACAAGCCACTCGTGCTTGTTGATATACAACAAAAAAACGGTGACAAAGTACTTATTAAGATTTAGTTTTGCAGAAACATCCTACAATGTGATCGTCTATCAATCCAATAGCCTGTAAATGCGCGTAAATGATTTTGCTACCCACAAATTTCATACCGCGCTTTTTTAATGCCTTACTAATTTCGATTGATTCAATGGATTCACTTTGTAATTCCGTTAGACTCTTAGGGCGATTGACTTTAATTCCTTTTGGAAAGTATGTGATTAAAAATTGATGAAAACTTTGAAATTCTTTTTGAATCGAAAGAAAAATCTTTGCATTCTCGATTGCGGCAATAAATTTACCACGATGGCGAATTAAAGATGGATTTGTCATCCATTGATCAATATCTTTTGTGGTTGCTAGACTTATTTTTTTTGCATTAAAATACCACATTGCCTTTTGATAAGCCCTTCTTTTATTTAAAACTGTTTCCCAGGAAAGGCCTGCTTGGAACGTTTCTAACATGAGATATTCAAAATGCCGTTGATCATCAAAGATTGGTTTTCCCCATTCTTCATCGTGATATTGAACGTAAAGTGGGTTATTCATTTTGACCCAACCGCAGCGATTTTTTTCTTTCATCTTAATAAATGAATGGGATAAACCGATATCTTTTCTTAGCCCATGATGGATACGAGGGATGAATTAACCGTAGTGCGTTTTCTTCAATTTTCATTCTCCACGAAAACAACACCAACAAAAGTGGAACGGAAATGATGAAAGCATATAGATTACCAACATAGATTGGGAAGGCGATCACAATCAAAAATAATCCTAAATAAAGTGGATGCCGCAAGTAACGATAAGGTCCGGTGGAAACTAATTCCATCGATGCAGATACCGCAACGTGGCGTGTGAAGTGTTTACCCAATAATTGAGATCCACGATAACGTAACCATAAGCCAACGCTATACAAAATCAACGCTAAACCTTGAAACGATGGATAGCCGTCATAATCCCTTAACAAACCAACATTCATTCGAGAAAAAACAATCGTGATTCCGATCACAATCATGATGGAAGCAGATAACCACCAAAATGATTGATGTTCTTTTATTTGACCTGTTTTTTGCCGATTTCGAAACACTAAAAATTCTAGAATCCAGAGGAAATTGGCAAAATAGAAGAGCATATTCGTGAAACTGAGAATTCTTAAATGTTCCATTGATTCTAATTGGTTTTTAATACCTTTATGAGTGGGCAAATCTACTGGCAGCTGCAGCAGCAATTGCCCCAACCATATCGTCTAAAAATGTATGACACTTCAAACCTTGCTTACCTTCTTCATTCAATCTTGCGACAACCCCATATTTTTGTTTATCGATAAATCCGAAATTAGTTAACGCGATCGAACCATATAGGTTGCATATACCATAGGCTAATACTTCATCTGTCCCAAACAATCCTTCATCCCTTGCAATAATTGCTTCAAGATTTTTGTTTTCAAAGCGTTTCTTTTCTGTAAGAATATCAAGTTCAATAGCAGTCATTAAGGCAAATTGGACTTCTCTTTTGTCAAGCACGGATAAAACGGATTCCATTAAAACCTTCTTATCTAGATTTTGATGATATTCTTGTTGTAAAAAATATACGCAGTCGACAATTTCATCAAGGGAAACCCCGCGAGATTGGAGTAATTCAATGGCTTCGTCTTTAAAAGAAATATTTTTAGTTTTCATACTCATATCATAACAAATACTATTTCTTTAGTTAGTTTCTTGTGCGTGAATATGTTGATTGAGCTTTGCGGATTTATGTTGCCATCGCTTTGATTTCCATCGAAACCATAAATTAATACCGCGTATCAATTCATCAATGGCTAATGCAATCCAGATACCAATCAAACCAAGCTGAAGTTGATTTCCAAAAAAAATAGCAAGTGGAAGAATGATGATCCATTCCACAATGATAATTGAGATTAAAGGATAACGAGCATCCCCACTCGCTTTGATTGCCCGGTTGACTACTACATTTAATACCCGGCCAAACTCTAAACCAATATCAATAAACGCCATCGTCACCATCAATGAAATCACAATGGGATCTTGACTAAATAAGGTGGCGATTACCCCCATAAAAATAGCTAATAATAACGAAGGTATTAATGTAGAAATAAAAGACATCCGTAGGGCATATTTTATCGTGCTTTCTGCTTCAACAAATTCTCCACCACCAACAAGCTGCCCCACCTTGATTGCACTTGCGTTTGCTAATGCTGCCATGATGAAATAAGTAAACATTGCTAACGAGTCGAAATATGCCTTTGCTACTAACGCATTGGTACCATAACTTGCCACAATTCGTGTAATTAAAATCATAAAAAACGTATAACTAATATTTTCAAAAACAGCCGGTGAACCAACTTTAAAGAGAAGTTTTGTCGTTTTAGTTTTAAATGGATTGATTAGAGGAACGGAAAATTTAAGCTGAAGTTTTCGATGGATAAAAAATGCTAAACCGAAAAAATAAATCACACGACCAACAACAATTGCAATCGCGGCTCCAATGACGCCAAGACTAGGAATGCCTAAAACAGGAACGCCAAAAATTAACAAATAAGAAAAAATTAAAATACTTGAATCACAAAAAATCAAGGCGATAAAGGCTTCTAAAGTTTTTCCGTGAGCGTATAAAGTTTGATTAAATACTAAAAACAAAGCGTTTAGGAAAAAGAAAGGTGCAAGAATTAAACCATACTGTTCCGCAAAAGCTTGAACGGATTCTTCTAGTTGATAAAAAGAAAAGATTTCTCGATAGAAAATAAAATAAATGATCGTGCCAATGATCGCAAACAAACCTGCAAAAAATAATGAGGTTGAAAAAATATCTTGGCGACGATGATTGGACTTTGCACCAACGGATTGCGCCATTAGAATTCCTGCTCCCATTGAAACAATAGAAAAGAATAAAAAGATGGTGTTATTTATTTGGCCGGCGATGGAAACACCTGCAGCAACAGAAGCATCGTATGCTGAAAGCATCCAAACCACTAAATTCGAAACAACAATGACAAAGGTCACCTCTAGAATTAAGGGAAGCGAGAGTTTAAGGAAACTTGTAGATTGAATGCGTGTTAAATTTGGAACCACAGTGTGATACCCAAGTAGCATTGTAATCGATTTTAATTAATTTGTTGCCGAAAAATAAAGGGTTAATTTTAGAATAAATTTGGATCTTCAGCGTCTAAATCAATCAGTTCATATTCTTCTTTATTGATGGGGGCAATTAGAGTGATGGAATCTGCTAAAACTTCCATTTGTGCTGTCAATTCAACAGCGTAATGATAGGTCCACTCTAAAGTATATGGATCGCCTTCTATGTACCCATATTCATCCGCTTCAGGATTTTCGGGATCATAGACTGGTAAGTTAAGTTCATACCGATATTGATTTTCAACATCGATATCTACCCATAAACTTTCCAACAGGTTGGTCATGAGATTCACGCTGAAAGATATTTGAAATTGATTAAGTGTAATCCCTGCTAAACTTTCTTCTAACCATTCGTCTAGTAACGCATTCTCTTCATCATTAAGTTGGTCTCTTGAATTCGTTCCAAGGTACATGTTTTCCAAAATAAGGGGTAAATTTTCTTGGGTAATTTCATAGCGAACCGTGAGTGTTGAACCTGTTAAAGTTTTATTCAGTAAATTAAGTGAATCAACCATGGGTAAAGACGCTTCAATCCAAAGATCGATATTATCTTCTGTTAATTGGGGTATCAAACTTCCCGTTAATTCATTTAGATCTATTGTTGTTTTAAATTGGGTTGGAAATTCACGATTTGCTGATGGAAATAATAAACGTGCGATGGTGGTTGCATCTTCCGAGAGGTCGATATAAGCTAACCCTTCTTCGAAATAAACCTTAGCGCTTTGATTTTCAACGACAATTTCGTCTGTCCAATCAAAACCTTGATCACCAAAGAGGTTTGATGATAATAATGCAAATCTTTCAAAATCTATATTTAATTCAGCATTGCCATTACCGGTTTCCGGAGTGTTCACTTCGAATTCAGCGGTAGCCGCAATTTGAAAAGTATTTTCGGTTTGATAGTTTGGCAATACGATTTGAGAATAGATTTCTGCATCCACATCTAAAGTGGTTCTCATGGCCTCTCCAGGACTGGTCATCATATTTGCCAAAGACCTGAGCATGGATTGGTTGGGTTGGTTACTAAGTTCATCAAGATTGATTTCTGATTGACTTGATTCAGAAGGAAACGAAGTCCCTCCACATGCAGTAACTGCAAATAGCGAAATGATAGTGATGAATGTTTTAATTTTTTTCATAAAATACCCTGTTCATAAAACTCTAACATAAATTTAGAAAATTAATCTTTAGATGCTTGATTTGAATAAGGTAAAATAAAGAAGATATGAAATCAACAGGTTTAGGTTTATCTCACGCGAAAATTATCTTGATTGGTGAACACGCAGTTGTATATGGTCACCCTGGGATTGCTTTGCCTTTTTTACCACTTCAAACTCGAGTTCGTGTCTCTTTAAATGATGAAGATTTTTTATCTTCTACTTTATTTAAAGGGCCTATGAATAACATTCCTGGAGAACTATTATTTATTAAATTTTTAGTTGATGAACTTCGTACTTCGTTGCATTATGGACCAGTCAATGTAGAAATCGAAAATCATATTCCCAATTCTGCAGGTCTAGGAAGTAGTGCCGCAATTAGTGGTGCAATTGTTCAAGCATTATATGATCTTTCAGAATTCGAACTATCCCCTCAATTACGTTTTGAAAAGACCCAACTTGCAGAAAAACTAGTTCATGGTGCAGCAAGTGGCATTGATGCGTTAACGACAACTGGGGATCATGCTTGGTACTTTATCAAAGGAAAAGAACCTGAAAAAATCCAAATCCATTTACCCGGTTATTTAATTCTTGCGAATACCGGTATCAAAGGCAGTACCAAAGAAGCGGTAGGTAAAGTTGCAAAACTATTTACGCAAAATCTAGCGCAAGGTCATCTTGAATCAATCGGATTGATGGGAATATTAGTCAAAGAAGCTATTGAAAAATCAAGTATTGAAGAGGTCGCAAAGTATATCAATCAAACTCACTTTCATTTACAAGAATTAGGAGTTTCCCATCCAAAATTAGATGAAATGGTAGAGGAAGCGATTCGCCTAGGAGCCCTTGGAGCAAAATTAACAGGTGGCGGTCTCGGTGGTTCAATGATAGCATTGACTGATTCTCAAGAAATCGCACAACGAATTCTCGAGCATTTTAAACAACATTTCACAAAAGAAGTATGGATGATGGACTTAAGAAAATGAA
>JBMSKF010000003.1:0-80234 GCA_049419605.1 Bacilli bacterium
TGTTCCATTGGTCTTAGCGGTCGGACAAGCGGTATATGCATGCTTTGACATGCTTTCATACTATACAAAAATCAGACGATGATGTCAATCATCGCAAGTTAATTGAATATGATATATTGAAAATATCTATCCCTATGTTATTCATTAAAAAACCATTTCAAGAACTAGAAAAGCGATACCAAGATACGCATGCATTGTTTTTTGTTCAAGCGGCCGCCATTTATCAACGTCTAGAGAAGATTTCTAAACACAATCTTGAATATTTTAGTTATTTTGATGGCATTTCTAAAACGCATGACATGATTAAAAATGAACTTGATAATAAGGCAAAAGATCAACTTCATAAACTTGCCCAATATGTTAAGGATAGCGACGGTAAATCTTTCAACGCGCTTTATCAACCAACACGCATTACTTTAGATGTTTTTGAAAGTGCTGTTAAAAAGTTAATGCAAGACCTTACGATGATCATGAAACCAGAAGAAGATACGAAAGTTTTAATCGCCGATGTCAAAGAATTGATTCGCCATCTCCGCAGTGAGTATTTTGGCAAGATCAATCAATTAAGTTTGGTTGAACCTCAATTTAATAATTTATTTAAATATCTTGATGATCAAGTTAATTTTATTGACCAAAAGATGGATGCGGGTGAATACGATGATATTCAACAGATGATTGCGAAAATGACAAAAGCGATTAAGAAAATTTTAGGTTTGATGCAAGAATTACCTAGAATTTGTGTTTTACTTGCGAATGTTATTCCTGAAAAAATAAAAACATTAGTTGAAACTTCAGATACTATGCAAAAACAAGGGTATCCTCTGCATCATTTATTAATTAAAGATACGATATCAAAAGCAAAAGATGAATTAGAAAAAATGCAAACTAGGATTGCAGTTTTTGATGTTTTTGGGATGGAAGTTTTACTCAATGCTATCGGAGACAAAATAGAGAGTTTTTATCCTTTATTTGAAAAAGAAAAAGCAGCTAAAGTGACGTTTGATCAAGATTATGAAGCGACCTATGCAGCCGTTAATAACTTAGAAAGACGTTTTTCTAAATTAAATTCTGGTTTGCCTAAAATTAAAGAAATTTATGTTCTTGAGCATCAACGTCTTGCCGAAGTGGAATCCATCAAAGAACTCATTTCGCGACTCAATCAAACTAAAAGAGGTCTTGATACCTTAGTTCTTGCAGGAACCAAACAACCCTATACCTTACAAGTCGATAAAATCAATATTTTGAAGAAAGAAGCGGATATTGGTGAACGAAAACTGGATGAATTTTCTCGATATTTAGCATCCCTAAAAACCCAATCCCAAGAAGCTTATGCTTCCGTTAATCAATATTTTTTACAGTTTAAGGATGCAGAAAAAGCGCTTGATGATTTTAATATGCAGACGCTCACCGAACAATTTGATGATCAATTAACTACGTTTTATCAAAATCTAAAACAAATCGTGGATGCTTTAAGTTTGTTACCAATTGATATGAATGTGGTGCAACAAAACCTGTTGTTGGTTAAACAAGAAGGACAAGCTTTGGTGCAACGAATTCATGCAACCATTAAATTGGCAATTGAAACTGAAAAACTTTTACTCACAGCAAATAAGGATCGGCATCGTACCACGGATAATCAAAAAATAATTGCCCTTGCAGAACAAGCCTTCTTTGAAGGCAAATTTGAAAAAGCTAATCAAGAAGCCACCAATCTTCTAAAAAAACTAATGATTCCCCAACAAAGCAAATAAAAAACTCGGTTGTACAACCGAGTTTTTAAATTCTTTAACTTAAGCTTTTAAATGTTTCTTAGCTGTTTCCACTAAAGTTTTGAAACTTGCTTCATCATGGATTGCTAATTCGGATAACATTTTACGATTGACAGTTATGCCAGCTTGTTTTAAACCAAACATGAATTGGCTATAAGATAATTCGTAAGCACGAACTGCGCCATTAATGCGTTTAATCCATAATTTACGGAAATCTCTTTTAATGGTGCGACGATCACGATATGCATACAATCTTGCACGCATGACGGCTTGCTTAGCAGTTCTAAACAAACGATGTCTTGCACCAAAATAACCTTCAGCGCGATTTAATACACGTTTACGACGAGCCCGACTAACAGTACCACCTTTTACTCTCATGATTTATCCCTCCTAGCGGCCTAACAAAGCTCTAATTCGCTTGTAATCAGATGCTGAGATTTGCCGTGATTTTCTTGCTTGACGTTTTTGTTTTGAAGTCTTGTGGCGGGATAAGTGACCAGTATACGCAGATTTGCGAATGAGTTTACCACTCTTCGACATTCTCACGCGCTTCATTAAGGCACGTTTTGATTTTAATTTATATTTTTTTGCCATACATTGATAGCTCCTTTACTTTTTGACGGTGCTTGCGAGGATCGTTATTAATAACTTCCCTTCAAGTTCTGGTTTTTTTTCAACCACGGATACTTCTTTAACGGCTTCAATAAACTTGTTGACCATATCAATCCCAAAGTCTTGATGTGCCATTTGACGCCCCTTATAACGGAGGACAAGTTTAACTTTATCACCATCTTGGAAGAATCCAATAGCTGCTTTAACTTTGACTTGTAAATCATGTTCACCGATTTGCGGACTAATTTGAATTTCTTTGATATCGATGATGTGTTGATTTTTTTTAGCTTCTTTCGCTTTCTTTTGTTGTTCGAAGCGATATTTACCATAGTCTAGAATCTTGCATACAGGTGGTTTTGCACCTGGTGCCACACATAATAAGTCTAGACCTGCTTGTTCAGCGAGTTGATTCGCTTGGTAGCTATTCATCACACCGAGTTGTTTTCCATGTTGATCAATGACGAGAACTTGAGGAAAACGAATTTGATTGTTAATGAGGTCACCATTATTTTTTTTGTCTGGTCGAACTGGGACGTTCATGTAAGCTATATGGATCACGCTCCTTTTAAATAAAAATGGACGCAAGCAGCGTCCATTATTCAATCTTAGAAGGTTAAATTCCTAGCGATTGACCCATTCTGAATCAGAATCAGGTGAGAAGCGGACGCCTCTACTTTCTATTTTTACAATAGTTAATATAACACACGTAAGTTAAATGTCAATCATTCAATCCTTAAGCTAGTTATATCGGTCACTTCCTTGAGAACTTTTTGTAAAAATACTTCAAGCGAAACTGTAATTTGTTCTTCGGATCCATAAGGGCGATACGTTACTAAATTCCCGTCTCGTTCCTTATCACCGATGACAACAGAATAAGGAATTTTTTCCACCTGGGCTTGCCGGATACGATAACCTAATTTTTCATTACTTGCATCGACTTCAACTCTTAATCCTAATTTTGCAGCAGCTTTCTTTAATGCATAACTATAGTCAAGGTGGATACTTTGATTGACTGGTAGAATTTTTATTTGAACAGGGGCTAACCAGGTAGGAAAAGCACCGGCATAATGTTCAATTAAAATCCCAATAAATCGTTCTAATGAACCATAAACTACCCGATGTAACATCACGGGTCTAACTTTCTCATTCTTTTCATTGATATAAGTTAAATCAAATCGTTCAGGATTGTTCATGTCGAGTTGAACGGTTCCACATTGCCAAGTTCTTCCAACAGAATCTTTGAGTTTAAAATCTAATTTAGGCCCATAAAAAGCACCATCACCTGGATTAACCTTAAAGGTTTTCCCCATTCCTGTGAGGGCGTCACCTAAAGCTTTTTCGGATTTTTCCCAAGTTTCAAGGGTTCCGATATATTTGTTTTCTGGTCTAGTAGAGAGATAAACATCATATTCAATTTGGAATACTTTCTTATAGAAGAAATCAAAGAGTTTAACGATTTCTCTAACTTCGCTTTCTAATTGTTCTGGGGTGCAATAAATATGGGCATCATCTTGAGTAAAATTACGCACGCGGAATAATCCAGATAATGCGCCACTTGCTTCATGGCGATGAACGTTTCCTAATTCACCCATCCGGATTGGTAAATCTTTATAAGAATAAAATTCATTCTTGTACACGAGCATACTGCCTGGACAATTCATCGGTTTAATAGCATATTCTTTTTCATCAACTTCAGAAACATACATATTATCGCGGTAATTAAACCAATGACCAGATGTTTCCCATAATTCTTTAGACAACATCGTGGGTGTTTGAACTAGTTGGTAACCAGCCGCTCGATGTACATCAATCCAGAAATTTTCAAGCGTCTTTCTTAGGACCATGCCTTTATTTAGCCAAAAAGGAAAACCTGGTCCAAAATCCGAAATCATGAATAAACCTAGTTCTTTTCCAAGTTTTCGGTGATCTCTTTTTTTTCTTTCTTCTAGCATCACTAAATAACTATCTAAATCTTTTCGATTGAAAAATGCAGTACCATATATCCGCGTTAGTTGCTTATTTTTACTATCACCACGCCAATAGGCACCGGCAGTATTTAACAACTTAAAATGTTGATTATAACTGGTGTTAATAAAGTGAGGTCCTAAGCATAAGTCAGTGAATGCGCCTTGCGTATAAATAGAAATCGTTCCTGTTAAGGCTTGAATCATTTCAGTTTTATAAGGATCATCTTTAAAGAGGGTTAAGGCATCTTGTTTAGAAATTTCTTTTCTTGTGATAGGAAAAGCTTGTTTAGCGAGCTCTAGCATTTTGGCTTCGATTTTTGGAAAATCCTCTTCACTAATCGGTTGTGATAAATCCATATCGTAATAAAAACCTTCATCGATTGCAGGTCCTACGCCGAATTTGGTTCCAGGATATAAAGCAATGATGGCTTGAGCTAGTAAATGAGATGCATCATGGCGAAGCATCATTAAAGTTTCTGGATCTTTTTCTGTCAGTAATTTAAATTGACCTTCCTTAGGTATCGGCCAATATAAATCATATAGTTGCCCATCGATAGCGTAGGCAAGGACACGCTTTGCAAGGGAGGGCGAAATTTGTGTTGCCACATCGAATCCGGTCATGCCGGGTTTTAGACTCATAATTTTGCCATCTGGAAGTGTAATGTTCATATTTGCTCCTTTTAAATAAAAAAACGTCCATCAATAAGGACGCTTCGTTGGCGTGGTACCACCTTAATTTACATGCGATTGGCATGTACACTCATGACTCTTAACGCGAGTAACGATACGTTTTTTGAATGGAAGTGGTGATATGGAATGGGATGCGGTTAAGATTTCACCAAGGCAACTTAACTCTCTAAGCGCGATATCATTTCACAAAGCTTCACAAACGCTAGATTTATTATATAACGAAATTGATTAACTGCAATTATTTCAATGCAAACGCTAAATTTGCCGCCCCAATAATACCAGCATCCTGCCCAAATTGAGCGAGGGCAAGTGGAATATGGGGGACCGCTTTTTGAAGGTCATTCCAAAAGTAATCTTTTGATTTCATGACTCCTCCAGTTAAGATAAATGCTTTCGGAGCATAGTAACGATCTACCCATTTCAAAAAGTCAGTTAAATAAGTTAACCAAATTTGAAAAATTGGTTTAATGCTTTTGTCACCCTGCCCATATAAAGTAAAAAAAGTTTTTGCATCAGGAATTGTCACGCCATGAAATGCAGCTAATTTAACGATGCCTTGACCACTTGCAACTTTTTCAAGTTCTTCATAATCGTTTCCTAATTTAACCAGCATGTGACCAGCTTCTTCAGAACTATGTCTAAGTTGATGGTTTGCAATAAAAGCAGCACCAATTCCGGTTGAAATGGTAATAAAATAACTTGATTCTAAAAACTTCCCATAACCTAAGTTTCCCTCTGCAACTGCTGCCATGACAGCATCATTTTTTATCACGACAGGCAGGTGATAGGTAGTTTCTAAAAAACTTTTTAAAGGGACGTTTTTAATGCCAATATTAGGGAGAATTTCAATGCCACCAGATTCATCTACTCTTCCAGGAACGCCGCATGCAATCGCAGAGACGTTGGGTTGCTTTTTTAATAATGAATCAACACTCTTTTTGACTTGTTCTAAAAAGGCGTTTAGATTTTGCAGAGGGGTAGCGGCTACCACCATTTCAATAATTTGGTATGTTTCATTGACCAAAGCAGCTCTTAAATTTGTGCCACCAATATCCAAGGCAATCACATGTTTCATAGAGCTTCTTCTTTGATATCCTTAAGCGTTAAAATCTTCATAAAATTGGTCGATCCAACGCCCGTAGGGACACCACCAGTTAATAAGATGTTAGCCCCGGGTTTTAACCCAATTTGTCTTGCTTTCAAGATTGCAAAAACTTCCATATCTTCGATAAATTGAGGTAGGGTTTTCGCATAAAAAGCATACACGCCCCAGACTAATCCAAGTGAAAGGACTGTTTCACGTCGATCGCTAATAGCAAAAATGGGACAAGAGGGTCTAGCTTTCGCAATTCTTCTTGCTGCTCCGCCGGTTTCAGTAAAGGTGATAATCGCTTGCGCATTAATGAGCAAGGCGGTATTTGCAACCGAGTTTGCAATTGCATCTGAATTGATTTTTTTGCTACTTTCATAGGCTTGATTGGACATCTTTAAATAGTCCAATTCTTGTTCCATGGTTTGTGCAATTTTTGCCTGCATAGAAACGGATTCAACTGGATACTTACCGCTTGC
Organism: Bacilli bacterium; assembly: GCA_049419605.1. Taxonomy (GTDB): domain Bacteria; phylum Bacillota_I; class Bacilli_A; order RFN20; family CAG-826; genus UBA970. The sequence goes on from JBMSKF010000003.1 coordinate 6,608, forward strand.
TGATTCTGCAGATAACATCACAGCATCACTACTTTCTAAGATGGCATTTGCAACGTCTGAAACCTCAGCTCTGGTGGGTCTAGGCATATTCACCATGCTGTCTAACATTTGCGTAGCAGTAATCACAGGTTTTCCAACTCGACGGCACATCGAGACAATTCTTTTCTGCACAATGGGTACTTGTTCGGCGGCAATTTCAACACCCAAATCACCACGGGCCACCATGATGCCGTCAGCGACTTCAAGAATTTCTTCTAAATTACTAACCCCTTCAGGGTTTTCAATTTTTGCAATGATTTGAATATTAGGCTTTCCGTATTTTTCTAAAATTGCTCGAATATCAAGGACATCTTGTTTTCTTCTTGTAAAACTTGCCGCAATATAATTGACATTGTGTTCACAGCCAAATTTAAAATCAGCTTCATCTTGATCAGATATAAATGGCATCGATAATCTTGCAAATGGTGCGTTGAGTCCCTTGCGATTTTTAATCGTATGTGTATTCAAAGCTTTACAGACTAATTGATGTTGACTAGAATCTTTTTCTACGATCAGAAGTGCTAAATTGCCGTCATCAATTCTTAATTGATCGCCAACTTTTACATCATCATATAAATCGGTATAGGAAACGGAAAAGATACTGGCATTTCCTAGCACTGGTTTCATGCTAACTCGAACTGTACTATCTTGCTTGATCAAAGCAGAATCATTTTCAAACATACCAACGCGAATTTCAGGTCCCCTGGAATCCAACATGATGGGAATGAAAATACCTTTTTCTTTTTCTAACCTTCTCACTAATTCAAATTTCTTAAGATGGGTGGGGTAATCTCCATGTGAGAAGTTTACTCGCATGACATTCATACCAGCATTCACCATTTCTAAAAGTTTTTCATAACTTTCAGAAGCAGGTCCAATCGTTGCGACGATTTTCGTTTTTTTATCTGTTCGATACATGATGTTATTTCAACCGATCAATCACATTCACGATGGCAGTATGTTTTGCGCGTTGCATTGCAAGTGCTTCGTAAATATCGAAATCCACGAGTTGTTGTCCGCGAACTCCAATACAGCGACTGGTCTTCCCTTCGTTTAAACATTGCACGGCGTATTCGCCCATCCGTGAGGCAAGAATGCGATCAAAAGCAGAAGGAGAACCCCCTCGCTGAATTCTTCCTAATACTTCAGTTTTTACTTCAAAACCAGTTTCCTGATGAATAAATTTTGCAAGTTCTTGTAAATCAAATAGTTTTTCTGAAACAATCACCATTGCATGATTTTTACTCGTTGCTTTTTGAAATTTTAATCGCTCAATCATTTCATGTAAAGGCATAAAATTATCACCTGAAATGGTTAACTCTGCCCCGCATGCTAACCCAGCATATATCGCTAGATCTCCAGCACGATTCCCCATGACTTCAATAATCGAACAACGTTGATGAGAGAACGTGGTATCTCTCAGCTTATCAACTGCATTGACGATCGTATTAAGGCAGGTATCAAATCCAATTGTGTAATCGGTGCATGCAATATCATTATCGATTGTTCCAGGTAAACCGATGCAATTGATTCCCATATCGGATAAATCTTTAGCACCACGATAAGTGCCATCTCCACCAATCACAACTAAAGCATTGATGCCAAATTTTTTAAGTTGTTTTACACCTTCTTGGCGAATATCAGCATCGATAAATTCAGGTAATCTCGCAGAACGAAGAATGGTGCCACCTTTATTGATGATTTGGGAGACAAATGACCGATCAACTTTTTCAATTTGCCCAGCAACCAATCCACGATAACCGTTATAAATTGCATACATCTGATGTCCATGACTTATGCCTGCACGAATGATGGCACGAATGGCAGCATTCATGCCAGGTGAATCCCCGCCCGAGGTAAGCACACCAATATTTAAAGGTTTCATGATTACTCTTTCCACCAATTCAAAGCTTGTTTAGCTTTTGATGTAATTTGTTTTTTTGCTTTTCTTTTGGTCGAACGAGGATCATGTTTTTCTCCGCGGGCAACGACATGCCAGCTTTTTAATGGTCCCATTTTTTCTAATCGTCCTTGGATGCTACCATAGTCAAACATCTTGCAAGAAAAAATATCGAAATACATAATGTTTTGTTTTAAGTCGATATGAATGGATAAGTGAGATTCTGCAATCATGACAATACTTGAAAGATATTGAGGTTGTTGGTATTGATTATATAAGCCAAATGCCCGTGTAATAGGCGTCATGCCAATATCTTGAATTAATGATTCTAAAAAACGGTTTGAAGTCTCTAAGTTCATCGGTGCCTTTAATTGAATAGTTGCCATCACATGAGGTCCAAAAACTGCTTTTGCATCAAATACTTCGGATTGATTTGAACCATTACGATTGGCACTAAAAAGGCGACTTTTTTGTTCAGCGCTTGGCCAATATTTTTGTAATACTTTTTGAAATTGTTTTATATCAAGATCTTTTTGTGTAAACAAATCAACAAAATAGCAACCTCTGAGAGGGAAGGTGTGAATGGTTAAATGACCGCCATCTAAAAAGATATAACTTGATAGACCTTCATCTAATGGGACAAGTCCATAATCATATGGAAGTAAGTAAGCTGGTGAAATAGGTTTAATTTTCAAATCAAAAAGGACTAAATTAATCGTTTGATTGATAAAGTTGGTATCCCCTAAGGGAATCGTAGATTTTACACCATAACCATCGAACATAAAATGTGTCATTTTTTCGATTCTCTTTTCATTCATAATGCTATCAAAATTGAGGGGGTTAAGCAATGAAACTTTGTCGGGTTAAAACTAACATTTCTTTTCAATTGAATGGGTTATAATTTATAATAACTTCTATGAAAATTATTACGAGTCAAGATTTCATCCAAATTCGTTCAGAATCTATGGTTTCCTCATTAGATTTAGATTTTTTATTTCAAGCTTATGCCCCATTTCTCGGAATTGAGGCTTTGGGTCTATATGGTGCTTTGAAAGAACAAGAGCAACTTTTAGAAGGAAACCAAGTAATTTTTTCAACTTTTTTATCATATTTTCAAGCTACCCCACAAACCTTTCATTCAGCTCGCTTACAGTTAGAGGCGGTTGGATTAATTAGAACCTATCACCAATTGTTTGATAAGACCAACCTTTACACATTCTCAATCTATGCTCCTAAATCTCCAAAAGCTTTTATGGAAGATCCCATTTTAAAAGGGTTACTTATTCAAAGAACAAACTTACTTTACTTAAATAAAATCGAAGCAAAATATGCCTCCACACCCTTAGAACAACAAGCAAAAGACGTTTCGATTAGTTTTGGCGAAGTATTTCATCCTGACCTAAATCATCCAGCATTTTTAAATCAAGCAAATCAAAATGTAAAGGGTAAATCTCTTGCAGAAATTAGACAACCTTTTGACCAAATTAAATTTGCCGAGCAACTTCAATATCAATTTTCAATTGATATGAAAAAACTCCATCAGGATGATGTTCAACAAATGATTTCAATTGCCACCTTAACCGGTTTAGACGAACTTGCAGCAGCCGACATTGTAGGAACCAATTTAGATATCAACCATCGTTTAAATTTAGATAAAGTCATGCAAGCAGCAAGGCAAGAAAAACGTTTACCCTCCTTTATTCGTCAAAGACAACAACAAAAAGTTCAACTACATGAAACATCAAGCCAAGCTACTTTAATCAATCAAATGGAAATGATGTCACCACTCGACTTTTTGATGATGAAACAAGAAGGTGCTGAGGTTTCCCCAGCCGATTTTAGTTTATTACTTCGTTTACAAAATCAATATGCCTTACCAGGAAGTGTTATTAATGCATTAATACATCATGTCCTAACGACTCAAAATAATGTCTTAAGTTCCAGATATGTTGAAAAGTTAGCAGGTAGTTTAACACGGGCAAAAGTTACGCATGCGATTGATACGATGGATTATTTTTATCAATTAAATCAACCAAGAACTTCAAAAACTCCTGCCAAAAAAGAAATCGTGGAACCACCAATTCCAGCGGCAAAATCAGAAAATCAAGTTCCCGTCTCGGATGTTGATGAAGATGAATTAGATCAATTAGAAAATAAAATGAAGGGGTTAAAATGAAACCCATCAATCCAAAACCCATCATCCAAGATGATTTTGAAGAAGCGATTCGGCAAGCGATTCAACAAGTCAAACAAAGTCCATGGTTGAAAAATACTCTAGAATCTTTAGCAATTAAAGATTTAGAGATTCAACAACATTTATCGACCTTACTTAAATTAGAATTAGATCAACAAGAAGTGGAACAATGTAAACTTGCGGGTCAATGTTTAAAACCACAAGGCCATTATGTGGTAAAGATGGAACGTAATGCGATTGGTCTTTTAGAACGTAAATTTTCTCCATGTCCCATGTTAGAAGATCAACTGAAGGTTTCAAGGTATCTTATTTATGATGACTTTAATCCAGCATGGAAAGATTCAAAACTCTTTGAATCTCTTAAGCAAAGGGAAGGACAAAAACCTCTCTACGTTTATTTGATGAAAGTCTTACAAAAACAAACGACAGATGGATTAGCCTTGATTGGTCCTCACCAATCTGGAAAATCCTTTGCCTTAGGCATCTTTGCTTATCGTTATGCTTTAAATGAACTTGGTACAGTGGGCATGATCGATTTCAACATACAATTACTTAAACTCTTGGCTATTAAAAAAATCGATGCCTTTGGATTCAATCGTGAGCTTGAACGTCTGCAAAAACTTTCAGTTCTAATCCTTGATGGATTAGGTTCACAACCCATAACAGAGGATATGTTAACGGAGATACTCATCCCCTTATTCATCGCTCGACAAAAACAGGGACTAGTGACCATGGTGACCAGTACTGTACCAGTATTGCAACTCGAAGGATTGTTTAAAGGTTATAAAGACAAGAGAATGTTAATGAACGAATGGCTTCAACTCATTCAACTCGTAACTAAACCTATGTATCTTCCGGCAATGATGCCACTATAAAGTCATGAAATCAAAGCTTTTAAAGTCTGAGTCGTTGTTTTTTTCCATGCACCTAGATCACCATGATTTGTCAAACGTTGTGTGATAAAAGGTAAGTAATCACGGTATCGATTTCTTTCATTTAAAATCCAAAGCAAATCGGCAAATTCAGGATTCCTTCGTCTTAATCTTTGCTTTTGATCTTCGCTTGAGGATTCTATCCCTAAGGTGACATCACAATAAGCATCCATTTTACTTTGAAATAATAATGGGACTTCAAGTAAAACAAACTTGGCTTTCATCTTGAGAAGTTTTTGCAAAACCAATTGTTTGATCACAGGAAATAAAATCTGAATCCATTGTTGATAACGTCGAGAGTCATTCACCATGCTTGTTAGTAATACTTTTCGATTGATAACGTGATTATCAATGGCTTCGGGAAATATTTTTTTAAGATGGCGAATAGCCTCTTTAGTTTGATAGTAATGATGAACCAAGCTATCCGCATTGATGGAGGGGATTCCTAGTGCTTGACCAACTTCCATTAAGGTCGATTTTCCAGTTGCAATTTGTCCTGTTACACCGATGACAAAAGGTAGTTTTGGATGATGTTGACATTGAGGGCAATAATGCGTACCTCGACCCCCCACTATGATCTTATCTATTCGATGTGAACAAACAAAACAAGGTTTACCATCTCTTCCATAAGCTTTAATTTTTGTAACAAACTCACCATCAATCTTTTGTCCGGATGCATACGTGCGAATGCGCGTTCCACCATCACGAATTGCTTGATGAAGAATGCGTTTTGCATGTTTTAAGATTGTGATGGTCTGACTAAGGGTTAAACCAGAACCACGTGTTAAAGGATGAATTTTTGAGGCAAATAGAATTTCATCCGCGTAAATGTTCCCCACTCCTAAAAGTATCCGTTGATCTAAAAGTAAAGACTTCATCGGTCTTGAAGAACGGTGAAATAACTGAAAAACCTCTTGCGCATCAATGTCATCAATCGGTTCTTTTCCAAGGTTTTTTAAAGAGGGGTGTTGGCGATATTTGGATGTGGTCGTCAATTCAAATGTTCCAAATTTTCTCATATCATCGTAAATAAGGCGTCTTCCATCTGTAAAAGTGAAAACTAACCTAGCAAATCGACTTAATGGTTGTGAAGGCTCTTTAGCTTCAATGTATTTCCCTTCCATGCGTAAATGGGAAATCACAACCACATCTCCATTGAAAAAGAAAAGAATAAATTTACCGATTCTTTCAATGGATTCAATCTTCTTTCCAATAAGACTTTTTTGAAAAAGTGATACCGAAGGTTTTACCATCTTCGGATGAAAAATATCAATCGCCTGAATAGTTTGATTGGTGATTAAGGCACGTAATGTTTTAACAATAGTTTCAACTTCGGGCAGTTCTGGCATATGTCTATTTTAAATCATACCAAGTTTTTGCATAATGCCCATCTACTTTAAGGGGCACCTTGAGTGGTAAAGCAGTTTCCATAATCTGTTGAATTAATGGCATTACGGTTTCAATTTCCATTTGAGGTGTTTTAAAAATTAATTCGTCATGGATCGTCAGGATAAGTTTTGTTTTAAACCCTTTTGCTTTTAAGGCAGCATCGACTTTGATCATCGCAAGTTTTAATAAATCTGCGGCAGTCCCTTGAATCGGAGCATTCATCGCCGCTCGTTTTGCAAATTCTCTAGCCTGAAAATTACTACCCGATATCTCCCTTAAATAACGTCGTCTGCCTAATAGAGTCGAGACAAATTTTTGCTCTTGTAGCGATAAAATTAATGACTGCATATATTGTTTCAATTCGGGGTAGGCAAGATAAAACGCATCAATCAATTGGTTTGCTTCCGATGGTGAGACGCCTAATTGTTCTGATAATCCCCATGAAGAGATACCATAAATAATGCCGAAATTAACTGCTTTGGCTTGTCGTCTCATTAATGGAGTGACTTCGCTTCCGTTTGCAAATAAACGTTTTGCGGTCAGTGTATGAATATCTTCTTGCTGATGAAAGGCTTCAATCAACGGTTGGCAATTGGCAAGTTCGGCCAATATTCTTAATTCGATTTGAGAATAATCAAAAGAAAGTAAAACATCGTCTTCGTTTGGATAATAAAAGGCTTTGCGGATCAGTTTAGTATCTTCATCTTTGACTGCAATATTTTGAATATTAGGATCATACGATGACAATCTGCCCGTTGTGGTTTGAGCTTGCTGATATATCGGATGAAGTTTTCCATCCGGGTAACTGATGTCTGGCAAAGCTTTGATATAGGTTGAAAGTAATTTTGCAAATTTACGATATTCAATAATGAATGAAATGGAAGGGTGTAAGGGGCTGAGTTGTTTTAATACCTCAATATTGGTTGATCCTTTTTTGGGGTTTGGTAGTTGTAAAGTCGTAAACAGAATTTCACTTAATTGTTTAGGACTATCTAAATTAAACGTTTGACCCATGAGCGAAAAAATTTGTTTTTTTAGATCATCAATTTTTTCTGCAACATTTTTTTCCATGTTTTTCAAATAGGGAACATCAATGGGAATACCTTCGATTTCCATTGAGGCTAATACGGGGATTAAGGGAAACTCAATTTCATAAACGATTTTTTCCAGTTGTTTCTCTTTTAATTGTTCCACTAATTTGTTCTTCATCGGTAATAAAGCTTGGGCAACTTGAACGGATTGCTCCACTAAATCTTCGCTTAACGTTATGCCAACTTGTTGCATCACCGCTTGGCGATTTAAAGATGGGTTTTCTTCGATAGCATAGGTCGCCAACATGCAGTCAAAAAAGGGTCCATCAAGCTGGATATGGTAGCGATGACATAACACGATGAGTTCTTTGTAATCAAAGGAGATTTTTTCAACCTCTTTATCTTGCATGATGCGTTGCCAAACTTGATCGTGTTGACTATCTTCAAGCGATAAGAGATAGGTTTGACTTTGGTGATGGATGACCCATCCTTCTAATGTGCTTTGGAAATAATTACCTTGCTTAATAAGAGGCACAATACTAATTTGTTTATACGTTCCATCAGGTAATGCTTTTACTTTTTCAAAAACGAGCTCAGTGGCAGTCTCTTTTGTTTTCTTTTGAAACCGCCCTAATAGGGATTTCATTTCGTATTGCGTCACAAATTGTAGAAATTGATCTTGTTGAATTCCTTGATATAAAGTTTGCTCTAATTGAAATGGCAAGTTCATGTTTGTCTGAATCATCGCGAGTTTCTTCGAGAGAATACCGGATTGTTGGTGGGTAATCAGATTTTCTGCAGTTTTACCCTTTAATGTGGATGCGGCCTCTAGAACTTTTTCAAATGTTGAAAATTGTTGCAGCAACTTGACAGCAGTTTTATCTCCAATACCAGGAATGCCAGGTAAGTTATCACTCGCATCGCCAACTAAACCCTTGTAATCCGGCACTTGCTCAGGGGTGATGCCATATTCTTCGATAACTTTTTCGCGGGTCATTTTTACCATTTCACTGACACCTTTGCGAATCAAATGAACGGTGAGATGAGGTTGAACGAGTTGTAAGAAATCACGATCAGAAGTGTAGATTTCAACTTCCATGCCTGCTTTAAGCCCCAACATTGCTGCAGTTCCGGCGACATCATCGCCCTCAAATCCAGATTGTTCAAAGGTAAATAAATTTAAAGCATTTAATAATCCTCTAGCAATTGAGAATTGTGGGATTAAATCTTCAGGCACCGGTTTGCGATGGGCTTTGTAGGATTCTAGTTCTTGATGACGAAAGGTTTTTTCCCCTGTATCAAATGCCACCAGAATATGGACATCCTGATCAACAGGAAAGAGAATCTTTTGTAACATATTGGCGAAAACATACACAGCATTCGTTGGAATTCCAGAACTTGTCGTAAGGCTTACTCCACTATAACTAGAAGCAAAATACGCCCGAAAAAGTAGTGCATTCCCATCAATAATCTTTAAGACCTTCATGATTTTACATTCCTAATTTGATCTACGATTAAACTATCTTGCTTTTCTTTGTCAACGGTTCCAACCACGATAATCATTTGACCACGAGCAAGCTGCAGACCAACCTTTTCATATAACTTGGGAAAAATTACTAAATCTAATTTGTCGGTTTCATCGTACATCGTGATAAAAGCCATGGTTTGACCTGCTTTAGTTTTCACGACTCGAATGGTACGAATTAAACCACCCGTCATCACAACTTGATTACTTTTCTTTGCCTCTTGTATGGTGATAAGTGCTTGATTTTGTTTGTCTAATCGATAAGGGCCCATCACACTTTGTGATAGTATCATCCCGGTGACATCTAATTCCTTTTCTAAGTTATCAAATGCAGAATCTTGGGATTCAATATAAGCCATTTTCGGTAATGATGAAGTGGGTAGTAAACCGGTGGCTTCATCCATGAAAGTTGATTGAATCGCGGCATTCTTCATCGCATTAGGAAGTGAGGTTCTTAATGTGGCGCGATTGATGCCAAACCCATCATAGGCCCCTGCATCAATCAAGGCTAGGTGCTGGTTGAGTGTAATGTTTAAAGGAAATAATCGAGTGACACAATCAAATAAATCTAAAAAGGGACCTTTCGATCTAACTTTTATTATGCCTTCTACCAAAGTAGGATGAATACCCTTTATCAAGGTGAGGGGAGCGATTAATCGCTGATCGACCATCATAAATTGAGTAGAAGGAGATTGAATGTTGGGGGGCGTTAAGGATATTTTTAACGTTCTCAATTCATCTAAATAATTAAGCAGTTTGGTGTCGGAAGTACCAGCAGATGCATTCAAAATCGCAGCATAAAAAGCATGGGGGTAGTAGGTTTTTAAATAAGCCATTTGATACGTTAGCGTCGCGTAGGCCACAGAATGAGATTTGTTAAATCCATAGTCGGCAAATTTAAGGATATGGTTATACACACTTAACGCGTGATCTGCTTTATAACCCTTCGCAACCGCACCATCGATGAATGCCTGCTTTAAACTCAACATGACTTCATTATCTTTTTTAGAAATTGCTCTTCTGAAATCATCCGCTTTTGCTAATGTAAATCCTGCCATCGTTTGAGCGATTTGCATGATTTGTTCTTGATAAATAATAATACCAAAGGTAGGATTCAGAATCGGTTTTAATTGTTGGTCTAAATATGTAATGGGTTCTAATCCTTGTTTTCTTCTAGCATAGCTTTCGATATTATCCATCGGTCCTGGTCGATATAAGGCAATTAAACTAACCAAATCATTGAAGCGATCCACTTGAATCGTTTTCATCGCTCGTTTCATTCCATCTGATTCAAGCTGAAAAATACCCATGTTTAAGCCAGTTCTTAATAAACTATAGACTTGGGGATCTTCAAGATTGATTTCATTTAATTTAACTTGAATACCTTGGCGATGTAAGATTGCAAGACACGATTCAATGATACTTAAATTCTTTAAACCTAAAATATCAATCTTTAAATAACCTTGAGCTTCCAAATGATTCATTTCATATTGGGTAACTGTCTTATCACTTTGTTGCAATAAAGGTAAGCTTTCAATTAACGGGGATTGATTTAAAATAATCCCGGCAGCGTGGATGCCTGGTTGGCGAATAAACCCTTCGATTTTATGGGCAAGCTTGACGATTTCAGCACATTCAGAATCTTCATCAAATAATTTTTGAAAAGCGGGCAATTTTTTATAAGCAGACCGTAAATCAAGTTTGCCATCTCCCAATGCTTTGGAAAGTAATTCAATGGAGGTGGTGGAGAATTTATAAATTTTACCGACATCACGAATCGCTTGTTTTGCTTGAATAGTTTGATAAGTAACGATATGGCTTACCCTATCAGCACCATATTTTTTGGTCAAATATTGAACAATTTTTTCGCGATCCTTATCGGCAAAATCGGTATCAATATCTGGCATCGTTTTTCTTGAAGGATTTAAAAAACGTTCAAATAATAATTGGTGAGGAATTGGATCAATATCGGTAATCCCTAAAGCGTAGGCAACTAAACTTCCGGGTGCTGAACCCCGACCAGGGCCTACTGGAATGTTTTGTTGTTTTGCATACTGAATAAAATCTGCCACGATCAAAAAGTAATCTGCAAAACCAAGATTTTCAATCATTGTCAGTTCTTGATCAAGTCTTTCTAAATACACGACTTGGGTGAAGTCGATTGGCCGATTTTGTAACCCCTCAATCGCTTTCTCTCTTAATAATGTTTGAGAATCTTTTCCGGGTTCGAAGGATAATAATTGTCCTCGTTTAATAAAAAAATTAAATTTGCATGCATTGCTAATGTTAACGGTTTCTATAATTTCTTGCGATGTATATAAACTTTCAACTTCAGAAGCAAAGGGTAAATAATGACGGCCATTCTTTTCTTTAATTTGGAGAGTCTCACTCTTTTGAATGGCTTTTAACATATCCACAACAATTGCATCACTAGGTTTCCCATAAAGAATGTGGGGAAATGCAACGGTTGGATAGGTATATTGCTTAGCAAATTGGCGAAGGGATTGTAAGTTTTCTTGATTAGAGTCTGGATAGGATTCAATCCCAACATAAACCTTTTTAAGACCTTTTAATGAAGTTTGCAAATATAAAGCAATATCAGAAAACGATGAGGAAAAGATGGGACTTTGATCTGAAGAAATGACTGCAATCACATCATCACATCCGGAAGGAAATTGAAAGGTTTCAATTTGGTTGAGGTGGGCAGCTTGACTTAACTTAATGAGCAAACGATACCCATCTTCATTTTTTGCAAAAAAAGTCACCAACATTTTGGAATAGGCAATATCTAAACCGATAATAGATTGGATTTGATTTTTTTTAGTTAAAGTTGCAAATTCCGGAACACCAAATAAAACTTGATAATCCGCTAGTCCAGCAATTGAATATTGTTTTTCTTTGAGTGAGGAAATAAGGCGGTCCATTGTGAAACCACTGGATAAAAAGGAATAAGAACTCGTAAGGTGAAGTGGGATGAACAAGGGATTCTCCTCATTAGTAAAAGCATATCATAAACCGGACTTTACGTCATTGAAAAGATGCGATTATTTCAATAAATTATCTAAATCGGCGATAAATTGTGGAAGTTGATCTAAACTCGATAATTTGCATCCACTAGCCTGGGCGTGTCCACCACCTTGATACTTTTGTGCGATGTGATTAATTTGAACTTTTTTACTTCGAATGGAAACGCGCCATACGTTGTCTTTAATGTCTTCAGAAATGGAACACCAAATATGAATATCTTTGATGTTGCTAAACATATTCACGTTATCTTTACCTTGAGAAGCAAGCATCCCTAAATCATTTTGTTCTTTGTGAGATAACACATAATAGGCAACACCATGTTTAGAAATTTGATAATGATTTAATAAATAGGCACTAATTTTTAAATCCTCAAGTGTTTTTTCATACATTTTTAAGTAAACATCATCATGAGCATTAATGCCTGTCTCTAATAACTTTTTTGCAATTTCGAACGTTTGAGGTGTGGTTGATTTATACATAAAACGACCCGAATCACCCGCGATACCAGAGTAAAAGAAAGTGGCTGTTTTTTTACTTAATTTATATTTTTTTCCATAAAAATCAATCATCTTCATCCATAATTCAGATGCTGCACAAGTTTCCGTTTCCACTAAGCAAATATCACCATAAGGATTCACATTAGGATGGTGATCCACTTTAATGATCATGCCTCCACGATCGAAACGCTTGTCATCAATGCGATCGATATTCGCGGTGTCTACCACCAAGCAAAGTGTTTTTTTATCAAAAAACTTATCAGAAACTTTTTGCATCTTAGGATAAAGTCTTGGAGTGAAAGTAGGATGATCTTCACCAACGACCTTCACTTGTTTAAGAGGGAAATTTTCTTTAATCCATGTGGCAACGCCCCATTGGGTACCAAGTGCATCAAAGTCAGGAATTACATGTCGAAAAACAACAATTTTTGGGTATTTTTTGATCGCGCTAAGAATGTCTTGGTAAAGTTTCGTATTATTGTTTTTATTGTTTAATAATTTCATAAGTATCCTTTACAATCATGAGTTCTTCATTCGTTGGAATTACCATTCCCACCACTCGACTATTAGGTTTGGTGATGATTGCCACTTTGCCCCGAGTCGCCTTGTTAACGGTTTCGTCTTCAACGATTCCTAAAGCTTCTTTGATTTCCTCGAAAATCAAATGACGATAGAATCCAGAGTTTTCTCCAATTCCTGCAGAAAATACCAGAACGTCAACGCCACCTAAACGTATGACATATTGCCCGATGAAATCTGCAATACGTCTCACAAACAATTGGTTCGTGAGTTGAACTTGGGCGTTACCTTCCAAATGGGCAGCTTCTAGATCCCGTGAATCAGAGGATAATTTAGACATTCCCAAAAAACCACTCTTTTTATTGAACATTTCATAGACTGCTTCATGGCTCAATCCAGTTTTGACCGCAGCAAAATGCAATACACTTGGATCAATATCACCGGTTCTTGTTCCCATCATAATTCCACCTAAAGGAGTTAATCCCATTGATGTTGCGACTACTTTTCCATTTTTAATTGCAGTTAATGAAGCCCCAGAACCTAAATGCAGAGTAATAATTCTTGGATTTTTAATGGATGTCAGATTTTTATAAACTTCCTGCATCAAAAATTTGTGAGACGTGCCGTGGAATCCATAACGTCTTAAATCATATTTTTCAAAGAGTTCATATGGGATTGGAAATAAATAATCTTGAGCTTCCATAGTTTGATGAAAAGCAGTATCAAACACTGCAACATTTTTCACCTTTGGTAAGATAGCTTGAAAAGCTTCAATACCACTTAAATTAGGACCATTATGTAATGGTGCTAATGGGATATATTCTCTGATTTTCTCAATAACTTCAGGGGTAATGATAACGCTCTTAAAAAAGTATTTTCCACCTTGTACAACACGGTGGCCAACCCCTTTTATTTCATCAAATGATGCAATCACTTTTTTTTCAATTAAGTACTTTAATAAAAGCGAGACACCCGATTGATGGTTTGCAATTGGAGTATCTATACTAAATTTTTCTTGACCAATCGTTAATTGAAAGGTCCCTTTAACCTGACCAATACGATCCGCCATTCCTGAGCAAATCATAGTCTCAGAAGGCATATCATAAAGTTTAAACTTTAGGCTACTACTACCTGCATTAACGGCGATAAATTTATTCATGAATTCGTGATTCTTTCCTTTAGAATTATAACGAAATTTCTCTCAACATGGAATGACAACTTTCCTACATTCAAAAAAAGGAAAAGCAGTATAATTATATTAATGAAGACTAAAGAGATTATCGACCACTTTTTTAACTTCGGTTCCTTCGAAGCTTATCAATATTTTGGTGTGCATCCTGAAACCAGGATGATTAATCAAAAGAAAATAGATGGTTTTGTTTTTCGTTTATATGCACCGAACGCTAGTGAGGTTTATGTAGTTGGTGAATTTAATCAATGGAATGAAAATAAAAACCCAATGCAAAAAATTCATGATTGGGGTATCTTTGAAGCTTTTTTAACGAACTGCAAAGTTGGTGATAAGTACAAATTCAAGTTTAAAAATGTCTATGGTATTCATGTACAAAAAGCTGATCCTTACGCTTTTGGTGCGGAGGTTAGACCACAAACTGCCAGCATTATCACCGATTACAACGGATATGAATGGCATGATGAACCTTATCTAAAACAAAGAACGCGTAATTTTGATCGGCCAATGTCCATTTATGAAGTGCATTTTGGAAGTTGGAAAAAACCTGATAACAAAGAATTCTTTACATATGAGGAAATGGCACAAGAACTCATTCCTTATGTAAAAACACATGGTTTTACTCACATAGAAATTATGCCATTAACGCAACACCCTTTTGATGGTTCCTGGGGTTATCAAACAACTGGTTTTCATGCGGCAGATTCACGTTATGGACCTTTGAAAGGTTTGATGAAATTTGTCGATCTTTGTCACCAAGAAAATATTGGTGTTATTCTTGATTTTGTCATTGTCCATTTTGCAAGCGATGGATTTGGTCTACATGAATTTGATGGCAGTAAGTTGTATGAATATTTTGATCCAAAAAGAACTTATTCTCAATGGGGCTCTCCCCAATTTGATCTTGGAAAACCTGTTGTAAGAAGTTTGTTATTTAGTAGCATTAATTATTTTCTTACGATGTTTCATCTAGATGGCATTCGTATTGATGCAGTCAGCAATATTGTGTATTGGGATGGAAATTCTCAACAAGGCGAAAACAGTTCTGGCATAGCATTTATCAAGGATTTAAACTATTTTATTCATCGTTATCATCCGACGGTAATGACAATTGCTGAAGACTCAACAGCCTTCAGCGGGGTGACTCGAGCAGTTGAACATGGTGGATTAGGTTTTGATTATAAATGGGATATGGGTTGGATGAATGACACCCTCAAATATTATGGTGTTGATTTTATTTATAAATATTACGATCATCATAAATTAACTTTTTCCATGCATTATTTTTATTCAGACAATTTTATGCTTCCTTTATCTCACGATGAAGTTGTCCATGGTAAAGGCACCATCATTAACAAAATGTGGGGCAACTATGATGAAAAGTTTGCGCTTTTGAGAAATCTTTATACCTATCAATGGATGCATCCTGGCAAAAAACTGACCTTTATGGGTAATGAATTTGCTTCATTTGATGAATGGAATGAAAAAAAATCGTTGCCTTGGTTCTTTACTCAATTTCCCAAACATGATTCAATCCGTCAATTATTGAAGGATTTAAATGCTTTATATTATAAAGAAGAGGCTTTACATGTTGAAGAGCATAATCCAGCGCATTTTCGCTGGTTAATGGTAGATAATCGCAATGACAATGTGTACGCTTTTGAAAGAAAAGTTAAAAATTCTTCATTCATCGTTGTTTTAAATATGAAAGGTAACTACTATAATAGTTATGATATTGGGGTCTTTGATTCAGGAACCTATCAAGAAGTCTTGAACACAGATCACGAAATCTATAGCGGATGGTATCGCATCAATCCTGCTCCTTTGAAGACAAAACCTATTCAAGGACCAGAAGGGCGACCTTCCACATTAACGTTGACAATTGGTTCATTTGCCGCCATCGTATTAAAAAAAATAAGCGATCCTATCGCCAAATAAAAGGAGTCTGACCACTATGTTTAAGACAAAAGATCAATTTAAACAAATTTTTCTTGAGCGTTTAGAGTCGAAATTCGGACGTAATGTCCAAGATAGTCATATTACAGAAAGATATGAAATTATTGGCCATATGATCAGAGACTATGCCGGTGCCAATCTAAAAAATTTAAGAACAACTGATAACCAAAAACATCCTCGGCAATTAATATACTTCTCCATGGAATTTCTCATTGGGAAGTTAATGCTTAGCAATTTACAAAATTTAGGTATCTATGACATTGTTGATGCTGGTTTAAAAGATCTAAATCTATCCTTACAAGAATTAATTGATATGGAAATGGATGCAGGTTTAGGTAATGGTGGCCTAGGCCGTTTAGCAGCTTGTTTTTTAGATTCAATCGCTTCACTCGGTTATGCTGGCCATGGTAACACGATTCGATATGATTATGGTTTTTTCAAACAAAAGATTGTGAATGGTAAGCAAAATGAGGTCCCCGATATTTGGTTAAAAAATGGCAACATTTGGGAAGTTAAAAACCTTAAGCATGCTGTTGATGTTAAATTTTACGGCCATGCTGAAACGTATTTAAAACCAGAAGGTGGTTATGCCATTCGCACAGTCAATGCTTTGAATGTAAGAGCAGTCCCGTATGATATGGCCGTGGTCGGATATCGTAACAATGTTACAAACAATCTTCGATTATGGTCCGCTGAACCTACCGAAGAAAACATTCCTAGCAACCAAAATTTCAAAGAATACCTCCAGACCGTAAAAGAAATCACTCATGGTTTATATCCGGATGATTCAACGGAACAAGGAAAGATTCTGCGTTTAAGACAACATTACTTTCTAGTTTCTGCAGGATTACAATCGGTCATTGCTTCCCATTATCGTCGTTTCAAACGTGTGGATAATGTTGCAGATTATTTTGTATTCCAACTCAATGACACTCATCCCATTTTAGCGATCCCTGAATTCATGCGCATTATGATGGATGATTATGGCCAACCGTGGGATGCAGCGTGGAAACAATTAACCCATTGTATGGCGTATACAAATCATACTGTCATGGCTGAAGCCTTAGAAAAATGGCCAGTTCATTACATGCAACCTTTACTCCCAAGAATCTTTATGATCATCGAAGAAATTCATCGTAGAAGTCAATTAGAATTTTCACAAAAACATCTTTCAGAAGACGCGAGACGAAATATGGCCATCATCAAAGATGGCATGGTTTATATGGCTAATCTTGCGATTTACTCGACCTTCTCTACGAATGGGGTGGCGGCATTACATACCGATATTTTAAAAGCCGATACTTTCAAGGACTATTTTCAACTTTACCCTGAAAGGTTTAATAACAAGACGAATGGTATTACTCACCGTCGATGGATGATGTACAGTAATCCTTCCTTAGCATCAGCAATTACTAAACGTATTGGTGAAAGCTGGAAAACGCAACCTCAACATTTAGAAAAATTATTAGCCTATCAAGATGATGTTAGTTTACAAACTGAATTAGCCAATATTAAGCTAGAAAATAAAAAGAAACTTGCTGTATTTTTAAAGTCTCATCAACAAGTCGACTTAAATGTTGAAACTATTTTTGATGTACAAATTAAGAGACTTCATGCTTATAAGCGTCAACTCATGAATATTTTTCATATCATGTATCTCTATCAAAAAATGAAACAAGATCGAGGTTACCGCATCCCTCCTCGTACCTTTTTGTTTGGTGCTAAGGCGGCTCCTAGCTATTTCTACGCTAAAAAAATCATTGAGTTAATTCATGCAGTTGCAAAAGTCGTCAATCAAGATCCTGAAATTAACCCCTATTTAAGAGTGGTTTTTGTGGAAAATTATGGCGTATCCATTTCGGAAAAAATGATTCCAGCATCCGATATTTCCGAACAAATTTCCACTGCAGGTAAAGAAGCTTCTGGAACCGGCAATATGAAATTTATGATGAATGGTGCAATTACATTAGGAACCTTAGATGGAGCGAATGTAGAAATTGCAGATTTAGTTGGCTCAGAAAACTGCGTTATCTTCGGTATGAAGGTTGATCAAGTGAATGCCCTTTACCAAAACCGAACTTATCGGGCATGGGATATGTATACCCAATTTCCACACCTCAAAGCAATCATCGATTCTTTAATTGATGGTACTTGGTCAGAAGGTAATTTAGAAACATTCCGACCCATCTTTGATGAAATCATGCATCGCAATGATGAATACTTTGTCTTAAAAGACTTTGATGCATATGCCGCTGCACAAGAAAAAATTGCCAACCTTTATCTACAAAGCAAAACCTGGCAAAAAATGGCGATTGTTAATATTGCTAAATCTGGTTTCTTTTCCACCGATCGAACAATTCAACAATATGTCGATGATATTTGGAGATTAAAAAAAATTATATGACCATCAATCTCAAACCTTTAGTTTTTGAACAAAGTAAGTTAGATGCCCATATCCAATCCCAGCATCAAGTCACCTATCAAAGTACGCGTGAAAAACGAATATTAGCGTTACTTGTTGAAGTGGGTGAAATGATTAATGAAACAAAGACCTTTAAATTTTGGTCGAAGAAACCAAGTGCAGAAAAAGCAATTATCCTTGATGAATATGCTGATGGACTTCATTTTTTATTATCCTTAGGTATTGAAGTGCAATCGCAAAAAATGAATTATGAAATTCATACCCCAACTGTCACGCTTACCCAAGCAACCATTTTGGTCTTTGAACAAATCACAGAGCTTTCTAAACACTGGCATGTTAAGCATTTAGAAAATGCATTTCAAGCTTATTTAAATTTGATGCCACTATTAGGTTTTAGTGCTGAAGATGTTGTTGAAGCCTATTTCAAAAAGCTCGGTGTTAACTATACTAGACAACAAAATGCATATTAAGGGAGAATACAATGAAAAAGACATGGTGGCCATTACTTAAAGATTTATCTGAATTGAATGGTATTTCTGGATTTGAACATCAAGTTGCCGCTTATATCGAAAAACAAATTAAACCATACGTTGATGAAATTCAATATGATGGTTTAGGATCCTTGCTTGCGATTAAAAAAGGGAAGAATCCAAATTTAACTGTGATGCTTGCTGCTCATATGGATGAGGTTGGCTTTTTAGTTTCCCAAATTGAAGAATCGGGAATGATCCGCTTTTCTCCTGTTGGGGGCTGGTGGGGCCATGTTCTTCTTGCTCAAGTGATGGTGATCACCACTCGTGAAGGCCAAGTTTTCCATGGTGTGATTGGAGCAAAACCTCCTCATGGTATGAGTGCGGAAGCCCGTAATCGTGTATTAGACATCAAGGACATGTATTTGGATTTGGGTTTCAATTCAAAAAAAGAAGTGGAAGCTAAAGGTATTCGGATTGGGGATATGATTAATCCTAAAACCAATGCGATGATCATGAATGATTCAGATATTGTGATGGGAAAAGCGTGGGATGACCGTGTTAGTTGTGCAGTGCTCATTGAATTAATGAAACGACTAAAAAATGTGCAAACAGAGGCGACTATTGTTGCAACTTTTACCGTTCAAGAAGAAGTAGGGTTAAGAGGAGCTAAAACGTCAACCTATCAAGTCAAACCAGATTTAGGTTTTGCGATTGATGTCACCTTATCGCATGACTTACCAGGCGCTCCAAAAATGGATACGCGTTTAGGTCAAGGGGTGGCTTTATCCATTCTGGATGCAAGTGTCATCGCCCATCGTGGATTGGTTGCCGATGTAGAAAAAGTCGCCAAAGATAATGAAATTCCTTTCACCTATGATGTGATGCCGGTTGGTGGAACGGATGCTGGGGAAATGCATAAAGCATTTGCTGGCGTTGTGGCGATGACGTTATCCATTCCATGCCGTTATTATCATTCCCATACTTCCATGGTTCACCTTAAAGATGTGGAAATGACGACTCAATTATTAGAAAAATACTTATTACAATTTAACCATGAATCTTTAGTCGCACTTCACACCTCAAAGTTTAAAGCTTAGTTATGATTGTCGTGATCCAAGATGTTGCCTATCCCGTGACGATTTTTTATCGTGCGAAAAGGCGCATGATTCTTAGATACAAAGAGGATGGCTTTCAAGTATCGGTACCCAAGCGAACGAGTGAAGATTGGATAGAAAAACAAATTCTCCTTCATGGCAAAAAACTACTCGAGAAAATCAAGAAAATACCCCAACCTTTCAATGATAAAGGTATGTATCTTTATGGGGCTTGGGAACATTATCCCATTCAATTCAAAGGTTTTACCATTCAAAAACCACATCCTCAAGTTAAGGCGAATCCATACACAATGGAATTGAGGGTTTCATTTACTGAAGCCATTGGAGAACGTGTTCAATGGTGGCAACACAGGTTAAAAATTAAAACATCCTATCGAATTCGCGTACGAATCATGACAACTCGTCTTGGTTCTAATTCTAGAAAAACGCATACGTTAACCTTTGCGATGAAATTGATTCATTTCGCATGGCCAATTATAGATGCGGTTATCGTTCATGAATTAATCCATGACACTCATTTTGATCATTCAAAAAAATTTTATAGTGCTCTTTATCAAGCTTATCCAACTTACGAGCAAGAACATGCTAAAATTTTAAAAGGTCAATATCAATGAATACTTTCAAAAGCTTACAAGATGCTCATATTAAAAAATTAAGACTTCTAAAAGACCAAGATGGACCCTTTGAATCAACCCACTTTTTAGTCGAAGGGCAGCACCTTGTCGATCATGCTCTAAAAGCGGGTGTATTGGAGTCCGTGTATACCCTTGACCCTCGCTCATTTCCGTCTACTGTCAAAGTATTTGTTTGTGAAGCCCATGTCTTAAATGCGCTTTCCCATCAAAAATCACCTCAAGGAATCATTGGTTTATGTCGAAAAATCAAAAGCAATGTACCGATAGGATCTACCCTAGTGTACCTTGATCAAATCAATGATCCAGGCAATGTTGGAACGATTTTACGAACCAGTTTAGGGTTGGGATTTACCACGGTTATTTTTTCTCCTAAAACTGCGAACCGATATCATCCTAAAGTGATTGCCTCTTCTCAAGGCGCTTTATTTGGTTTAAATATATTGGAAGATTCCGAGGATGGAAAGTTATTGAAACAATATCAGCAAGAAGGATTTCATGTGGTTGCTACGACCTTATCACCCAAAGCAATACCCCTAGACCAATATCGATTTAAAGATAAAAATCTATTAATCTTGGGAAATGAATCTCATGGTGTCCGTCCAACCCTTGTTGCGTTTGCAAATGGCGAAGTAACCATTCCGATGAAACAGATTGACTCCTTAAATGTGGCAGTTGCTTTTGCAATCATTGCCTATCGATGTGCACAATATAAACCAGCTGCGTGATATAATAAATTCGTTAAGGAAAGTTCAGTAGAGTCGCGTTTAGGGATGAGTGAAGAGTGAAACCACTCAAACGACTTAAAATTCAATTTCAAAAAAACTTAACCGTCAATGGCGTTAACATTCAATTAAGTGCGGTCAAACGAAAAAGGATGGTACCACGGCTTCGGTCGTTCCTTACGGGTGACTTTTTTTATTTAAGGAGGATCAATGCATGATCGAACATATCCAGTCCATTCTTGAAAAAGGTTTAAAGGCGATTGATCAAGCGCAAGATTTAACCCAATTACAAGAAGTAAAAAATCAATATCTTGCCAAAAAATCAGAATTGATGGGCATTTTTTCTCAACTCAAAGATTTAGATGCAGAAAAGAAAAAACAAGTAGGTCAATGGATCAATAATGCTAGAGATCAACTCACCGCTTCATTAGAAACAAAACAAAAAAATCTTGAACAAATGGTCATGCAAGCGAAGTTAAAAGAAGAAGTTATCGATATTACTCAACCTTCCCAAACTGCCTATCAAGGTTCGGTCAATCCTTTTTATTTAATTGAACAAACGATCACCGATATCTTTGTCAGTATGGGATATCAAGTTGCAGAAGGTCCGGAAATTGAATCCGATCACTTCAATTTTGAACTATTAAATATTCCTAAAGATCACCCTGCTCGAGAAATGCAAGATTCATTGTATTTTGATGACAACACTCTTTTAAGAACCCACACTTCACCCGTTCAAGCAAGAGTGATGCAAGCATCGAAAGGTCAACCAATCCAAGTGATTTGTCCAGGAAAAGTTTATCGACGAGATGAAGATGATGCGACCCACTCGCACCAATTTGGTCAAGTTGAAGGTCTAGTGGTGGCGGAAGGGATCAACCTTGGCCACCTCAAACAAACCCTTCAAGCTTTCGCAAAAAAAATGTTTGGAGATAAAAGAGAAATTCGTTTACGACCAAGTTTCTTTCCATTTACTGAACCGAGCGTAGAAATTGATGTAAGTTGCTTTGAATGTGGTGGTAAAGGATGTAATCTTTGTAAGCATTCGGGTTGGATTGAAATTTTAGGGGGTGGCATGGTGCACCCCAAAGTCTTATCCATGAATGGATATGATGCATCAAAAATGACTGGCTTCGCATTTGGAATTGGCATAGAACGCGTGGCAATGTTGAGATTTGGCATTGATGATATTCGCCGTTTTTACCAAAATGACCTACGTTTTATTCAACAATTTAATCGAAAGTAAGGAGGCAAGGAATCATGAAATTTTCATATCAATGGCTTTCAACTCTTGTTGACCTACGTAACATAACGCCTCAACAAGTTGCGCAGGCTCTTAATCAATCCGGCATTGAAGTGGAATCCGTCAATCCGATGGTCAATGCTAAAGGCATTACCACCGGTTTTGTGCAATCGCGCTCCATGATTGAAGGTAGTGACCACTTATCAAAAGTCGTCGTTGATACAGGTCGACATGGTGTAAGAACCATCGTATGTGGGGCTGATAACATACGACAAGGTCAATATGTTTTAGTTGCACTACCAGGTGCAGTATTACCCAACATAACCATTCAATCTTCCACGATCAAAGGGGTTGCTTCTGAAGGGATGGTTTGCTCTTTATTAGAGCTTGGTGTTGATCAAAAATTTTTACGACCTGAGCAAATTGAAGGTATTGAAGTCCTTGGACCAGAAACCAAAGTTGGCAATGATTTCATTTTATATGAACTCGGCTTAACCGATACAATCATTGATTTAAAACTCTTAGCGAATCGCCCGGATTTATGGTCATTGCAAGGCATTGCCTATGAAGTGGCTGCTTTATTAAATCGCCCACTCATCGTCAAGGAAATCAAAAAAGAAGGTGAGTTGTTAAAATCTACTTTTGAAATTGATGTCCAAACCAACCAAACATCACAATTTTCAATTCGTGTGGTGGAGGGTATTCAACAAACTGTAACGCCAAGGTGGATGAAGCAATATTTAATGGGGAGTGGCATTCGCCCGATTTCTTTTTTAGTTGATATTGGCAATTACATCATGTTGTTAACAGGGCAACCGCTCCATATGTATGATTTAAAAAAATTACCTTCAAAAGCGTTAACGTTAACGGATCAACATCATGAAAAGTTTGTTGCCTTAGACGGTCACGAATACGATTTAAAACCCGGGGACATCGTCATTAAAAGTGCTAATGAAGTTATGTGCTTAGCTGGCGTGATGGGAGCCCAAGTTTGTGCAGTCGATTCTAACACAACAGATATTGCCATTGAAGCTGCTACTTTTGATCCTGCAACTATTCGTAAAACAGCGTTAAGATTGAATCTTCTTTCCGATGCTTCTATTCGTTTTGCAAAAGGAATTGATTTATCTCATTTTGATAGTGTTCTTCAATTAACAACCTCTCTGATTACTTCATTAACTTCGGTAAAAAAAGTTTATCAAACCGTGACGAAGCATCGAGTAAAACCTCTTCAAGCCAATATTTATTGGCAAGCAAAAAATATCAATGATTTACTGAATACCCAGTTCACCGATGCTGAAATTATGGATGCACTCAAGCGATTCCATATTGAATCAATTCAAGACGGAAATGGTTATTTAGCAAAGATACCTCGTCATCGTCAAGATATTCAAGGGGTTGCTGACTTGGCAGAAGAAGTCATTCGATTATTAGGTTTTGATCGAATTCAAACTTCGCCGATGCCTCTACACATTCAGGCGGGAGGTTTAAGTGAAAAACAAGAAAAAGTGAGACTCATCAAGCGATATTTATCGAGCCAAGGAATGGATGAGACATTGAATTACACTTTAGTGGATTCTCAAAGGCTTCATCAATTCAATTTGCTTCAACCAGTTGAACCGATGATGCTCAAAAATCCTTTATCCGAAGAACGTAAATTCGTTCGTACCGATGTGATCGGGTCTTTGGTTCAAGTCGTTCAATATAATATGGCAAGACAAGTCGCCACTGGTAAAATTTTTGAAATATCTCAAATTTCTCATCGCCAAGGACAAAACTTACAATTAGGATTGATGGTGTTTGGTGAATACAGTCATCGTTCGGCTTTAGCGCCAACGGCTTATACTTTTTATGATGTTAAAGGGTATGTTGAAGGTTTATTAGCCATATTAAATATTGAATCATCCCGATATCAATTTGTGATTGATCAACAAATCCATCCAACCCTCCACCCTGGACGGAGTGCTAGTTTAATGGTGCAAAATCAAAAAGTAGCGGTCCTAGGCCAACTCCTTCCCGATCTACAAAAATCTCTCGATTTAGGCAAAGCTCCTGTTTACATGGCTCAAATCAACCTTGATGCCTTGCTTGATTTAAAAACAAGTCCGATCAAATTTAAATCCATTGCACGATTCCCCAGTGTCACTAGAGACCTTGCATTCTATATTGCGGAGACCGTTCCGTTTCAACAAATCGTTAAAACGGTGAAAAAAGCTGGAAAAAAATTAGTTGATCAAGTGATGCTTTTCGATCTTTATCAGGGTCATCAATTACCGAAGGGGCAATTATCCATGGCCATCCGGATCGTCTTGATGGATGAACAAAAAACTTTGCAAGAAGAAGAAATAAATCAAACGATGGCAGCAATTAAATCAGCGTTGGTTCTGGAATGTCAAATTAGCTTAAGAAGTTAATCACTTTTTCATTTTCTATCTACAAAGCAAACTGTGTAAAAATAGTTTGCTTTTTTTTTGAACCTCTCTATAATAAAAGCATAGTGGGAGAAAGTGGGATAAATGTTTTTTGGAAGTTATCAATACACATTAGACGATAAAGGAAGACTCGTGATTCCTTCAAAAATGCGATCGGAATCGGGTCCCGTGTTGTTTGCAATGCGCGGATTTGAGCATTGTATTTCTTTATTTACCCAACAAACGTTTGCCCAGCTTGTCCAACAAGTTAACACGTATGATTTCAATCAACCCAATGTTCGCCAATATTTAAGAACTGCATTGGCATCCGTTATTGAACTTCCAATTGATGATCATGGACGGATCCAATTACCACAAGAAACTCTTAAGCAATTTCAATTAGAGAAAAATGTCAAAATCATCGGCATGAATGATCATATTGAATTATGGAATGTTGTAACGTGGGAAAAATATGAAGCTGAAGCTGCATCTCAATTTGAAGAACATGCGTCCCATTTAAGTAAAAAATGAATGACCATCAACCAGTATTATTGACCGAAGTCATCGAAGGACTTCACATACAACCCAATGGAATCTATCTAGATTTAACGATAGGGAGAGGAGGACATGCTAGTCAAATTTATGAAAAACTAAAGACGGGCCACTTAATTGGTTTTGATCAAGATGCGTCTGCGATTGCGAGTTTACAAAATTGGTTATCAAGTCGCTCCCGAGCAAGTTTATACCATATGAATTTCCAATATTTTCCCGAAGTAATGAGCAAGTTAGGCATTCAAAAAGTCGATGGTATTTTAATGGATTTAGGCGTATCAAGTCCTCAGTTTGATGTTCCAGAAAGAGGGTTTAGTTATCGATTCGATGGGCCTCTTGATATGAGAATGGATCAACGGCAATCGACAACAGCGGCGAGTATTCTAGCGACAGCTGATATTAAAACTTTAACGCAATACTTTAGAGAATATGCTGATGAAACCTTCGCATTTCCAATTGCGAAAGCGATTGTGAACCAACGTGTCAATCAACCCTTAAAGACCACGTTTGAGCTCGTGAATTTGATTAAGAAAGTGAAGCCTGCCAAAGCGCTTGCTAAAAAAGGTCATCCTGCAAAACAAGTCTTTCAAGCCTTGAGAATGGCTGTAAATCAAGAAGTAGAGGTCCTGAATCGTGTCCTTGAAGCTGCAGTATCTTATCTAGGAATCCATGGTCGACTCGCTGTCATTAGTTTCCATTCGGGAGAAGATCGTATCGTGAAGCAATACTTTCAAAAGTTAACGGTTAGCCAAGGTCAAAGATACGGTCCTGAACGTTACATGCCGATCCCTTCAATTCAATTTGAAAAAGTTAAGCCTTATCCAATCTTACCTTCCGAGAAAGAAATTAAAGACAATCATCGTTCTGAGAGTGCCGTTTTAAGAATTATAGAAAGGATTATTGATGAAAAGTAAGCTCTATAAAACACATCGAAAAGCATCTTATTATCGCTTACGGCGATTAGGTTATTTTTCGATGTCTTTAATGGTAGCAACCATTATTGTGGTAGTGCCGCTGACGTTAGCACAAGCGAGCACAACCTCCGGTAATAACGAACCATCGAGTTTGATCATCATTGATTCATCATCCTCCAGTGAAGACACGAATTCATCAGAAGCAGTTTCATCTGAAGTAACAGAAGAAATAGAAGTCACGATAGGTGGTACAGATGGAAATACTAAAACTATCCGAATCTATCAGGATTAAAAGGAGAATTGTATGGATACAATTTCGTTACAAAACACAAAAACTTTAGAGAAAGTTTTTACGAATGAACTACAACAAAGGAAAGTCATTTTTCAGCATCGTAGAAATATGCTTTGGAGTGTCTTTTTTATTTCTACGATTATCTTAATGGTGTACATCTTCACTCCATTATTTACCATCATTCAATAAAGGAAAATATGGCCCTAGATATTCCTGTATTTATCTTAGAAATTGGTTCAGGTACCATTAAATTACTTGCAGGTTATGAGCTCAATGCTCGACCTGTTATTTTGCATGTCATGCAATCGGAATATCATCGTGTTTTAATGCAGGATAAATTTGTCGATCCTAACAAATCAACTCAAATCATCAAAAAATTAATTCGTGACATGGAAATTCATCTTGGGAAAAAATGTGAATCCATCCATGTCGTATTACCGCCAACTCATCTTGAAGTCTTCCATGGAGAAAAGCGTACCAATACCGTGGATCCTCACGGAATTATTCATCCAATGGATATTCATAATTTACATTCAATGTTTCAAAAAGAATTTGTAGGGACCAATGTTGCTCAAGTTTGTATTGTTCCGATGACTTATCAAATCGATGGCGATAAGTATTCTGTTAATCCTCCCATTGGAGAACCAACTTCTAATATTGTACTTCAAGCTTATGTTCAGTACATTTTATCTAGTTTTTTTCAAGGTGTTTTACAAGTCATGCAAGCAGTTGGTATTAAAGTCAAACGATACATCCTCGATGGCCAAGGCATTGCGGACATTATTGAAACCCAATATAAAGATTTTGTTGCTACCTATGTGTTAATTGATCATGGTGCAAATCAAACCAACCTTAATTTAATTTCGCAACATAAGCTCATTCGCTCAGAAACTTTAGAAACAGGATCGGAGCAATTAACGGCCATTATTGCAAATCGATTTGGTATTACCACGGATGAGGCAAGAACGTTAAAAGAAAAATTTGGTTTTGAAACCCGTGAAAAAATCTTTGATGGCATCATTTATCAACAAAATGGCGTTGTGATCCGTCAATCGAATTTTAACCAAGTGATAAAAGAATTTTATGATCATCTAATTGAAGAAATGATGATGACATTGCAAGAGTATCGCGTTGATCACGAAACGATGGATCTTACCGATATGAAGTTTGTATTAGTAGGGGGTGGCGCTGCTTTACCAGGTATTACAACCTTACTTAAGACGCTCGGACAAGGCCAAGGTGTTGAAAAACCTTACATTCGAACGGTCGGTGCAAGGCATTCACAAACGTTATCATTGCTTGGTGGATTGCGCTTTAGCTATCGATATACCTTAGTGGAAGATGATGTCAGAATCTTCACGCGCCTAGAAAGACAAGCTCCTTCGGCAAAACGCCGTTTCGTCAATTATGACGAAGAATAAAAAGAAAGAGGATTTTTAACATGGGAAGAGAAAAATTTGTGGTCGATAGTAGCGAACCAGCAGCAAAAATTATTGTCATTGGTGTCGGTGGTGCTGGCAATAATGCTGTGAATCGCATGATTGCTGAAAACATGAATCATGTTGAATTTTTTGTCGCTAACACAGATAAACAAGTCCTTCAGACCTCTCAAGCAAAGAATCGACTTATATTAGGTGAAAAAACCACACATGGTCTTGGTGCCGGTGGTTCTCCTGAAGTTGGAAAATTAGCCGCTGAAGAATCCAAAGAAGAAATTGCAGAAATTGTCAAAGGTGCCAACATGGTATTTATTGCTGCTGGGATGGGTGGCGGAACGGGAACAGGTGCTGCCCCAGTGATTGCCCGTATCGCTCGTGAGGCAAAAGCACTGACAATTGCGATTGTCACTAGACCTTTTACATTTGAAGGAAAAGGAAGAATTGCCAACTCGGTTAAAGGTCTAAATGAGTTAAGGGAAGCGGTCGACGCCATTATCATTGTTTCTAACGATAAATTATTAATGTCAGCGGGAAACCAACCCATTGGTCAAGCCTTTAAACTGGCGGACGATGTTCTTGCCCGTTCGGTTAAAACGGTTACCGATTTAATTTTAATGCCTGCGGTTATTAACCTTGATTTTGCCGATGTAAGAAATGTTTTAAGAAATTCAGGTTTAGCTTTAATTGGTTTTGGTTTAGGTCAAGGACCGAATAAAGCATTTGAAGCAGCTCAAAGTGCAGTGAGTTCACCTCTATTAGAATCTAGCTTAACGGGCGCATCCAAAGCGATTGTTGCCGTGACTTGCGGACCATTAGTGTCTTTATATGAAGCTCAAGAAACCGTGGATCGAATTCGAGAAATTGCTAGCACGAATCTCGACATCAAGTTTGGTGTGAATATCAACGATCAATTAACGGATCAAATTTTAGTCTCAGTCATTGCCGCGCAATTCCCTGAAGAATATGACTATACGACGGTACCAAGCCCTTTAACAAAGACGGCTGGTACGGTTAATAAGATTGAACCTGAACAAGGATTATTAAAACCACAAGATCCCTTACCTAAAGTTGAAGTGAAAGAAGATGATGAAGACTTACTACCAGAATTTTTATCAGGCAAGAAATTATCTTAATTAAGATATATCTTTTTAGCGTATAATTAATGTAACCGTTGAAGAAGACACATGGATGTTTGCCTAGAGACTTCGTGGTTGGTGCAAACGAAGAAACCCATCCATATCCCTTCTGAGGGTGAACTGAATCAAGTAAGAACACCGGAACCTCCCGTTATCGAGGCCAATGAAGTGCGTTGTTTACAACGAATCAAGGTGGTACCACGTTCATCCCACGTCCTTGTCATAAGGACGTTTTATTTTTAAGGAGCATGTATGGAATTAAAAGAAACATTATTGATGCCAAAAACAACCTTCGAAATGAAGGCAAATTTACCGGTTAAAGAACCGCTTTTCATCGCCTATTGGCAAGAGCAAAAACTTTATGAAAAGATGCGAGAAAAGAATCAAGGTAAACCAGAATACCAACTCCATGACGGTCCGCCTTACGCTAATGGTGATATGCATGTGGGTCACATGTTAAATCGTATTTTGAAAGATATGGTGATTCGTTATCAACATATGTTAGGTCATGATACTCCTTTTGTTTTCGGTTGGGACACCCATGGATTACCGATTGAAAATTACATCACTAAAAAAGGTGTCAATCGTAAAACCATGACGATCGCAGATTTTCGTGCCTTGTGTGATGCATTTGCTAAAGAACAAGTTGAAAAACAAAAAAATCAAATTCGTCGCTTAGGCGTTGTTGGTGATTTTGACCACCCATATTTAACTTTAGATCCTCAATTTGAGGCTGCTCAAATTGGCGTCTTTGCAAAAATGGCGCTTAAAGGCCTGATCTATAAAGGTTTAAAACCAGTTTATTGGTCACCAAGCAGTGAATCTGCACTCGCAGAAGCAGAAATTGTTTATGAAGATGTGACCGACCAAGCGATCCATGTCGGATTTAAAGTTGTTCAAGGTAAAGGCATCTTACCCAACGATGCTCACGTGGTGATTTGGACGACAACGCCTTGGACCATTCCTGCGAATCTTGCGATTTCCGCGCATCCCCAATTTGATTATGGAGTCTATCAAACCAATCAAGGAGTGCTAGTCTTTGCAGTCTCCTTAGCTGCAACTGTTCAATCCCAATTAGGATTAACGCAATGTGATTTAATCCAAACCATTAAAGGAAAAGCATTAGAAGGCGTTGAAACACAACACCCTTTTTATCACCGATCCTCACCGATTATTTTGGGTGAACACGTAACCAATGATACGGGGACTGGATTTGTCCATACAGCTCCAGGTCATGGTGAAGAAGATTTTATCGTTGGCACTAAATATAAACTTCCGCCTTTATGCCCTGTCGATAGTCGAGGCTTTATGACTGAAGAAGCTGGGCCAGATCTGCAAGGATTATTTTATGCAGATGCTAATGGGAAAGTGATTGAAAAATTAACGACAGTAAAAGCTTTACTTGCAGTTCATCCTTATCATCACCCTTATCCGCATGACTGGCGTACAGGTAAACCTTTAATTTATCGAGCAACTCCGCAATGGTTCGCATCGATTGAGCCTATTCGCGAAACGTTACTCAATGAAATTGCCCGAGTCAAATGGACACCTTCTTGGGGTCAAGTTAGAATTCACAATATGATTAAAGAACGAGGGGATTGGTGTATCTCACGGCAACGCACTTGGGGAGTTCCGATTCCGATTCTTTATCATGAAGATGGCACCCCAATTATTGAAGAACAAGTATTTCAACACATTCAACAATTGATTGAGAAACATGGGAGTTCCTATTGGTTTAGTGCGGATGCAAAAGATTTATTACCTCCTGGGTATCGCCATGCAAAATCACCGAACTCACAATTTAAAAAAGAAACAGACATCATGGATGTTTGGTTTGACTCCGGTTCTAGTGCGTTAGCCGTATTAAAAAAACGCGGAATGAAATTTCCTGCAGACCTTTATTTAGAAGGCAGTGATCAATACCGCGGTTGGTTTAACTCTTCGTTAATCATTGCAGTGGCTACAGAAGGCGTTTCCCCTTATCAAAATATCGTCTCGCACGGATTTGTTGTCGATGGTAAAGGTGAAAAAATGTCAAAATCTAAAGGTAATGGGATTGATCCTTTAAAAATGATGCAAGTGTATGGTGCCGATATTATGCGTTTATGGGCTGCTTCGATTGATTACACTTCTGATGCAAGAGCCAGTGAAGATATTTTCAAGGGAAATGCTGAAGCATACCGGAAGATTCGAAATACCTTTAAATTTATGTTAGGGAACTTAGCAGATGGAGAAGGTTTGTTTAATCCAAAACGACATCCCATTAGTTCATATAGTTGGATTGATCAATTGATCTTATCAAAATTAAACGCTGTCACCAGCGAAGTGAAACAAGCGATGGATCAATTTAATTTTTCCGAGGCGACCTCCACTTTGTTAACATTCATGACCCAAGATTTATCATCCTTCTATTTAGATATCACCAAAGACATTTTATATTGTGAAGCAAAAACATCCTTAAGACGTTTACAAGTCCAACATGTTCTTTACCGCGTGACTTTGCAATTAATGAAACTGTGGACCCCCATCATGCCGTTCACGATGGAAGAAGTGTTCCGATTATTTTCGATGCCAGGTATCGTCTCAGCCCAGTTATTGGATTACCCGTCTATTGAAAACAATAACGATGCTGACCTAGGCATGTATCAATCTTTTATGAAATTAAAAGAAGTCGCCAATAAAACGTTAGAAGGACTTCGTAGTCAAAATCAAATTGGTAGTTCACAAGAAGCAACCCTTACGTTGAATGCGCCAAAAGGATTGGCAGAAGCGCTTAATACTTTAGCCCCTCGAGAAAGAAATCGCTTGTTTATCGCCAGCCAAGTTCATGTCAAAGAAGGCCAAGACATGAAAGCTGAAGCCCAACCTGCAGGTGGTCATAAATGTCCCCGCTGCTGGAATTATTTTTCTACGTTGCATCCATTTGCAGAACACCAAGTTTGTGATCGTTGTTTAGAGGTCTTAACATTGTGAAAAAAAACTTGCTAGGCTATTTCAAAACGACTTATGTTCACATCTTTTGGATAGCAGTTCTTTTTGATTTTTTGACGAAAATTTGGATGGCATCTATTGAGATTAATCAGACCGTTATCGAAGGATTTTTTTACCTTCATTATAGTCGCAATACCGGTGCAGCTTGGTCTATTTTATCTGGCAATCAATGGATACTAGCGATGATTTCTTTCACGGTTGGTGTGTCTTTGTTTTACTATTATTTGCAACGATTCACCTCATTTAACAAATGGAATCATCTTGCAATCAACCTCTTTTTAGCAGGAACTTGGGGTAATTTTATTGATCGTGCCTTTTATTCAGAAGGGGTCATTGATTTTTTATCTTTTCATTTTGGTCAGTATATTTTTCCAACCTTCAATGTCGCCGATAGCGTCTTAACTATTGGTGTGATCATTTTAATCGTTACAAGTTTATTTGAAAGGCCAAGCAAGTGAAAATCTCATCGACTGACGTTAATGCACGTCTAGATCAGTGGTTAGTGAAAACAAATCCTATCCATTCTCGCGCTAGATGGCAATCCTTAATTGAGGATGGTTATGTTCTGATTAACGATGCCAAATCAAAATCTAGTTATCGCTTACAAATGAACGATGAGATTACGATTTTGCCATTTTTGACTGAAGAAATTTCTTTACAACCAGAAAATATTCCCCTTACGATTCTTTATCAAGATTCAGATCTTGCCATCATTGATAAACCTCAAGGATTGGTCGTGCATCCTGCCCCTGGACATGCCAATGGAACCTTAGTGAATGCTTTACTATTTCACTTAAAAGATTTAAGTGGCATTAATGGTGTCATTCGTCCGGGCATTGTCCATCGCTTGGATAAAGATACATCTGGATTGATGGTCGTTGCTAAACATGATTTAGCCCATCGGTTTCTTGCTAGCCAGTTAAAAGACCATGAGATGAAACGTGATTACTATGCTTTAGTCAGAGGGGTTGTAAAAGAAAATAAAGGAAAAATTATTGCGCCAATCGGACGTGATCCTGATGATCGATTAGCAATGGATGTGGTCGCCGAAGGAAAACCCGCCGAAACGAGCTTTGAAGTCATTGAACGTTTTTCAAATCATACCTTATTATCCTGTCATCTCGCGACTGGACGAACGCATCAAATTCGTGTTCATATGAATTTTATACACAGACCCATTGAAAGTGATCCTGTTTACACCCCACAAAAACATCCTTTACACAAAGGTGGCCAACTATTACATGCGTATCAACTTACGCTTGTTCACCCTACCACAAAGAAAAAGGTGACGTTTACGTCACCTTTACCGGATTATTTTAATGGCATTTTAGATAAACTAAGAACCTAGTTTATCCGTAATTCTTTTTAAGGTCTTAAAATTGGTTTTACAAATACCTTTTAAGGTTTCTAATCCATGATGCTGGGCAAATTCAAAGGCAAATTGCTCCACTTTATCGGAGGCACCAAAAGGTAATTTAACCGTAAAAATTCTTCCCATATCATTCATCGCGCGGATAAATTTAGCTCTTGCTAGGATGCTACTTGCAGCAACCGCTAAATAAAGGCTTTCTGCTTTTTCCTTTAGAACTAAATGAGGGATTGGTGGTAATCCAATTAGGTAACTATGAAATTTTTCTTCACTTGCAAATTGGTCAATAACCATCGGTGCTTCGATGTTAACTTTTTGCTTGAGGGTCAACAATGCATGATGATGAAGTTTAGCTTTAATTTGGTTTAAGTTATACCCTTTTGCGACCATTTCTTGATATTTAAGTGGGTTCACAATGGTCGTTACATGAGGAATACGTCCAGTCATTTGGTCTGCCATTTTAAGAATCATGGCATCGGGAATCAGTTTTGAATCTTTTACGCCTAATTCTTCTAAGAATTGGACATCTTTTTCTTGCACTAAGCTAGCGGTGACCACAACCGGTCCAAAAAAATCGCCTGTTCCAACTTCATCACTTCCATAATGATGCTTATGTGGGGTTGTTTTGGTTTCTTTTTTTAACCATAAAGCAGCATCTTCATCAAAATTAAAACCTTGATAGAGGACTTTATATTTTTCAGATTTAGGACTGTAAACGGAGACTGTAAAATCAGGTAACTTTGCAAAAAAAACAATCGATGCATGCGGCGAGCTTTGTTGCTGATCCGCATAGAGGTCTTTAATTTTTTCGAATACGGTTTCCGTCACCAATAAGGTTTTGGTATGCGCTGCTATTTTTTTCACTATCGTTATTATAACATTTATACACGTTCCCTAAACGTAGAGATGATATAGTTAAATAGAGATGAAAACGCTTGTATCAATCCTTGAAATCCCCTTAATTCTTGAGCGAATCAAAGGGTATACAAAAACTTCACTTGGTCAACGATGGATTGTTGATCAAACTTTTATTCTTGAATCCGAATTGACAATGAAAGGTAACCAAGTTGATGAAATGATGCGCTTGATGACTCGATTCAGCGCCTTACCGATTCAGACAAGCCATGATTTAGACGTTCATTTGGCCTCCATTGAAAAAGGTCGTGTGATTACGTTAGAAGCATTAATTGCAATCCAGCTAGACTTAAATACGATTGCAAAAATAAATGAATTTGTTGGAACAATTAAACCCGAATTTCCATTGTTGGCAACCATTTGGAAATCTTTATCCCCCTGTAAATCTTTAAAATTGAAACTTGAATCCATTCTAACTCCTCAAGGAACTATTCAAGATCATGCTTCAGAAAATCTTTACCGAATTCGTAAACGTTTGCATGCGATTGATGAACAAATGTTAAATCTTATTCAATCCTTATTAACTCGTTACCAATCCCATTTAACTGAACCTATTTTTACCATGAAAAATGGTCATTTTGTTTTACCCGTTTCCACCTCAAGTAAAGGAAGCGTTCCCGGCATGATTCATGATGTGTCTAGTACTGGATTAACGACATTTATTGAACCCAAACCTCTAGTAGATTTATCCTTAGAAAAACAATTGTTATATGGTGAGGAGCAAGAAGAAATCTTTTTAATTCTGCAATCCTTAACAGACTTGATCAAACCTGAAACCGGAATTTTAAGAATGAACAATCAACGAATCGGGATGCTTGATGTGATTGAAGCTAAAGCGAAGTTTGGTCTAGAAACCCAAGGATATATTGCGGTATTATCGCCAACACCCCGTATTGAACTTGTTGGTGCACGGCACCCATTGATTGATCCACAACATGTCGTAGCCAATGATTTTCTTTTAACTGAAAAACAATCCATCGTCATCATTTCTGGGCCAAACGCAGGCGGAAAAACGGTTGCAATGAAGACAGTTGGTTTATTTGTCTATTTACATCAACTTGCGATTCCATTACCCACACGACAACCGGCTAACTTATCTTATTTTAAAAATATTTACGCTGATATTGGTGATCAACAAAGTGTCCTGGAAAACCTTTCTACATTTGCCGGTCATATTCAACAATTGGTGCCATTAACTGATCAAGTTAAACCCAATGATTTGGTATTAATTGACGAATTAGGTACGGGGACTGATCCAAAAGAGGGAGAATCCCTTGCGAGATCGCTTCTGATTCACTTGCAAGCTAAACGAGCCTTTGTCATCGTATCCTCACACTTTCCAGGGTTAAAGAGTTTAGCCTTACAAGAACCAAGAATGGTCAATGCTTCCCTTCAATTTGATGAAGAAAAATTGGCTCCAACGTATCGTTTTATACTGGGACTTCCAGGAAAAAGTTATGGACTTATTATGGCAAAACGATATGGGCTTGCCCCACAAGTTGTTGCCCATGCAGAAAAATACTTGGCAGAACAACAAGCGTCTCAAGAACAAAAAACCCTGATTAAACTTCAAACTGAATTGCTCGAGGTAGAACAACTCAAGTCAAGTTTAATTTTAGAAAAAGAAGCTTTATTGACTCAACAAAAACAGCTTATTATTCAACAAAAACAACTACAAAATTTGCAACAACAATTTCAAGAAGACACGAAACAAAAACAAGCAGCTTTACTAGAGGAAACGCTAACGCAAGTCGAACAAACCATTAAGGCACTCGCCAATCCACAGTTAAAACTTCATGAAGCGATTGCGCTAAAACAATCTTTATCCAAAGGTAATTTCATTGAAGATCCAGAATCCAATTCAACGACTGAATTGGTCATAGGAGATTATGTCAAAGAAAGTTCAACTGGCATGGTTGGAAAAATTGAAGCCATCAATGGTCAACAAGTCGTTGTAATTACCCGTGATGGTTTAACGTTAAAAGTGAAAGCCAATCAATTGCAAAAAACAACAGCCCCACCAAAGACTAAACCAACACAACCCATGCGTTCGATGGTAACCGGGAAGGCACCTTCCAGTCTTAATATCATCGGAATGCGTTATGAGGAAGCAAGAATCGCCGTTGAAAAGTATTATGACGCTGCTTTACTTTCCAATTTAAAAACTTTAAAAATAATCCATGGATTTGGTTCTGGAACCTTGCGGAAAATGGTATTAGATTATTTTCAATCCTTATCAAGCGTCAAACGAATTCAACAGGGTGAAGGCGAACAATCAGGGTATGGGGTTACCATCATTCATTTAAAATGAACACGATCATTGAATTAAAAATTAAAAACTTACCAGAAAAACCAGGCATTTATTTGATGAAAAATGCTGAGGGAAAAATTATTTATGTTGGCAAAGCAAAAGATCTTAGTAAGCGAGTCAGCCAATATTTTTTAAGACCGCAAACGGGAAAGGTACAAGCGATGGTGATGCATATCACTGATTTTGAAACCATCATTACCCAAACAGAAAAAGAAGCATTGATTTTAGAAATGAATTTGATTCATGAGCATTATCCTCGTTATAACATCATGCTTAAAGAAGGCTCTCATTATCCTTATATTTCTCTGCGAAAAGGCAATGATCCGTATTTGAAAATCATGCGTCAAAATACCGATAAACATTATTGGCATTTTGGACCATACCCGAACTCTAGATCTGCTTATCGAATGGTTAATTTACTTAATAAAATCTTTCCTCTAAGAAAGTGTAATGTATTACCGAAAGTGGCATGTTTGTATCATCACATTGGGCAATGTTTGGCCCCTTGTATTCATGAGATTCCTGAGGAAACCTATAATGCTTTAGCAGACGAAATTAGTGAGTTTTTAAAAGGGAATGTAAAAAAACAAATTTCAATTTATCAACAAAAAATGATCGACGCTTCGGATGCTTTAAATTTTGAATTAGCTCAAGAATACAAAGTCATTATCGAAGATATAAAGCATGTCACTGCCCAACAATTGGTAGAAATGGAAGATAAGTTAGATCGAGACATTTTTGCTTTTGCTGAACGAGAAGGTTATTTGTCTTTAGCCGTCTTTGTCTTTAGACAAGGAATTTTATTAGGGAAAGCAAGTTATGTCGTTGAAGCCTTTGATGATCGAGATGAGCAATTATTAAATTTAATCGCACAATATTATCTAAAAAAACCAAAACCTCAGGAGCTTGTCTTAAATCATCGAGCATTGCTTGAAAAGTTGCAAAGCACCATGGATCTTAAATTCGTGTTTGCAGAAAAAGGTAAATTGTTTGAATTGATGAAAAGCGTTCAAGAAAACGCAATTCAAACTTTAGATGATCATTTTCTTACAGCTAGATTAGACGATGATAAATTAACTTTATTAGACAATCTTGGTCAAGCCCTTGGCATCCCAACGCCTTATCATATCGAAATGTTTGATAATTCTCATTTACAAGGGAGTGATGCAGTTGGAGCGATGGTGACGTTTATCAATGGTGAGCCTGTTAAGAAAATGTACCGACAATTTCATTTACCTGAAACACTCAAACAAGATGATCCAGGCGCGATGGCCTATTTGATTCATCGTCGATATCAACGATTGCTTGAGGAGAAAGCAAATTTGCCTCAATTGATTGTGGTCGATGGCGGACAATCCCAACTCAATGCAGGCATAAAATCTCTACAAACTTTAGGTCTTAATATTCCTATTGTCGGATTATTTAAGAATGAACGCCACCAAACGAAAGGTTTGCTCACCAAAGATGGTGAGGTATTGGATTTCACAAAACAACCCAATCTTTTTTTCTTTTTAATTCGGTTACAAGATGAAGTTCATCGCTTCGCACTGCAGTTTCATCAACGGTTGCGAAAAATCAAAGCTACCCAATCTATCTTCGATGATATCCCAGGCTTAGGGCCAACCAGAATTGCATTATTACAAAAACGCTACCCAAGTCTCGATTTATTAAAACAAGCTTCATTTGAGGAACTTTGTCAGTTTTTACCCCATGCAGTTGCCCTTTTACTACAAGAAAAACTTGCAAAATTGGCGACTTAGGAATAAAAATTATGCTATATTATGAATGCTGTCCCCATAGCTCAGCTGGATAGAGCAACAGCCTTCTAAGCTGTAGGTCAAACGTTCGAATCGTTTTGGGGACGCCAATGAAAAGACCCTGTTTCAGGGTCTTTTCATAGGTGAGTATGGAAGAAATTAATTTTCAAACGTTATACGATTTACAAGATTATGAAACATTGGTGAAGCGAACCGCTGCCCTAAAAGATTTAAATATGATTCGCTATCATATTATTGGTTTATTGGGCATGGGTGCGAATCAAATGGTATTAAAAATTATGCTTTTAAAAATGCCATTAATTCAAAAAGCCTTACCTATTTTTCTCAAAATTCATTATGAAATTCTGAAATCTCATCGCCAATTTCCTGAACATGGTTTACTTTTGGAA
Organism: Bacilli bacterium; assembly: GCA_049419605.1. Taxonomy (GTDB): domain Bacteria; phylum Bacillota_I; class Bacilli_A; order RFN20; family CAG-826; genus UBA970. Next base: position 45,913 of record JBMSKF010000003.1, read on the forward strand.
CGGTATCAAAACTTACCTTATATCAATCAAGAAGTAGAGGATTTAGTTAGTCAGATACGAATCCTTTTTCAAAAGCCACCCCATGCACAACTCAAAGAAGTAACGCAGTTGTTTTTAGATGCTTTTGAAAAAAAAGATGTTGAAATGTTGATGGATCTGATTCCTCAGCTTAAACCAATTCATTTGTGGTCACTGAAACAAACCATCAAAGATCTATTAACTAAATCTTTTCCTCAAAGAATTAAAGGGATGTTAGTCTTAGCATTGATTGATGCCCGTTATGATGAAGTAATTAGTATTTCTAAAGGTGAAAAAATTTTAAGTTTCAACCCGATTGACACTGTCAATCCTTTTAAAGATGGTACCTTTGAAGGTTATCAAACTGAAATCGATAAACTCGTTAAGGATCCTTCAATTCGTCAGATTGCATATTCCTTATTAAGCACTTACATGCTTACGATGGTTCCATTTGAAATTGATCCAGAATATTACTTTTTTAGAGCCTTAACCAACATTGCCTATCAATATTTGAAACTAAAGGTACCCGAAATCGATGAAGAAAGTACAGAAAAAGAACTAATCGACAGAAAACGTAAACATATTGAAACCATGATTAAGATGTAATGATTGCCTTGCCCTAGGGTGGTTATTGTATAATTGAAAAGTTAAAAGAAAGAGGCACTTATGCAACATCAAGTTAAACCGTTAGAAAATTCTCGCGTTGAAATTACCATGACCTTCACGACTGAAGAATGGAAAGTCGCACAAAATCAAGCTTTTAAAAAACTTGCCGCCGATGTCAAAGTCGATGGTTTTCGCCCAGGTAAAGCACCAGAGGCCATGATTAGAGCTCGTCTTTCACCTGGTAAAATTTATGATACCGCAATCAATGCTTTACTCCCGCAAGCATACTCGGATGTCCTCAAAGCCGATAAATTAACCCCATTAAGCAGACCAGCTGTTGATGTAGTTAAAGTTTCTGACACTGAACTTGTATTAAAGGCAGTTGTCATTTTAGTGCCTGAAGTTAAAGTAAAGAAATATAAAGATTTAGGCATTAAACGCGAACCAATTAAAGTTACAGATGCGGATGTTGACGCTGAACTCAAATCTACCTTAGCTCAACAAGCAACCTTGATGTTAAAAGATGGTCCAGCCGCAATGGGCGATTCTGTCGTCTTTGATTTTGAAGGTTTTGTGAATAATGTGGCGTTTGAAGGTGGTAAGGCAGAAAACTACACATTAGAACTTGGCAGCGGCCAATTTATTCCTGGATTTGAAGAACAAATGGTAGGATTAAAAGCTGGCGATCAAAAAGATCTTAACGTTAAGTTTCCTGAAAATTATGCCGCTGAATTAGCTTCCAAAGATGCTGTGTTTAAAATTAAAGTCCATGAAGTGAAAAGCAAACAGCTTCCTGAATTAAACGAAGCCCTGTTTAACGAAATGAAATTACCTAATGTTAAAACTGAAGCCCAATTCCGTGACTATTTAAAACAAAAAGTGACGACGAATAAAACACGTGCAGGTGACGATCAATTTTACTCGGAAATTTTAATGAAGATTACCAAGGAAGCTGATATTGACTTACCTCACGAAGCCATTCATGAACAAATGGATGCGATGAAAGCTGATCTCGAAGAAAAGTTAAAACAACGTAATCAGACGATGGAACAATATTTAAAAGCGAATGATTTAACCGAAGCCAAACTCCATGATCGCATGCACCAACAAGCAGAAGATATTTTACGCGCAAGCTTAGTGGCAAATAAAATCGCTGAACTTGAAAACATCGAAGTCACGGATGAACTTGTCGACTTTGAAATTGCTAAAATTGCTGAACAATACAAGATGGAATTTGCAAAAGTAAAAGAGATCTTAACACCTAATATTTCAAGATTCCGTGCAGAAATTCGTGATCGATATATTAAAGAATTCCTCATTAAGCATAATTCATAACCTCGTTTTTATCACACTCTTTCCCTATTTAGCACTTATGACTTGCAAGTGCTAAAATCCTTGCTATAATGTTTTTAGCACTCAAAACAATTGTCTGCTAAAGAGAGGAATTTTATGAAGAAAGAAACCTATCAATTACCCTTATTAATTACTCGTGGCATGGTGCTATTTCCCAACCAAGCCCAATCGATTGAAGCAGGAAGACCATTTTCAGTTGCCGCGATTGATGCAGCGAAAGTTGATGGCAATGATTTAATCTTAGTGACATCTCAAAAATCACCTGAAATTGATGAACCCTCAACCAATGATGTCTTTATGGTGGGGACCATTTGCAGAATGTCTAATATTACGTCTTTAAAACGTTACACACGTTTAAAGGTATTACCGATTGCTCGAGTGTTAATTACGGAAATCAATAAAACGGGCGATACCTGGACCGCAAAAGCGGAAAAGCTTGAAGACGTAATTGGAGATCATAAAACAGAAGTCGCCTTGGTGCGTAACATCATTACTTCTCTAGAAGGAATGCAAGCCGTCACCAATCGCTTACCCAGAGAAGTCATTGGTCAATTATCCAAAGGTGTTGCGGCTGCAGATATTGCAGACATTTTGGCAAATTTATTGCCAATGCCGGTTGATCAAAAACAAAAGGTGTTGGAAACTCTTGAACTGAATGAACGCTTAAAAATGGTTTTGGATGCGGTCAATGAAGAAAAAGAAATTGCCGATATTGATAAGCATCTTCAAGAAGAAGTAAGAAAATCTGCAGAGAAAAATCAACGAGAATATTTCTTAAGAGAAAAATTAAAGGCGATTAAGACTGAATTGGGAGAAAATCCCGAATCTTCTGACTCAGAAGAATCTTTATTGAAACGCTTAGAATCTGGACAATATCCAGAACATGTCAAAACCAAAGTAAGGGCAGAATTAAAGCGTGGAGAAATGATGCCCTCTAGTAGTTTAGAAGCATCTTTGATTAAATCTTATGTTGAATTAATGCTAGATTTACCATGGTGGCAACGAACGAGCGATAATGATGACTTAGAAAATGTTCAAAATATCCTTGATGCAGATCATTATGGATTAGAAAAAGTTAAGAAACGGATAATTGAATATCTAGCGGTCAAAAAAATGACCGGAAGTTTAAAGGCTCCGATTCTTTGTTTCTATGGACCTCCTGGTGTTGGTAAAACCTCACTCGCACGTTCTATTGCTAGAGCCTTAGGTCGTAAATTTTTTAAAGCTTCCCTTGGTGGCATTAGTGATGAGGCAGAAATTCGCGGTCATCGTCGAACTTATGTAGGTTCAATGCCAGGACGGATCCTTAATGGTATGAAAAAATCTGGCGTTGTTAACCCAGTCTTTTTATTAGATGAAGTGGACAAGCTTGCCTCTTCTTATAAGGGCGATCCAGCTTCTGCCTTATTAGAAGTCCTAGACCCAGAACAAAACTTTGCCTTTAACGATAATTACATTGAAGAACCCTATGACCTTAGCAATGTCATGTTTATTGCAACGGCCAATTATCTAGAAGATATTCCTGCTCCTCTTCGTGATCGCTTGGAATTAATCGAAGTCAATTCCTATACGGAAGTTGAAAAGATTGAAATTGCTAATCGCCATTTAATTGAAAAACAATTATTAGCGAATGGATTAAAAAAAGAACAAATCTCTTTTACGAAAGAAGCCCTCTCCGCGATTATTGAATTTTACACAAGAGAAGCGGGTGTTCGTGAATTAGAAAGAAGAATTGCCAGTATTTGCCGTAAAGCGGTTGTTGATTTATTAAAGGATAATAACCTTTCTTCAATTAAGGTAACCCCTGCAGTCGTAAGAAAATACTTGGGTGTTGAAATTTTTGATAATTCGAAAAAAGAAAAGTCCTCTCAAGTTGGGGTTGTCACTGGATTAGCTTATACACAATACGGTGGCGATATTCTGCCAATTGAAGTTAATCATTTCCCTGGATCTGGCCGATTGGTCTTAACAGGAAAACTTGGTGACGTCATGAAAGAATCGGCAACGATTGCATTAGATTATATCCAAGCCAATGCCACTAAATACGGAATCGATTCGAAAATGTTTAAAGAAAGAGATATTCACATTCATATTCCAGAAGGCGCCGTTCCTAAAGATGGACCTTCAGCTGGGGTAACCATGAGCGTGGCCATCATCTCTGCATTAACCGGTCGTCAAGCTTCAAGTGAAGTCGCGATGACAGGAGAGGTGACCTTAAGAGGGAATGTCCTTGCGATTGGTGGATTAAGAGAAAAAACGATTGCCGCACTGCGAAGTGGCATTAAGACAGTCTTGATTCCTGATGAAAATAAAAAGAATGTGGATGACTTGGCTAAAGAAGTAAAAGAAAATCTCAAAATTATTTATGTCAAAAATGTTGATGAGGCGATCGAAGTTACCTTATCTGCATCGGTCAAGGCGTAATGGATTTCCAAAAAACTACTTTTATAAAAACGGTGGTGCGGGTTGAAGACCGCCCCCGTTTTACTTTACCTGAAATTATTTTAATTGGTCGATCCAATGTAGGAAAAAGCAGTCTAATCAACGCGCTTACTGGGCAAAAAAAATTAGCAAAAACCTCGGCGACGCCTGGCAAAACACGTCATCTCAACTATTATATGGTTGATCATCAATTATATTTAGTCGATGCGCCGGGTTTTGGTTATACCCAATATGGGAAACAAGAAATGGAACGTTTTGCTTCCTTGATGCAGCCTTATTTTGTGGAAGCTAAACCCAAACTTGGATTGTATTTGATGGATAGTCGTCGGGAAGTTCTAGAATCGGATGTTTTGTTTATTCAAGAACTCAATCGTTTTATGAATGTTCTGATTGTCTTCACAAAGATCGATGTCTTAAATCAAAAAGAACAAGCCGCATTGTTAAAGCAATTAAAAACATTGGGACTTGCCACGCAAGATTACGCCTTTGTTAGTCGAGATAATCCTCGCTTAATTCATAAATTAAAAGAACAGATGCTCAGTTATCTTACAAGTTCCATCATAAAATCTGAATAATCTGTTGTATAATTTAATTGATAAAAAGAGTACATCAACCTTTCTTTATATAGAAAGCCTGAACGGATGAAAGCAGGTTAAAGAAAATGATGGAAGTCGTTTATCATTCTTGCAACGATTCCTCGCGTTAAGAGGCTTGAGCGCATGCTTCATCGCATGAATTAAGGTGGTACCACGCATCATATGCGTCCTTATTGATAGGACGTTTTTTTATTTCTAGGAGGAAAAAAATATGGAATTAGCAAAGCGATATAACCATCAAGAAGTTGAGGAAGGTAAGTATGACCATTGGTTAAAACTCCAATTATTTGGTCTACAACCCAATCGAAAAGAAAAATATACCATCGTCATTCCTCCACCCAATGTCACTGGTAAGTTACATCTAGGGCACGCTTGGGATAATACGCTTCAAGATATCCTAATTCGTTTTCATCATAGTTTAGGTAAAGATGTCATTTACTTGCCAGGAATGGATCATGCAGGCATTGCCACCCAGGCCGTTGTGGAAAGTAAACTTAGAGAAAAAGGGATTTCTCGATACGATTTAGGTAGAGAAAATTTCTTAAAAGAAATGTGGAAATGGAAAGATGAATACGCGTTAAATATTAGACGACAATGGGCTAAATTAGGTTTAGCATTAAATTACGATTTAGAACGATTCACGCTAGATGAAGGGTTGTCTAATGCAGTGAAAGAAGTCTTCATTAAACTTTATCGTGAAGGTTTAATTTATCGTGGTGAACGGATTATCAATTGGGACCCTGATCAACAAACAGCCCTAAGTAATGTTGAAGTCATTCATAAAGAGATTGAAGGAAACCTTTATTATTGCCGTTATCGATTACAAGGTGGTTCTAAAACTTTAGTGGTTGCTACCACGCGTCCAGAAACGATGTTTGCCGATGTCGCGTTAGTCGTCAATCCAAAAGATGAGCGTTATCAGGATGTTATTGGTCAATACGCGATCAATCCAAGCAATGGGCAAAGTATTCCCATCATTGCCGATGATTATGTGGATACCTCCTTTGGTACAGGGGTGATGAAATGCACACCAGCTCATGATGTTAACGACTTTTCAATTTCTGAAAGGCATCATCTTGAACGACCGATATGTATTGAAAAAGATGGTTCGATTAATGAACGTGGTCACCAATTCAAGGGTTTAGATCGATTTGAAGCGAGACAAAAACTCGTTCAATATATGGATCAACAAGGTAATTTGGAGAAAATTGAACCCATTAAACATGCAGTCGGTCACAGTGAACGGAGTGATGCCATTGTTGAACCTTATCTTTCTAAGCAATGGTTTGTGAAAATGAAACCTTTAGCAGAAAAGGTTCTTGCCCTTCAGGCAAGTGAAGATAAAATTCGATTTTTTCCAAATCGCTTTGAACAAACTTTACAACAATGGATGGAGAAAGTTGAAGATTGGTGTATTTCTCGGCAACTTTGGTGGGGTCATCAAATTCCGGCTTGGTACCATAAACAAACTGGCGAGGTTTATGTCGGTGTCGAAGCTCCTAAAAACATTGAAGAATATCAGCAAGATGAGGATGTTCTCGACACTTGGTTTTCTTCAGCATTATGGCCGTTCTCTACATTAGGCTGGCCAAGTTCCAATCAATTACTGAAGGATTATTTCCCCACCTCGACAATGGTGACAGGTTACGACATTATCTTCTTCTGGGTTGCTAGAATGGCCTTCCAATCGCTACATTTTTTAGGAAAGAAACCTTTTGAAGATGTTTTAATTCATGGCATTATCCGCGACTCCCAAGGAAGAAAAATGTCTAAATCATTAGGCAATGGTGTTGATCCGATTAAAGTAATTGAGCAATACGGTACGGATGCCTTAAGAATTTATTTGGCCACCAATTCGAGTCCGGGTCAAGACACTCGTTATATTGAAGAAAAAGTTGAATCCCAAGCTAATTATTTAAATAAAATTTGGAATTCTGCTCGTTTTATTTTAAGTTACCTACCAGACAACTTTACTCCTTCTCGGTTGCTAAAAGAACATTTAGATGGTTTACAAATTGGTATTTTACAACGGCTTAATCATGTGATTGAGCAGGTAAAAGTTAATTTATTAAAGTATGAAATTGGCTTTGCCTCGACCATGATTTATAACTTTGTTTATGATGATTTTTGTTCTTGGTATTTAGAATTTTCCAAGGTAACGTTAAATCGTGAAGATGCAAAGTCAAAGGATATGACATACAGTGTTCTTTATCATGTGCTAAAGTCCATTTTAATTATTCTTCATCCTTTCGCTCCTTTTATCACAGAAAGTATTTATCAACAATTACCCGGCCATTTAGATTCCATCTATATGGAACTTTATCCCACCCCCTTAGTGTTAGGTCAAGATGACCCAAGTTTTACGATTGTTCAACAAATGATCAGTGATATTCGTACTTACAAAGTAGATCATCAATTACCCCCCAACGCCAAATTAAAACTTAGTATTGGAGTTGAAGATGAAAAGGTCTATCAAACCATTCTTCCATATCTTGAAAGATTTAGTTTTTCTTCTGTGCAAAAATTAGATTTAAATCAAACGAAGACGCCGACAATGACCAGCTATTTATATGCCAAAGGTTCGATGGTGATTGAGGAAGTGATTGATCCGCTTAAAATGAAATTGCAACTTACTGAGACGCTTCAACATTTAGCATCTGAAATTCAACGCGCAAAACAAATGCTCTCTAATCCAAGATTTATTGAAAAAGCACCTCCTCAAAAAATCAAAGAAGAACAAGATAAGCTTGGACTATATCAACGTCAATATGAAGAAACGAAAGCAAAATTGGACGCATTAAAAGTCTAAAGTCTAAGAAATGCCTCTATTGAAAAATAGGAGGCAACCTTGTGGAAGAACTAACCCTAGAAGAAATTACCACCCTTAAAGGTGGAGAGCCAGTTTCATTAGCCGCGGTGATGGCAATTATGATTGTTGCGATTTCTGCAGTCATTGTTTATCGAATTTTTATGTCATCAAGTGGTAAAGCGACGATTCCTGGTGGATTCCAGTTTGAGTGGAAATAAACGCATTGCTGATCTAGCTCCTCTTGAACGACCTAGAGAAAAGGCTTTTGCTTATGGCGTCAAACAATTATCTAGTCAAGAACTCATAGCCTTAATGGTGGGTTCAGGCGTAAAGGGGCATTCTGCACTTTCAATTGCAGAAATGCTCATCAACAAATACGGAAGTCTAGTGGCATTGATGAAAATTCCCCTTCATGAGTGGTTGAATATTCCTGGTATTCAAAAGACGAAAGCGATTCAGTTATTGGGCATGTTTGAGCTTTTTCAACGTTTAGAAAGACAAGAACTTCCTCAAATCAAATTAAACGATCCTCATAAAGTTTATCAATGTTATCGCTTGCGATTGGGTAGCTTATTACATGAGCAATTAATCATTGTAAAATTAAATCATCAATTCCAATATCAAAGTGAAACGTTATTTCGCTTAGGATCGCAAGCATCGTTGCAACTAGATTATCGTGCTTTATTTGTTGATTTATTAAAAACTGACACGAAAAAGTTCTTGTTAATCCATAACCACCCTTCTGGTGATGTGACACCATCCCAAGAGGATATTCAAACGACTATCGAAATCTATCGAGAAGGTCAAAAGTTAGGTTTTAAACTTATCGATCATTTAATTATTTCATTTCAAGGTTATTTTTCGATGAAACAAGAAAAAATCATATGATTATTCGTTGACGATAAAAGATGATTATGCTATATTACTAACGTTGTCGCCTCACGAGCTACAACCGCCTCTCAAGGTATTTAACGCATCGCAAGATGGACCGTCAGAGCGAGTCTGAGTGAAAAGGAGGTTTTTATGTACGCAATCATCATCACTGGTGGTAAGCAACTTCGCGTTGAAGTTGGTCAAAAGATTTTCGTTGAGAAACTTACTGCAGAACCAGGGGCTAAGGTCACGTTTGATCAAGTGCTTTTGGTCGCTGATAAAACCGTAAAAGTTGGTAACCCAACGATTAAAGGGGCTTCAGTGACAGCGAAAGTTGAAAAGCAAGGTTTAAGTAAAAAATTAACCGTTTTCACTTATAAATCAAAGCACAACATTCGTCGAACACTTGGCCATCGCCAACCCTATACTAGTTTAGTGATCGAATCTATCAACGGATAACTTCCATGATTCAAGTCTCCATCATCCGAAGTAAACAATTCTATCGAATGATGAAAGTGACAGGTCATGCGAATAGCGCACCATACGGAGAAGATCTTGTATGCGCAGCGGTATCCGCGATTATGACAGGTGGGATCAATGCCTTAGACCTTAAGGCAGCCAAGGTTAAAAATATTGAAGGTTTGAGTGAAATACAAATCACCAATACTCAATATGAAAAAAATCAATCTGTTCTCCAAGTTATGTTCATTCAATTACAAACGATTGCCAATGAATATCCAACATACATTCGCATTCAATCCAAGGAGGAAATCGTATGAACTTATTTAAATTAAATCTTCAACAATTCGCATCTAAAAAGGGTGTGGGTTCAACCACGAACGGCCGTGATTCAGCAGGTCGCCGATTAGGTGCCAAAGCTGCAGATGGTCAAACCGTCACAGCTGGTAGCGTCATTTATCGTCAACGTGGAACAAGAATTTATCCAGGAATCAACACCAAAAAAGGTGGAGATGACACAATTTTTGCGACGAAAAATGGTGTGGTTAAATACCAACGTTGGGGAAAAGACCGAACCAAAGTAAGCGTCTTAGAATCAACAGCAAAGTAACGAATCAGACCACGTTCAGTGGTCTTTTTTGTTATAATTAACCTATGAAATTAATTTCAATAGTTGTACCCATGTACAATGAGGAAAAAGTAGTTCCTTTATTTTTTGCTGAAATCAACAAGATTGTTAAACAAATTCATCAATACCAATTTGAAATCGTTGTCGTCAATGATGGATCTAAGGACCAAACTCTTAATTTATTAAAGGCCCAACAACGTTTACAAAACAATCTAATCATTGTGAATTTGTCTAGAAATTTTGGCCATGAACCTGCCGTTGCGGCTGGCATTAAGACTGCCAAAGGTGATGCAATTATTCCGATGGATGCTGACTTACAAGATCCACCAGCTTTAATTCAATCTTTACTTTCGAAATTTGAAGAAGGTTTTGAGGTTGTCAACGCCAAAAGAAAAGGGCGCCATGAAGATACTTTTTTCAAGCGTTTCTCTGCGATTAAATTTTACCAATTCGTTGCCAAACTCTCTGGAAAAATAAAAATTCCACAAAATGTCGGTCACTTTAGATTAATTTCAAGAAGAGTTGCTGATGAAGTGAATCGTTTATCTGAGCGCAATCGCGTCTTTCGAATCGAGGTACCTTTCGTTGGATTTAAAACAACTGAAGTCTTATTTGATCGTCCAAAACGGGCTGCAGGGGAAACGCATTACAATTTAAAAAGCATGCTCAAATTAGCCGTGGATGCCATCGCATCTACTACAAGTGTTCCGCTAGTATGGCCGATTCAAATTTTCATTGGTGTTGGTGTGACTTTAGGCTTAAGCGTTTTTCTTCAAATCGTTCTTTATTTTTCGATTGTAATAAGTGAAAATATTATGCTAACTTGGATACTTGGAAACGTCATCCTTTTCATGTTTACCTTATTGTTTTTTGTTTTATCGATTCTTTCCCTTTATTTATCTCGAATCTTTATCGAAACACAAAATCGCCCATTTTATATCATTGATGAAGTGATCAGTGGTCGTGATTAAATATGTTTATTGATCGGGCGCAAATTTCTGTAAAAGCAGGAAAAGGTGGCGATGGTGCCATTTCTTTTTTAAGGCTTAAATTTATGGAATATGGCGGTCCTGATGGTGGTGGCGGTGGTCGAGGCGCATCGATATATTTTCAAGCTTCTCGTTCTGAAACTACTCTCTATAAATTTAGATATCAAAGAAAAATTATTGCTTTAGATGGTGATGATGGTCAATCAACAGATCGTTATGGAAAATCTGCTGAGGATTTAGTAATCCTAGTTCCGATTGGAACGGTTGTTTATGATGATGAAACCCAACAAATTATCGCCGATTTATCTGAAGATGGTGAAAAAGCCCTTATTGTTAAAGGTGGTCGAGGTGGTCGAGGAAACGCCACTTTTAAATCTAGTGTGAATCGCGCTCCTCGAATTGCAGAAAAAGGTGCCCCCGGTGAAGCTAGAAAAATCACTATCGAATTAAAATTACTCGCAGATGTTGGTATCGTAGGTTTTCCTTCAGTAGGTAAAAGCTCTTTATTAAGTGTTGTTTCTAATGCGAAACCTGAAATTGCAGATTATGAATTTACTACATTAGTTCCACAATTAGGAGTGGTTCAAAGACCGGAAAAACCTCCCTTTACGATTGCAGATTTACCAGGACTCATTGAAGATGCCCATAAGGGAAAAGGATTAGGGTTAAATTTTTTAAGACATATCGAACGTTGCCGAGTCATTCTTCATGTTGTTGATATGGCTTCGCATCGTGATCCAGTCTATGCCTATCAAAGTATCTTAAAAGAATTACAAGCTTATGCTGAGGATTTATTGGATAAACCCACTCTCATTGTCGCATCCAAAATGGATGAACCTTCTGCAGAAGAAAATTTAAAAAAACTTAAAACGTTCTTGAAACGAAAAAAAATCTATCCTATTAGTGTCCTTTCTAATGAAGGTATTCCGGAATTATTGGACGCGATTGAAATTGAATTAAGTAAACATCCTGTCACGAAGAAAAAAGTACAAGAATCTACCGAAGAAAAAATTTATACCTATCAAACTCCATCCAAGTTTAAAATTACAAAGCGTAGTCCGCATGTTTTTGTAATTCAAGGTGAAGAAGTGGAAACAACCTATCAGAAATTCAATTTATCAACAGATCAAGGGATTATGAGTCTGCTGCAATATCTGCGTAAAATTAAGGTTGAAGATGCCTTGGAGACCATGGGCATTCAAGAGGGAGATACGGTAGTCATTGGAGAATTTGAATTTACTTATTACGCATAATTAAAAGCGATATATAATAAGATTATGCGAAAAGAGCTATCGACGTTACTCGTGTTAGTGTCTACTGTGATTACAATTTTTGTACTATTAATCTTGTTTTTTTTAGGAGTTGTTCAACTTAATATATGATTTATTCATTAACTGGACTTGTCGTAAAATTACAATCTGACCACTTGGTTATTGAAGTCCAAGGGGTTGGTTATTTTGTCTATATTACCAAGCCAGAATCTTTCCAATTAAATGAGATCAATCATGTTTACACCTATCATGTCATCCGTGAAGGTGATCAATTTTTAGTTGGGTTTGCCAAACTGCTAGAAAAAAGAATTTTTGAACAATTACTCTCGGTGAAAGGCATTGGACCTAAGACGGCCATAGGCGCATTATCAGGAGCAACACCAGATCAAATTATTCAGGCAATCAATGAAGGAAACGTTGCCTTTTTAAAATCATTACCTAGTATTGGCCCTAAAGCCGCAAGCCAAATTATTCTCGATTTAAAAGGAAAAATTACTTTTGATGCTCCTAAATCTTCCCCAAAAGAAGATAGTCGATTAAGTGAGGTGCGAGATGCCCTTAAATCACTCGGATTTAAAACAAATGAAATTGATCGCGCATTGAAAGACATGGTTGTTGATCAAGCGAATGCAGAAGAACTCATCAAACTTGCATTAAAACGTTTGGGTAAATAATCATGGCAAGAATTGTCGATGCAAAAAAACAACAAGAAGAATTGAACGAAGAATTATCACTTCGGCCTCAGCTTTTAAAAGAATATATCGGTCAACGGCAATTACTCGATAATTTAAAGGTTTTTATTGGGGCAGCAAAACACCGGCAAGAAACGCTAGACCATTTGCTTTTGTATGGGCCACCTGGTCTAGGTAAAACTACACTTGCTCACATCATTGCGAATGAAATGAAAAGTCAAATCAAAACCGTGACAGGACCAAGCATTGAAAGAACTGGAGATTTAGCAGCTGTCTTAACGTCTCTAGAACCAGGGGATATCTTATTTATTGATGAAATCCACCGCCTTCCCGCTATTGTTGAAGAAGTTCTTTATGGCGCGATGGAAGATTTTCATGTTTCGGTATTAGTCAACCGGGAAGGCAGTAGTCGGACGATTAATTTAGCATTACCTCCCTTTACATTAATAGGGGCGACGACGAGAGCAGGTGATTTATCTTCGCCGCTTCGTGGTCGATTTGGCATTACTGAAAAACTTAATTTTTATAGCCAAGAGGAAATTGAAGCGATCATCAAACGCACTGGTAAAGTTTTACATACCCCAATCGATGATCAAGCGGTAACAGAATTAGGAAAACGTTCAAGAGGGACCCCCCGTATCGCGAATCGTTTATTTAGAAGAATTCGTGATTTTGCACACTTTGAAAAACAAGATTCAATCCACCTTGCGTTGACGCAAAAAGCCCTTCAGGCACTAAAGGTTGATCCTTTAGGTTTAGATGATGTTGATATTCGCTATTTGTTAGGAATTATTGACCGTTTCAAAGGCGGCCCCGTAGGTTTAGAAGCGTTAGCTTCTGCTATCGGCGAAGAAATCATGAACCTAGAAGATGTTTATGAACCATACCTCTTGCAAATTGGCCTCATTAATCGAACTCCAAGAGGAAGGGTTGCCACTGAAAAAGCCTATCACCATCTTAAACGTCCATTTCAAGGATTATTATTTTAAAATCGCAAGATTTTTCTACTATTTTTCGTTGAATTTAAACCTAAAACATAGTAAAGTGTTATAGCGACATTTGTCGTTGATTAGACCTTTCGGAGGATCAAACATGCGAAGAATTTGGAGCTATCTTATTTTATCTTTCACTACGCTGATTTTAATTGCGGTAAATTTCCTTACCGTTGTCGGCGGATTGAATACAAACTTGGAATTTACATCAGGTAAAGAAATGGTGTTTAGAATTTCCGATAAACTTAACGAGGATGCAGTTTTTGATAACAATGAGGCCGTCACATCCATCGCCAATTCGATGATTGATCGTCTTGAAAATGCCTTGGTAACGAAGTATGAAGTTTTTGTAGAAGGAAACGATCAAATTCGAGTCACGGTGTCCGAAACTTCCGAAACAAAATATACTCGTCTACAAAATTATTTAGGATTTGATGCTGAATTCACGTTATGCACGACAACTGAAGTTTGTGCAACCAGTGAACAAATGTTTACCGGTCAAACTGCTCGTATTGAATATAAAGGTCAAAATCCATTTGTCGTTTTTTCTGTTGAGGATTTAACCTACTTAAAAGAAGTATTGATTACCGAAGCGGGCGGTGAAGAATCGACCGATGGTGAACTCTTACTTTGGGCAGGAAAACTTGAAGAAGATTCCTACTCTGAGTCCTTAAACAATCCAGAAATCGCCAAAAAAATATTATTACGTTTCTCTGTTAATAATTTATGGTGGGATAGCGAAGCGAAGACTGAACTTGCATATTTAGTTTCCCCTTCACAATTTGGTCAACCAAATGAAAATAATATTTTTGCCTCTACTGTGGTGGCGCAAGCAAATGAAGAAGCCATTTACTATCGTAATTTATTCAATGCTGGTGATTTAGCTTATTCGGTGGAATTCCTTTATGCCCAAAATGTTCCGGCTGCCATTGAAGCATTGCTTTCATTGGAAACCATTCTTTCACTCGCTAATAGTCAAACCTTATGGGCGATGCTTATCGCGATATCCATGATGGTGTTAGTTTTAGCCATTGTTTATCGCCTCGCAGTCTTAGGAATCCTCACTTCGACTTCACTTTCAATTTTTGCTACATTATTTGCTTTTATTTCCTTAAATTTGGAATTTTCAAGTGGTGCATTAATCGGATTCCTTATGGTAGGAGTCTTAGGTCTTTTTACCTCGATTCTTTATCTCACCTATGCTAGAAGAGAAATTTATCAAGGTAGAAGTTTGAAAAAAGCTCATACTGAAGCGAATAATCAATTATTACCTTTGATGATTGATGTAACAGTTGTGGGATTGATCTTTGGCCTATTCATTTATTTATTGGGTGGAAACCTTGCTCAAAGTCTTTCTGTCATTTTAATGATTGGTTCTTTAAGCAATCTCCTCATTGTTTTCCTTGGTAATCAATTGGTGTTTGGTCAGTTATTACAGGCCACGATTTTAACCAAAAAATTAACCTGGTTAAATTTAAAGGCTTCCTTAATTCCAGACTTATTGAAAAATGAAAAACCTGTTTATGTTGGTCGATTTGCCACTCGAGATTTTGCTTCTAAAGGTTCATTACTTTCCCCAATCGCGATGGTAGGTGGACTCGTCACGTTGATTGCAATGGTCACTTTATCAACCTTAAATATACCCGTTATTGCATCACCAACGGAAACGAGCAATGCTCGCCTTTATTTAGAAGCGAAAGAATTCTCTCAATTTGAATCCACTGTTGATATTCAAATTCTCATTGAAGATCTTTCAATCAATGGGGAAGCTATTACTTTAAGTGACCCTATCATTCAAATTCACGAATTAACCCGTCGTGAGGATGACATTGCAGTGTTATATCGAATTTTCGTTGCAGAGCTTGCGATAGAAACCTTAGAAAATGTTACGTTTACATTTGATAATGGCGTTGATCCTGTTCTTGAAAATGAAAATTTTAATGATTTACTAGAAGAAGTTGTCACCTTGGTTTATGGTGATGATCAAGTTACCGTCGTTGGATTTTATCCTAATGAAACCTTAACCAACCAACCAACCGTCATGGACATGACGATAGGTGTATTGCTTGCTCTTAGCTTAGTTACCTTGTATTTACTCATTCGTTATGGCATTGCAAAAGCATTGACCACAACCTTCGTCAGTGCAGCCTTAGGTTTGTTAACGTTGGGGTTATTTGTTGCGATGCGAATTGCCTCATTATCCATCATCACCTTTAGTTTGATCGTGATTGCTTATCTATCTATGATTACCATCATGGCTATTTTTACTCGGGCTAAACAAATTCAAGGTAATCCAACCGATGAATCTTCCACACTGGATGATTTTACGTTGTCTTTAAAGAAAGCATCCAGTCAGTTAGCAGCGACGATTTTCTTAACTTCACTCGCGATCATTTATCCTGGTCTCACTTATTTCGCCTTAGGCCCTGGTGCCTTACAAGGTTTATTTGCAGCCCTCCTTCTTGGTGGTGCTATCTTTGCTTTATTTTCTACGGCAATTATTCCTGCAGTTTTTAAACCGATTTATCGATTATCTAAAGGTTTCAATCAAACGCTTAGTTTAGAATGGTTACCAAAGCGTAAACAAAAATTGAAAGCAGAAGAGCCAACCCGAAGTTCAGAACCTCAAGAAGCAACTTACATTGGTATTAACGACTAATCCATGAACACAAAAAACCCTATGAACCATAGGGTTTTTTAATGAATTTGATATAATACTTTAGGATGAATATAAATAAAAAAACTTCCTCATTTCATACATTTGGAGATGTACAAGAAAAATATTTTGCCTACATTAGCAATCCAGAAGATCGCGCATTAATTGAACGTGCTTATAAGTTTGCCGATGATAAACATGCTGGCATCTTAAGAAAAAGTGGTGAACCATATATTCATCACTTAATCGAAGTTGCATATATATTGGCTTCCTTACAAGGTGGACCCCATACGATCGCAGCAGGTTTTTTACACGATGTTGTGGAAGATACCTCTGTTACCGTCGAAGACTTAAAAACTATCTTTAATGAAGATATTGCCTCGCTTGTCGAGTCCCTAACCAACATTCAACGTTTAAAACTTTCTCATCGAAAACCAGAAGATTTTGCCGCAGAAGATCATCGAAAAATATTTTTAGGTATGGCTCGTGACATTCGTGTCATCATTATTAAACTTGCAGATCGTCTGCATAATATGCGCACACTGCAAGCGTTATCTCCAACTCGTCAAAAGGTCCTCGCCAAAGAATCACTAGAAGTTTTTGCTCCGATTGCCCACCGGTTAGGTATGTTTGAAATCAAAACCGAACTGGAGGATTTATCGATCCAATATTTAGAACCAGAGAAATTCCAAATGGTTGTGGATCAATTGGATAAACGGACCAAAAATCGGGAAAAGTCACTCGATGAAGTCAAAAAGAAAATTGCAGACATGTTACTGCAGTATCATATTAACTTTTCAATCGAATCGCGAATTAAAGGTATCTATTCTATCTATCGAAAAGTCTTTATCCAAGAACATAATTTTGACGAAGTTTATGATATTCTTGCGATTCGCTTAATCACGGATACCGTTGCCCATTGTTATGAAATTCTTGGTTATATCCATGCGATGTTTACCCCCTTATCCAATCGATTTAAAGATTACATTGCCGCTCCAAAACCAAACTTATATCAATCCCTTCACACGACGATTATCGCCAAGGATGGCCAAGTGTTTGAAGTGCAAATTCGTACCAAAGAAATGAACGAATTAGCAGAAACTGGTGTTGCCGCTCACTGGCGATATAAAGAAGGCACCAATTACAGTCCACAAAAAGAACAAAAAGAAATCGAAGAAAAACTTTTTTGGTTTCGTGACCTCATCACCCTAGCAGATAAAGAAGGGGATGCTAAAGAAGTAATGGAAAATCTTCAAAAGGATATTTTTGAAGCGCAAGTCTATGTATTTACCCCCAAAGGAAAACTCGTAGAATTACCAAATGGTTCAACGCCTTTAGACTTTGCATATCGGGTTCATACCGGTGTGGGTCACGCTGCCGTTGGTGCCATAGTCAATGGTTCTTTAGTTCCATTAAATACCATTTTAAAAACCGGTGATGTCATCGAAATTCGCACCTCTAATAGTTCACCAGGACCCAACGAAGGTTGGTTGAAAATTGCTCATACGGCGACTGCAAAAAATCATATTCGTAAGTTTTTACAAAAGAAAAACAACGATATGCTTCGCGAGGAAAAAATTGTCAAAGGTAAACAAAACTGCCTTGATGCTTTTCGTGAACACGGTATTGGGGAAAAAGAAATGCTCACCTTGGTCAATCAACCCCATGTTTTAGCAAAATTTAATATGCCAACCTTAGATGATTTATTCCTTGGAATGAATAATCGTAATCCTGCACCTGCTGCCATTATCGAATTTTTAAATATCAAGAAAAAGCCAATCTTTACCTTAGGTAAAAAACCCATTAGTAGCAACAAAGCAGCAGTATTAGTTCCCTCTGCTGGCAAGGTCGCAATTACATTAGGTAGCTGTTGTACGCCAATACCCGGCGATGATATTGTTGGGTTTATAACCAAGGGTAAAGGGATTACGGTTCATCGTATCCATTGTCCTAATATCAAACAAAGTCGCAATCGACTTACCGATGTCATTTGGAACGACCAACTTGAAACGAGTTTACATCCTGTTGATATTCGATTAGAAAGTAATGATCGTCAAAATTTAATCGTCGATGTGATGGGTGTTTTTTCCCAGTTAAAAGTATCGGTAACCAACTTAAATGCAATGGTTCACCCAACGACGCAAACCACGACGATTCATTTAACGATTTTAGTGACAGATGCAAAGCGACTTAACGATATTTTTAATGTATTATTAAACATAGCCGGTGTCTATGGAATTCACCGCGTTACGCACTAGAAAAGAGGAAATATGGACATTAAATTACCCAAAGGAACCAAAGATATTCTATTAGCGGAAGCTGAAGCCTATGAACAAGTTGAAAGTGCGTTGATAAATGTCGCCAAGCTTTTCAGTTATGCTGCTATTCGCACACCGATCTTCGAACATACTGAACTGTTTACCCGTTCCGTTGGAGATGGCTCTGATATCGTTCGTAAAGAAATGTATACCTTTATTGATAAAGGCGACCGTTCCCTTTCTTTAAGACCAGAAATGACGGCGGGAGTGATTCGCTCCGTCGTTGAAAATAAACTTGATGTTACGGCAGATCTGCCTTTAAAACTCTATTATGTAGGTCCTGCATTTCGTTATGAAAGACCCCAATTAGGCAGGTTCAGACAATTTCACCAATTTGGTGTTGAAAACATTGGTATTACCTCACCCCTATCTGTAGCCGAAACCATTTCTCTTGGCGTCACAGCTTTTACCGTGATGGGTTTTAAACAAGTCACAGTGAGTATCAATTCACTCGGTGATAGTGCGACACGGGATGCCTATCGCACTGCTTTAAAATCTTTTTATGAACCGCATTTATCGTCGGTATGCCCAGATTGCCAGCAACGTTTTCAAACCAATCCATTAAGAATGTTAGACTGTAAAGTTCCTGCCGATCAAGCTTTAGCAAAAAAGGCTCCTGAAATTTCTGCATTTCTTTCTGAAGAATCAAAAGGTTACTACTCCCAAGTCAAAGCAGCCTTACAAGCATTAAATGTTGAATTTAAAGAAGACCCTCAACTCGTCAGAGGATTAGATTATTATGCAGATTGTGTTTTTGAATTTCATATGCTTTCAGATAAAGGACTTGATTATGGCGCGTTGGGTGCAGGTGGTCAATATAATAACCTCGTTAAAGAACTAGGCGGTCAACCCTTAAAGTCCGTTGGTTTCGCGTTTGGTCTTGAACGACTCATGGCCGTCCTCTCTGATAGTGGTCGCCTTGAAAATGTAAAACCTTTCACTGACATTTATATCATTTCGATGATGCCAGAAACTGACCTTTATGCTTTGAAACTATCGCATAATTTCCGGCACACTAACTTCAAAACTGAATTAAATGTTGAACATAAATCCATGAAAGCGTCTATTAAGGCTGCACTTAAAAAGGATGCAATTTATGCGGTCATTATTGGTGATCAAGAAATGAAAGCCAATCAAGTGACCATTAAGAATTTACAAACGCAAGAGCAACAACTGGTTCCTGTCAATGAAGTCGTGCACTTAATGCAACATTTAACGAATCAACCTGGCCACCATCACCACGAAGAAAACGAAGACCATGAAGATCATGGTCATGGAGAGTAATCACTATGGTTTATCGTAGTCACACTAACGGTAGTCTTCGCATCAAGGATGTAGGGCAACAGGTTACATTAATAGGATGGGTCCAACGAAAAAGAAATCTCGGATCATTAATGTTTATTGATTTAAGAGATCGATCTGGCATCATTCAATTAATGATTAAAGATCCCAGCCAAGTTCCAGAAATAAAAAATGAATATTTAATTCAAGTTCAAGGTACCGTCGCCAAAAAGGCAGTTGCAAACCAAAATTTATTAACCGGTGAGGTCGAAGTAGAAGTGTCCTCATTAACGGTCTTCAATGAATCGGAAGCATTACCACTCATCGTCGATGATGTCACGGATGCCGGTGAAGATATTCGATTACAATATCGCTATTTAGATTTACGTCGTCGACCCATGCAAGAGATGTTGATCACGCGTAGTAAAATCATGAACGCATTTCATGCATTTTTTGCAAAACATGATTTTACCAATATCGAAACGCCATTATTAACTTTGTCTACTCCAGGTGGTGCCCGTGACTTTTTAGTTCCCTCCCGTTTAACGCCCGGTGCATTTTATGCCTTACCCCAATCTCCACAAATATATAAGCAATTATTAATGATTGGTGGTCTTGAGCGGTATTATCAAATTGCGAGATGTTTCCGAGATGAAGATTTACGCGCAGATCGTCAACCCGATTTTACTCAGATTGACGTCGAAGCTTCTTTTTTGAGTCAGGACGAATTTTTAAGGTTAATGGAAGAGGCTTTACGTGATGTCTTTTTATCTGTAAAAGGTGTTGAGCTTCCTCAACCTTTTCCAAGACTGAGCTATGAAAAGGCGATGTCTCTTTATGGGACTGATAAACCTGACTTACGATTTGATTTACCTTTATCTGAAGTCCCAAGTCTTATCAAACAAGCGTTTGAAAAAGCAGGGTTTGAATCCCAAAATATCAAAGC
The DNA here is from genome assembly GCA_049419605.1 of Bacilli bacterium. GTDB lineage: Bacteria > Bacillota_I > Bacilli_A > RFN20 > CAG-826 > UBA970. Next base: position 66,842 of record JBMSKF010000003.1, read on the forward strand.
ATTAAGGCTACCCAATGCTTCCCAAGTTCTAACGCGAAAGGTTCTTGATGAATGGATGACATTTGTAAAACCATTTGGCATCAAAGGATTGGTCACTTTTAAACATGATCAAGGGCAACTTCAAAGTTCCTTTTTAAAATTCATTCCACATGAATCACTTGGTGAATTAACGCAATCGCTTCGGTTAAATCCAGGTGATATGTATGTCGTTGGCTCACATTCCGATTTGACAGTACTTCATACAGCAATGGGGATTCTCAGAACCAAGGGTGCAAAATTATTAAATCTCATCGATGAAAAGAAATTTGCAATTGCTTGGGTTACGGATTTTCCTTTATTTGATACCAATGATGAAGGACAATTGGTTGCGGCGCACCATCCTTTTACGAGACCTCAAGATTCGCATCTACCTATTTTAACCAGTCAACCAAAAAAGGTGCTAGCACAAGCTTATGACCTTGTCATTAATGGGTATGAAGCTGGTGGGGGCTCGATGAGAATCTATGATAAGGTCATTCAAAAGCAAATCTTTACTTTGCTTGGTATGTCTGAAGAAGCGATTCAAAAGAAATTTGGATGGTTTATCCAAGCATTTAATTATGGAACACCTCCCCATGGTGGCATTGCATTTGGTTTAGATCGCCTGACGATGATCCTTGCTGGCACAGATAACATTAAAGATGTCATCGCCTTTCCAAAAAATTTAAAAATGGTGGGTTTACTTGAAGGAACACCAAATACAGTTGAAAACAAACAACTCGATGAATTATCCATTCAAGTAAAGGAGAAAAAATGAGTATTGAACAATTATCTATAAGTGCATTACGGGCACTTGCTATCGATGCAACGAATGCCGCAAAAAGTGGCCATCCTGGCATGCCAATAGGTTCGGCTCCAGCGGTTTACACGTTATTCGCTAAGCATTTCATTAGTGATCCACAAAATCCAAATTGGATAAATCGTGATCGCTTTGTCCTATCTGCTGGCCATGCAAGTATGCTTCTTTATGGGATATTGCATTTGGCAGGTTATGATTTACCAATTGAGCAACTTAAAAAGTTTCGGCAATTAGGAAGTCAAACACCTGGTCACCCCGAAGTTCACCTTACTGCCGGTGTCGATGCCACAACAGGACCATTAGGTCAAGGACTTGCTCAGGCAGTAGGTTTCGCATTAGCAGAAAGAACCTTACGCGCGATGTATGCTCAAGAAGGATTGATTGACCACTATACTTATGTGTTAAGTGGCGATGGATGCTTACAAGAAGGTATTGCTCAGGAAGCAATTTCATTTGCAGGACATCAACAACTTCATAAATTAATATTGATTTATGATGCCAATCAAGTGACATTAGATGGACCCTTAGGGATGTCGTTTTCGGAAGATGTTAAAAAACGTTTCCAAGCTTCAGGTTGGCAAGTGATTGTCGTTGAAGATGGTAAGGATGTTATTGCCCTTGATAAAGCGATTCGGAAAGCCAAACGAAGTCAAACTAAACCGACTATGATTATGATGAAAACGATCATTGGTCAAGGTTCAAAAAATCAAGGTACCTATAAAGTTCATGGAAATCCATTAGGACAAGAAGATGGATTAATTGCCAAACAAAGTTATGGTTGGAACCACCCAGAGTTTTTTGTACCTCAAGACGTGTATGAACATTTAAAACTCACCTTTGGTAAACGAGGACATCTTCGTTATAAAAAATGGATGCGTTTATGGCGTACCATTGAACAATCAAAACCAGATATCGCTAAACGCTTCACGCAAGGGGATCACCTTGATTTTACCCAATCTTTACCTAGCCCATTGTTGCAGTTTCCTGTTGGCTATAAAGATGCCACTCGAAATACTTCATTTCAAGTTTTAAATGCTTTATCAAATCATTTACCCATGCTTGTTGGTGGAAGTGCGGATGTTGCAAAATCAGTCATGACTACCTTAGCCAATACCTCCGATATGACGGCACAACAACCCGCTGGTAAAAATATTAATTTTGGTATTCGTGAATTTGCGATGGCCTCTATACAAAACGGAATGATGCTCCATCGAGGTCTACGAGTTTATACTGGAACCTTTTTAGCTTTTGCAGATTATATGAAGCCTGCAATTCGTCTAGCCGCACTCAGTCATATTCCTTCCATTTTTGTTTTCTCCCATGACTCAGTCGCTCTTGGTGAAGATGGGCCAACCCATCAACCGATTGATCAACTAGCGATGCTTCGTGCAATTCCTAATCTCAATGTGATTCGTCCTGCTGACGCCCATGAAACGTTAGCTGCATGGTTACAAGCAATTGGCGAAAAAACAAGACCTACTGCCATCATTCTTACTCGACAAGGGGTACCGCTATTAAATGGGTCATCCATCGAAAAAGCAAATCAAGGTGCTTATGAAGTTTCTCCAAGTCAACAACCAGCCTCTTGGACGATTGTTGCCACTGGATCAGAAGTTTCCTTGGCAATAGAAACGCAAAAAAACTTGCTTCAAGTCGGCATCGATGTCCGAGTCATTTCTATGCCCTCTATGCATCAATTCTTAGCATTACCTTTAGCAGCACAAACTCAACTTATCCCTTCACCTGAGCAAACCATTACCCTTGAAGCTTTATCAACGTTTGGTTGGCATCGAATCGGTCATCATAATTTAGGTATTGATACGTTTGGTCAATCCGCTCCAGGCCCCATAGTAATGGCGTATTATGGCATGGCCGCAGAAGCATTAACTAAAAAGATTGCATCCATCATCAAGCCAAGCTTTTAAAATGATAAAATAAAGTTATGGCACAATACGTTGAAATTAATAACTATTCTAAACTTGGTCAGTTAAACTTATCGCATCAGGTATTTTATCAGATTGCAGAATATGCCACTAACAAAGTAAGAGGGGCTAAGGTTTCTGCAAAAAGCAGTTTATTTAATATTTTTAAACCCATTTCAGTGAACATCAAAAAAGGGTTAGTAACAGTTTCGGTCACAGTCTCCTTAAATAAGAATGCCAATATCAATGCAGTATGTTTGGCAATTCAAGAAGAAATTGCTTCCTCGTTATCTGCTTTTACTGAAATGGTCCCATTTCGTATTGACGTAAAAGTAGCAAATTTAGAAAAACTATCGTAAGGATACACTATTTAAAACCTCGCTATGCTACAATATTTTTCGTATGAATAAACCTTTAACTCGAAATCAAACGCATGAAGTAGCCATGACGTTAATTTATAATGCACTAACTTTGGCTAAAATCGATTTACCTGTTGATTTAGAAAAGTTAATGGTGGATTTGTTAGAAGAACCTTATGACAATATTGATCTTTATATTAAAGAAGTCGTATTCATGGCAATCAAACATCAAACAGCGATTGTTCACTTAATTAATCCTCATCTGGTCAAATGGACCTTTGATCGCTTAAACATGTTAACCCAAGCCATTTTTTTATTAGCAGTATCTCATTATCAGTATGTCAAAGATGTCGACAAAAAAGTCGTGATTGATAACGCAGTTAAGTTAGCAAAGAAATTTGTGGATGATAAAGATTATGCTTTCATCAACGCTATCCTGGATAAGGTATTATGAACGTATGGAACCAAGATCGTATCTTACGATTAAAGAAATTAATAGTGCCATTAAAACTCACATCGAAGGGGACATTACTTTTCGTCACGTTATTTTAAAAGGTGAAGTCAGTAATTTTCGGCAGTATCCAAAAGCGTTATATTTTTCGTTAAAAGATCAAGAAGCAAAGATTAGTGCTGTATTTTTTTTATACGGAACCTATCCTAAATATTTACCCAAAGATGGAGATGAAGTCTTAGTAACTGGGTCTATTTCTGTGTATGTCAAAGATGGAAGTTATCAAATTAACGCCAAGCAAATTGAGTTATTTGGTCTTGGAGATCAATTACTCGCATTGCAAAAATTAAAAGAAAAACTTCAAAAAGAAGGATTATTTGATGCAAATAAAAAGCGACCCTTACCACGCTATCCTCAACGAGTAGGGATGATTGCTGGTCGAGATTCTGCAGCATTAAAAGATTTAACCACAAATTTAAACCGTCGGTACCCAATAGCACAACAGATATTTTTTCCCTCGCTTGTTCAAGGATTGCTCGCACCTAAAGATTTAATTAGAGCCTTGTCGTTAGCCTATCAAGCTGACTTAGATGTTTTGATTATCGCTCGCGGTGGGGGTGCAGAAGAAGACCTTTCAGCTTTTAATGATGAGACTTTGGTGAGGAAAGTCGCGCAATCACCCGTGCCTACGATTGCAGCAATCGGTCACGAAATCAACCTTTCGTTAGTCGATCTAGTAGCTGACAAGCGAGTGTCTACCCCTACGGGTGCAGCAGAACTTGCGGTTCCAAACCAAGAAGATATCTATCAAGAGTTACATACAAGCGTTGAACGCGCCATGCAAGCAATACAAAGTCAGCTTAAATTATTAACAAAGCAACTCCATGTTTTCCAAGAAAGACCTGTGTTGGTTACCCCGCTTGCGATGTACAACTTAAAAAAAGAGGCCCTTAAAAACTTTCAAACAAGGATACAAAATGCCATTCAAAGCTTATTTCAAAATCAACGTGCAAAGGCTAATCAATACCAGGCAAGTTTAAACGCCCTATCTCCGTATGCGGTTATTGATCGAGGCTATGCCCTGACTACCTTAGCGAGTGGTGAAGTTGTTAACTCACTAAAAGATGTCAAAATTGGGGACGTCATTGTAACCAAACTAAAAGATGGATCCTTCACCAGTGAAGTGAAGAAGAAAGGATAAAATTATGGCAGAAAAAGAACTTGATGTTGAGGCGAGTTTAGCGAGGATAGAAGTGATTGTTAAAGCTTTAGAATCTGGCAAGCATTCCTTGCAAGAAAATTTAAAGCTTTTTGAGGAGGCAACCTCCTTGATGAAAACTGTTGAAAAAGCACTGCAAGATGCAGAAAAGAAAATCCAATCTTTAGTAATAAAAGATAAAGAATAGTAAATAAGTATCATTAATTAGTAATAAAATAGTAGATAATTAGTATAAATGAAGGTTTCAGAACTAATTGAACAATACATAAATGGATTGGTAACTGAAAGAGGTTTGTCGAAACAAACTCTAGAAAGTTACCGTCATGATTTAATGATGTTTACATTATCCTTTTCACCCCCAAAAGAGAAGCTTGAAGATTTACAAAGTTTTGACCTCAAAGATTTCATTACCTTTCAAGCTAAATTAGGCATGAATAGTAGCACACTTCATCGTCGATTATCGACTGTTAAAAATTTCTTTTTGTATTTACAACGTGAAGGTTATTTTACCCAAAAGATTCTGACTGTTAAACCTCCAAAAATGATGAAGTCATTGCCCAAAGTGATTCGCCCAGAAGAAATGGAAGCTTTACTGAATGCACCCCTAACTGAAACCTTAGATGGTTTAAGAGATCAAGCGATGATGGAAGTTATGTATGCGAGTGGTTTGAGAGTGTCAGAATTAATTCAATTAAAAAAAGCTGATATTAATGTCTTAAAGGCTACCATTCGTATTATTGGAAAGGGGCAAAAAACACGACTAGTGCCCATTGGTGAATATGCATTGCAACAAATCAAAGCGTATTTAGACAAACGACGCTTTGTTAATCCAAAAGAAGCGAGTTCATATTTGTTTATTAGTCGTTATGAGAAACCATTATCACGACAATTCTTCTTTAAAAGGATTAAGCATTATGCTCGTCAAGTTGGCATTTTAACTTCCATATCTCCCCACACCCTTCGTCATTCATTTGCTACCCACTTACTAGAACAAGGCGCTTCCTTAAGGGCGGTTCAAGAAATGTTGGGTCACACCCATTTATCGACAACACAAATCTATACCCATGTATCGGAAAAAAGAATCCTCTCTGCCTTTGATTTATACACCAAAAGAAAGTAAAATTAACTTAGGTAAAAAAATGAAATTTAAACGAATTTTTGTGATTGTAATGGATTCTGTTGGGATTGGAGCATTACCCGATGCTGATCGGTTTGGGGATGTTGGTACCAATACTTTTTTACATACAGCTCAACGTTGTGGTGGACTCAAGATTCCTCACTTAGAATCCCTTGGATTAGCGGATTTATCGCCTATCCTTGGAGTCAAAAAGGTCAACCATCCTCAAAGTTTTATCACCACCATGCGTGAAGTTTCAGCAGGCAAGGACACCATGACAGGTCATTGGGAATTAATGGGGTTAGAAACAAAAAAACCATTTAAGACATTTACGGATACTGGTTTTCCAAAAGCATTAATCGAAGAACTCGCTCAAAAATCTGGGCATCAATTTATTGGAAATGTTTCTGCAAGTGGCACTGAAATTATTAAACAATTAGGTGAAGAACATTTAAAAACTAAGAAAATTATCCTTTATACCTCTGCTGATAGTGTTCTACAATTAGCTGCGCATGAAGCGGTAATTCCTTTAGAGGAACTTTACCGAGTCTGTGAGATTGCTCGCGAGATATGTATGAAACCCGAATATCTATTGGGAAGAATCATTGCCCGTCCATTTGTTGGCGAAGACGCTAGTCATTTTAAGAGAACTTCAAATCGGCATGATTATGCCTTATCGCCAGGAGTAGCGACGACGTTAGATGTTTTAAATCAAGCAGGTTTTACTACGAGTTGCATTGGCAAAATAAACGATATTTTTAACGGTCAAGGTGTCAATCGCACCCAAAAAACGATTTCCAATGTTGATGGTATGGAAAAGACTATCGCTGAAACGAAAATTTCATTCCAAGGTTTAGCGTTTATCAACCTTGTGGAATTTGATTCAGAATTTGGTCATCGTCGAGACCCATTAGGCTATGGCAAAGCAATCGAACAATTTGATCAACAATTAGGTAAACTTTTACCTTTGATTCAAAAGGATGATTTATTAGTGATAACCGCCGATCACGGTAACGATCCAACCCATACTGGTACTGATCACACCCGCGAACGAGTTCCCTTAATCATGTACAGCCCACAATTTCATCAAGGAAGACACCTAGTAGAACGATCAACCTTTGCAGATTTATCAAGCACGATTTTAAAGAACTTTAACCTTCAACAACCCAACCATCACCTCGGAACGCCTATAAACGAAATCCTAAATTAGTAGTTATTTAGTAGTTAATCCATGTGGATAAGTGGGCAAATCAACCTTTGAGACTTTGATCATTCAGAGTCAAATGGTAATGGATTATTGCGATAATAAAAAGCAATAATGATTACTTGGTTAACATAATAGACATTATACGAAGTAGAGTGTTTTGTGAATCGACTAACTTTTGACTTGGTGTTCTAGGATATCGTCCAAGTTCATCTTCTCACGTTGAACAGGATCAAAGAGATGGACCACAACATCATATAGGTCCATGACCATCCATCCTGATTCTGGTTTCCCTTCAATGTGATGAATTTTGTATTTTGGGTGATGAATAAAATCTTTACGGAGTTGATTAATAATCGCATCCAATTTTCTAAAATTATTTGCCGAGGCAATGACCACTACATCTGTCAAGGGTGACCTACCTTTAACATCATAAGTTTTGATGTTTTCTGCTTGCTTGTCTTCGAGGATAGAAAGGACGATATTTTTTAATGATTTATTTGCCATCATGTTCTCCTAAATAATAGGCCATACATTCTTTGACTAATGGGTTTGTGATTTTATGTTTCTTTTTCTTCAAATGGAGGAGGTTTTCTTTGAGGACTAATAAGAATCCTTCATGATATTGTTTTTTACAAGCTTCAATTAAACTACTCGAATCATAACCTCGGGTCGGTTCAATTTTATCTGCAGCGTAGACAATTTGTGCTAGGGGTCCCATTTGTGCTTTTCCCGTGGTGTGATAGCGAATAGCTTCAAGAATGCCATCCTGTTTGATGTTAAATTCTTGCCGTGCAAGGATGGCACCCACAAATTGGTGGAGCGCATAATTTTCAACCGGTTGATTTACGGTATCATATTCATCTAATAATGATCTTGCCTCTTCTTCATCCATGTCTTTTGCGATGTCATGAAGAATTGCGGCTAAAAAAGCATCGGTTGGAGATTGCTGGTTTGATAAGGCGATTTGGTAAGCTAACGTCGCAGTTGAATAGACATGGTCAAAACGTTTAGGTTGGTAAAATGCTTTTAATTTAGGTACAAAATATAACTGATGTTCAAAAATATATTCAATCACAGGAAGCGGTGTTGATAAGGATTCTAAATTACGAATGTTCGTTGAAGACACTTGATATAAAGGTCCTGACATTTTTTGAATGTGATAACGTTGCCAATTTGGATGATCTAATGAAGAACCAGGTCGAGGATAGGCAATCAGTTGCACTAAAGATTTAAATTTATCTGCGTCTTTCCATTTATGGAACTGTTCGACTTGATCACCGCCAATAAGGTAAAACAATTGATCATTTGGATACAGCTGTTTGAAATATTGCACCGTATGAATTGTAAAATTGATGACAGCATCTTTTTCAACTTCATAAAGCGATAATTGAAAAGAGGGTTCATCTGCAATGGCGAGCTTGACCATATTGATGCGATCCAAAATGTTAGTTGTAATGTTTTTCCACCTTGGATTCTTGGTAATAATAAGTGTGACTTCATCTGCACGAATATGTTGTTGTGCAGCTTTTAACATCGCTAGATGACCATGATGGATGGGATCAAAAGGGGATCCGTATAGTAATCGAATCATGCGGGTAATTGAATCCTTGGATTCTTCGGATTGGCCCGATAAAGTATCACGCGATGACCAATGGTCTGAACTAGTTCAGCTTTGAGGGTTTTCACAAGGGTGGGTAAAAATTGTTCTGCTCCTTCTAACGATGATTTTAAAACATGAATTTTAATTAATTCTTGCTTGGTTAATGCCAAATCTAACATTTGAATCAATTCAGGATGAATCGCATCTTTTCCCACTTGGTATTTGGTCGGTAACGTTTGGGCCATTTTTCTTAAAAACAATCTTTGTTTATTGGTCATGATGATTGCACCTTACTTGGTAATAGTTTCGCCATGACACCTTTTGGCATCAATAAACGAACCGTTTGACCTTCTGCAACAAAACTTAACCATCCATATCCAGAAATTGCAAGATCTGCTCGACCTTTGTTCGGTAGGGTAAATTCGACTAAAGAAAAGTCATTTTTTGTTAAAAATTGTTTTGAGATTGGCTTTAATTGATGCTTTTCAATCATTTTGAAAAAGGATTCATCCGCTTTTTCAATCGCCATTTTTTGATAGGTTACGGTATTAGCAAAATAACCATAAACAAATTGTTTTTTACCACTCAAGATTTCTAAGCGTGAGAGCCCACCAATCGCCAAAGCATCTTTTGCACCGAGACGATAACCCACCGGTTTAATTTCTACTTTTGGCATCATTGCTTTGATTACTTCTTTTTCTACTTTCGCTAACATCGAATGATTTGCGACATATCCCGGGGTATCATAAATAGTTTGCGTTTCATTTAAGGGAATTTCAATGACTCTGAGTGTTGTGCCTGGAAATGGTGATGTAGTAATGAGCTTTTTAGTTTGATTGGAAAAATGTTTAAGATAAGTGTTAATTAAACTTGATTTGCCAGAACTCGTCGCGCCAATCACATAAAGGTCTTTTCCTTGATTGTCTTCTGCAATCATCGCCTTAATTTCATCCAATGCTTCATTGGTTTTGCTGGAAGCGATAATAATTTTAACGTAATCCATATGCATGCTTTTAAAGAAATTTTCAATATAAGTCATGAGTTTTTTTTGGTTTAAAGTCTTAGGAAGTAAATCTCTTTTGGTCGCAATAAAATAAACTTTTAATCCCTTCACGGCATCTAATAATTCTGCAGATAAGGTCGTTTCAAAGTTAAGAATATCTAAAACCCAAATGATACTCGCTTGATCCTTTTTAGCTTTGGCGAGTATTTGGTAAAATTCGTCAAAAAGAAAGGATTCTTTAGGGGCAATATCCTCGCCATAATGTTGTAATTTAAAGCAACGCTGACAAAGGACAACTTCGTGCCGATCGACATGTTTAACAGGTACGTATCCCGGTAATTGCTGATCAAGTGTTTGAAGGATAACGCCACAACCTGGGCAACGGCGAATAATTTTCATTTCATTCATCATTGTTCCCTCCAGTGGTGAAAGCGATGTTGACGTCGGTAGCGCTTTTTAATCCAAAATTCAATGAATCGATTTGGTTTTGTTGGCCAATGATCATAAGAGACTAGTTTTTCAACAAATAGACTTTTCATGCCGAAACGATTCGCCATCCAGACATCGGTCAATAACTGATCACCAATCACCATCACCTTATCTTTAGCATAACCCTTTTTTGCTAAAAACATAAGGAGTTTATTACGAAAAGGTTTACCAGTTTTCGCTAAATAGGCAACATCGACAGCCTCAGCAAAAGGCTGCACTCGAGCCTCTTCATTATTTGAAATGATAAAAAACTCTAATCCTGCATTTTTCATCTTTTTGATCCAATTTAAGATTGATTTTCTTGGTTTAAGTTCATCATAGGGAGCTAACGTATTATCCAAATCACAACATAAAACCTTAATTCCTTGATTGAGGAAAAATGATGCAGTCACCCCCGTTAATTTCGGTGCGTAAAAGGTAGGCTGCCAAGGTGATTGTGGTTTACCTTTCATTATTTCTTTTCATCAAAAAGGGAAACTTTTTCTATCTTGTCTCCATTTTCTAAATTGACTTTAGGTAAGGCAACGGTTTTAAATTGGGCATCAATGCGACTAATGGCATCATGATAGACCCCAACGACATCAGTACCTTTGGGCATAGAAATATTCTTTTTGGCATACTTGTCAGTCGGTGTAGGTGCATAATCATTGGTTTCTAAGTTCACTAATTCTTTGTTGGAAAGGAGTAACGTCACTTTTAAAAACTCATCTTGCTTGTTGAGTTTACGCCAATAAACAAGTTGATGAGGTTCAGATTTGAAACTTTGGAAAATATATTGAACTTTGCCTAATCGTGCCGTGAGGTCGACATAACTAATATCAAAAATTCTAAAATTACCTTGACGGGTAAACATGACAATTTTACCTCGTTCTTCTGGTTGATAAACGAGTAATTTTGCTAAACGATCTTTACCTAATAAAGATGAAATCGCTTTGATACCACCGGCTTTTACACCGACAGCGTTGACATCCTTTTCAGAAAAATAAGTAACATTACCTTCTAAAGTTGCAATTAAGAGTTGACCTTGACCATTGGTGATATCGACGTCGACAACTGTATCATCACCCATTAATCGCATACAGGTTAAGGGTTTACTATAACGTTGAACCATAAATTCAGATAAAGGTGTTTTCTTCAACTGACCATTGCGGGTGATCATAACCACAAAAGCGTCAGGCTTAAAATCGGATACAATCAAAGCTTTAATTAATTTTTCTTCTGGACCTAAATTAACGAGGTAATTAATGTGTTTACCTTCATCTTTCCATTTAGTTTCTTGTAATTCATGAATTGGAATAAATAAATAATTCCCTAATTGTGTGAACACCAAGACATAATCGAGCGTTGTCGCTGGCCCCACGCCAACCAATAAATCAGCCTCTTTGATGCCAGGCCAGACCCCTTCTGAACTCTTATAAGATTTAAGGGGTGATCGTTTAATATATCCATCTCGCGTAACCGAAATATAAACATCTTCTTTGGCAATCAAATCCCGTTTATCAATTTGCAATGATTCTTTAGGTTCAGTAACGATTTTCGTTAATCGATTTTGTCCGTATTGCGTTGCAATTAATTTTAAATCTTTAATGAGTTTTTTATTCAATATTTCGCGATCATCAAGTATTTCTTTGAGTTCTTTAATGGTAGATTTTAATTGCTTTTCTTCTTCTTTAAGCGTGGTGACATCGGTATTCGTTAAGCGATAAAGTTGTAAGGATACAATCGCATCGGCTTGTGATTTAGTAAAGGAAAATTTCTTTTCTAAATTGGCCATAGCGTCTTGTTTGTCTTGACTCTTGCGAATGACTTTAACAACCTCATCTAAAATACCAATTGCCTTAATCAGTCCTTCAACGATTTCTAATCGTGCGGAGGCTTTGGTTAAATCAAAATTGGATAATCGCGTGATAACTTCAACTTGATGGTCAATATAGGCATCTACATATTCCAGTAAATTAAATGTAACAGGATGGCCTTTATTAATTGCTACCATGTTCGCTGAAAACGAACTCTTTAAATCGGTTTTTGAATAGAAGTATTGGAGAATTTTTTCAGGATTTGCATCTTCGCGAATATCAATCGCAATGCGAAGACCATGATGATCAGATTCGTCCCTTACTTCAATAATGCCATCAATGATCTTTTTAAAACGGATTTCATCCATTTGTTTAACAATCGCACTTTTAATCACACCATAAGGAATTTCCTTAATGACAATTTGATGGTAACCTTTTTGTTTTAGGATTTCCGCTTTCGATAAAATTTCAACACGGCCATGCCCTGACAAATAAATTTGTTTGAGTGATTCGGTACGATAAATGATGCCACCTGTAGGAAAATCAGGACCTTTGACAATGTCTAATAAATCTTCAATCGTTGCTTTTTTATGACCTAATCGATAGATGACTGCATCAATAACATCTCGCAAGTTATGAGGTGGAATATTCGTTGCCATCGCAACTGCAATCCCTTGCGTCCCATTAACCATTAGATTGGGAAATCGTGCAGGTAAAACCACGGGTTCATCTTGAGAATCGTCAAATGTTAATTGCGTATCAACGGTATTCTTATCAATATCTCGTACGAGTTCTTCTGAAATTTGTGCTAAACGAACTTCCGTGTAACGATGAGCCGCAGCATTATCCCCATCTATAGATCCATTATTACCTTGAAAATCAATTAAAGGGACACGATATTTCCAAGGTTGCGACATATGAACCAACGCATCATAGATCGAAGCATCGCCGTGAGGGTGATACTTACCCATGACTTCACCTACACTCGTTGCACTTTTTCGATAAGGTTTTCTGAAAACATTATTCGAATGGTACATTGCATAAATGATTCTTCGTTGAACTGGTTTTAAACCATCTCTTAGATCTGGAATGGCCCGGTCTTGAATAACATATTTTGCATAAGTAGCATAACGTTCACCCATGATATCTTCTAAGGGTGCAACGTTAATTTTTTCCACAATTGGTTTGGGAACAGGTTTAGATTTTTTTGCCATCTTCTTTTCCCTTTCCGATTACTTCACGAATGGTAAAGTCGATATTTTCTTCAACCCATTTACGGCGAACAGAAGGATCTTTACCCATAAGGATACCGACACGACGTTCAACAATCAGTGGGTCTTCGATGTTGACACGGATGAGGGTTCTTGTTTTTGGATCCATGGTCGTTTCTTT
>JBMSKF010000004.1:0-68110 GCA_049419605.1 Bacilli bacterium
CATTATCTCTATTATACCGAATCGTTTATAATGTCGTTAAGATGAGAATTTTAGTAGTGACCCAATATTATTACCCAGAAAGCTTCGCCATCACCAATATTTGTGAGGGTTTAGTTAAATTAGGACATCGTGTTCAAGTTTTAACTTCAAAACCTCAATATGGTTTTGGTGAAGTGCCGAAAGATTATCAAAAAATTACCGATGAAATTGTCAGTGGAGTTAATATCCATCGGGTTAAAACTTTTGCTAGAAAACGTTCAAAATTGAGTGTTTTATTGAATTATCTAACCTTTTATCGTGCAGCAATTCAAGATGTAGAAACACTACCAGGCCGTTTTGATGTGGTCTTGTCGGTTTCGTTATCACCATTGATGGCAATTGCCCCCGGGATTCGTTATGCAAGAAAACATCAGATTCCGCATTTACTTTATGCCGTGGATGTTTGGCCAGAGTCCTTACTTGTGACCTCATACCTCAATCCTAAAGGTCTCATTTATCGCCTATTAAAGCAGTGGAGTCTTAAACTTTATCGACAAGTGGATCGCATTGTTGTCGGTTCACCAAGTTACATTTCCCATTTTAATGCCCTGGTTGGTCAAGATAAAGTCGCTTCTCAAGCTTTGATTCAACCCGCATTAATTGAATCGATAGGAAAAGAAAAAATAGACTATGGGGATGGTTTTCATCTTGTTTATGCTGGTAATGTTGGTGGCATCCAACAACTTTTACCTTTGATAAAGGCATGGAAACGTACTACGCAAACGGATCATTTACATATTATTGGAGAAGGTCGACAACTGCTAACTCTAAAAAATCTTGTAAATCAATTGCAGTTGCAACAACGCATTCATTTTTATGCTCACCAAACTCCAGAAAATCTTGGTAAATTTTTAGTGGATGCAGATGCCTTTTATGTGGGATTACAAACGCCAGGCATCGTCGGTAAAACCATTCCTCACAAACTTATTCAATATCTCCCTTTTGGTCAACCAATATTGGGAAATATTCAAGGCGATGGTTTAGCAATCCTAAAAGCATTGAAACCTAGTTTCATTCTTCATGCGAAGATGACGAATTTACCTACATTGATTAAAAAAATAAAAATGTTATCAATTGAAAATAAAGAAGCAATTCGTTTACAACATCAACAATTTTATACTGAACAATATTCCATCGATAAAGCTTGTGAGAGGCTTGTCACTCATTTCAACGAACTCATCCAACTCCATAAACGTTGACCCGTTATTTCTAATCCAAATAATTGAATTGCTGTTTGTTTTGCCTGGAGTGCTTTGGTTTGAACAAGACTATAATCTAGCGATAAAAATTGTTTTAAACTGACACGAATGCCATCTTCACTTGCATCTTCAATCCATTGAACAGTTTGATCAAAATGGGTTTCAAAGAAAGGATGCCTAGTGGTTAAAGTAGGCGCACCCGAGGCAATATAATCGAGAACTTTGGAAGGTATTGCAAACGCGTCTAAGGTTGAATCAACGGGTCGAGGATTGATATTAACATAAGCGCCTGCTTGATACTTTTGGACTTGAGTTGGTGATAATAAACCTAAAAATTTAATATGACGATGCTGCTGACTAATGAGTTCAATCATTCCAGCTTCTGGCCCAAAACCTGCAATTAATAAATCTAAATCAGGGTGTTGCAGTTGGATAAATCCTTTGATAAGTTGATCAATGCCATAACGACTGAATAAAGCTCCAGAAAAAAATACATAGGGGCGAACGTGAGATTTTGCACCGGTTGATAATTCCACCATGCCTGGGATTAAAAATTGTGGCTTATGAGTTGGATTAAATAAGGTTAAAAGGGGTTCAGTAATTCCGATATAAGCTGAATGATATCGATGCAAGCGAATCCATTCGTCAGCTTTTCGTTTAGGAATACCAGATAATTGATACGGACTATCTGTAAAAATTCCAATCGTGCGAACTCGTGAATGATTTCGATATCTTCTGGCAATCAGGCCTGCTAATTTAGAATTGCCATCAACAAAAAGATAAATTAAACCAGTTTGAGATTTTAATAGTCTTGAAATATATCGATGCGTAGATAAAGTAAGGCTAATGACTTTAAATAATTTGATTGTGGGATGTGCAAATTGAATCAATATTTGTTGGTTATCTCGGTGAATGGATTCTTGCTGCCAAAGGCGCTTGAGTAACTTTTGCGTGGGTGGTAAACAAATCACCTGCGTTGGTGTTTGTTTTGATAAAGATTGAATTAATCTTGAAAAATACAATTGATGGCTAGGATTGATGATTTCTCCCGAATGAATTCTAGATTGAAAAACGGTAGATGGTAAGACTGAACTTAAAAAAACCATTTGATTCATGATCGGATTCCTAAATGGTATAAATGAGAATTTACCATCGTTTCAATCGTGTATTCCTTGGCAGTATCTAAACATGCCTTAGGATTTTCTAAAAGGATTAACTGTTGCACTTTTTTTGCGAATGTATTCATGGATGTTAAAGGAATTCTGAAACCATTCACGCCTTGCTTAATTAATACTTTACTAGAAATGACTTGATCAGAACTTAAAACAGGAATGCCTTGAGATAAAGCCTCATTGACCACATGACCATAAATATCTTCTTTACTGAGTAGGATAAAACCATCACTCGCTCGCAACATTGATAACATTAAGTTTTTAGGTTGAAAGGGTTTGATGGTGATATTTGAAAGTTGATGAGCTTGAATTTCGCGTTGGTAGGTTTTTCTTAACGGTCCATTGCCCACGATAATTAAATGAAACGATTGAGGTACTTTTTTCCAGGCACGAATCAAAGTGACAAAATTTTTTCTTTGAATAAATTGACCAATAGAGATTAATATCTTTCCTGAGGATGGCAGTCCAATCGTTTTTCTTAAGGATTGTTTTTCTTTGAGTGTTAAAGGATTCTTAAGGATTTCATCTTGAAAAATGGTGCTGTAAGGATAATGCATGATCTTATCTTTTTTTGCTCCATAATGAACTAGATAATCATCCACGATTGGCGTAGGAGAAAAATAACCCTTTGCCCCTGAAATTAGTTTTTTCTTCAGGGCAAATTTCCAGGGAGTGTCTTGACGAATGACACCGCCATTGACGTAAAGATAATAAGGAATCTTGTTTTTTTGTAAGAATAATATCGTGATGATTTCTGTTAATGACGAATAACCATTGATGATGACATAATCATACTGATGTTGACGTAGATGGTTTTTAACGGCAAATGAAAGATGATTTTCTTTTCCAATATTGATACCTTTTAAAACTTGATAATTGAATTTCCATTGATCTCTAGAAACATATTGATCTTTGGCATATCCAGATAATTCTCGTTCAAAAAAAACGGTTAAACGAAGATGTTTCGCCAATCCGTTAAACAAATTGATTTTATAGGGTGCAGGATGACTGAATAAAAAGAAACAAGATTTCATCTTGTATTTATTATACAAAAATCCCAACTTTTCTTTGATTTTAGTAAGATATATGTAAGATGAATCGTACTTGGCAAAATTTCTTCATTGAAGAAAAAAAATTACCTTATGCCCATTCCTTAAAACAATTTTTAGATCAGGCTTATCAACATAAAAAAATATACCCCCCAAGAAATCAAATGTATCGTGCCTTTGATTTATGTCCTGTTGATCAATTAAAAGTCGTGATTATTGGTCAAGATCCTTATCATCAACCTGGCCAGGCAAATGGGTTGGCTTTCTCCGTGAATCCAGGAATTAAGCTTCCACCCAGTCTTCTCAATATTTACAAAGAAATCTCTGTTGATTTAGGATTCAATATGAATATGCAATCTGGAGATTTAACCTATCTCGCAAAACAAGGTGTCTTATTACTCAACAGTTTATTAACGGTCGAAGATAGTCACCCTTTATCGCATCAAAAAATTGGTTATGAAATATTTTTTGAGCATGTTTTTCAATTGATTGAAAGCTTTGATCAACCCATTCTTTATTTACTTTGGGGGAGTCATGCAAAAGCCTATCAATCTTGGATAACCAATCCTAACCATACAAGTCTGCTAGCTCATCATCCTTCTCCCTTATCCGCGAATCGTGGCGGATGGTTTGGTTGCCGTCATTTTTCAAAAACTAATACTTGGTTGATTGAAAAAGGACTTCAACCAATTCATTGGTCTAACACTTAAAATATTTTTTTTGATATAGTATTTTCAACGGGAGCTAAGTTTGGCTTGGCTGAGAGGGTGTGCGATTCATACCGACCGGACCTGATCTAGGTAATGCTAGCGTAGGAAAGTAACAAAGTTTTGTTATCCTTGCTAGCCAAGGATTTTTTATTTAAGGAGGTAAAAAAATGAAAAATCTAAGGCTGAATGTTCGTGAAATTGTGTTGATGGGAATGCTAGTTGCGCTGACGATTGTATTGGATATGGTCTTTAAAGTTTATCAACAAGCAAATGGAGGTTCTATCAATCTTGCGATGGTAGGTTTAGTCTTGATTAGCCTATCTTTTTCTTGGTGGAAAACTTGGTTTGCGACGGCAATTGTTTTTGGATTATTGAGTTCAATCCTCGATGGGTATGTTGCATATTATCTTTTTGATTATGCTTTTGCGTTAAGTGGATTTTTCCTAATTTCCATTTTTAGATTAAACATTTTACAAAAGAAGAACTTAAAAGGTTTACTGATTTTGTTGGGGACTTTCACACTGGCCTTTAGTTGGCGATTAGTCATGCATATCATTTCAGGTGTGCTTTATTTTGAAGTCGATTGGCTTGGATCTTGGATTTATAATATTGGTTATTTATTCCCTTCATTTTTGCTATCCACATTTGCAGTAATCGTCCTATATTATTCGAATTTACTGACGATTATTCGCAATTTAACAACGCAAAAGATGATATAATTTACCTGTTCAAAAGGTAAAAAATGTCAGTTAAAGGTAGTTGGTTAAAAATCCAAAGTTATAAACATGATGGTTCCTTGCATCGTTGCTGGGAACGGAATTATGTTCTGCTTGAAGACGATGATTTTTTTGTCACGGCAAATCATAAAACCAAAGTTACCGAGGCAAATGGCAGAAGATGGTTTTCTAAAGAACCTGCGATTTCTTTTTTTAGTAAACGCGATTGGTTTAATGTGATTGGAATGATCAAGGATCGTGGTGTGGTTTTTTATGTCAACATCGCTTCACCCACTTTACTGCATCGCGGAATTTTAAAATATATTGATTATGATCTAGATTACAAATTATTTCCTGATGGTTACATCATGAGTTTAGACGAACGGGAATTTGAAAAGCACAGTAAACGATATCAATATTCTGCTGAACTTAAAGATGTCCTTATTCGTTCTGCTGCCTTGTTATTTAAAAAGTTACAAGATCGAGATTATCCATTTCAAATGCATCGTATTCAAGAATTGTTTCAACAATTTATCAAGGAAAAGAAATTTTTATTCTAATGAAACAATCTTTTGAACTTCGTCGTATTGAAGACATTCAACCCTTTGTTAACGCCATCATGCCTTGGTTAACGTTGGGGACACTGGTGACCTTGCAAGGGCCATTAGGGGTTGGTAAAACTACGCTTGTACAAGCAATCGCAAAACAATTAGGTGTCTTCAATCGCATCAGTTCACCAACCTTTACCATTATGAAAATGTATCCTTTAGAACGCCTAAATGGTCGATTACTCCATGTGGATGCTTATCGATTAGAAACACAAACTTCGATTGGTTTAGAAGATGAAATGGGTGAAGACACCATTACCATGATTGAATGGCCAGAAAAATTAAACCCATTACCTTTTTCTAAAAAAATAGTCCATCTAACATTACGGTTTAAAGATGAACAAACTCGACAAGTTGATGTAGAGACGGTGACGTTATGAAACCTTCACTTAAACTCATTTTGGATTCAAGCACTCCGACTTTATTTCTTGGTTTAATCCAAGGAGACCATATTCTAGGTCACCATGTCGAAGTTCTTGATCGTCAACATGCGGAATGGATGTTACCAAGGATTATTCAATTTCTGAATCGTTGGCAACTTCAACTTGCTGACATTACCGATGTCATCGTAGGTCATGGTCCTGGATCTTTTACAGGTGTGCGTTTATCTTTAACCTTAATCAAAACGTTAGCCTTACTTCAACCCTTACAAGTTTATCCCATTAACACCCTTCATTTATATGCATTTCATTCACCCGTGATCATGTTACTTGATGCGCGTGGAGGGCGACATTATGTTGCAGTCTATCAAGGAAGCAAAGCGTTAATTGCTCCCCACATTGTGAATGAAACGGCCTTAAGTGAAATCAAAGAACAATTTCCTAATGTTAAATCGATGACCATTAGTGACGCTATTCAAGAACCTGAAGCGGTATTACAACATCTTTTAAAAATGAATAATTCAATGATTCCTATCAAGGATATTCAAACCTTGAATCCGCTTTACTTAAAGGATTTGTTATGACCATACGACCAGCGACTCAAGCAGATTTACCAATGATACTGAAAATTGAAAAACTTTCATTTGCTTCACCATGGACAGAAGCACATTTTCAATATGAACTTCAAGAAAATCCTTATGCTTATGTTTTGGTTGCAGAAGCAGAGGGACATCTTGTTGGCTATATCGATTTTTGGATTACCTTTCAGCAAGCTCAAATTAATAATCTTGCAGTAGCCCCTACACTCCGTCAACATGGCATTGGAAAAATGATTTTACTTGATGCAATGGACCGTATCAAAAAAGCAAACTGTGAATCGATTACATTAGAAGTGAGAGTGAGTAATCACATTGCTCAGCAGTTATATCGTAAGCAAGGATTTCAAATTCTGTTAACGAAACCCAAATATTATGCGGATGGTGAAGATGCCTATCTGATGGAGAAAAGGTTATGAAACCAACCTATATTTTAGGAATTGAAACAAGTTGTGATGAAACCTCGATTGCCATCGTCGATGGCGAAAAGGTTTTAAGTCATGTCACTGCTTCTCAAATTAAACAGCATCAAGCTTTTGGAGGTGTCTTTCCTGAACTTGCTTCGCGATTGCACACTGAAAATATTGGTTATGTGCTTCAAACCGCGATGAACGAGGCGAAACTTTCTTATGAAGATTTATCTGCAATTGCTGTGACCAAAGGACCAGGTCTTATTGGCGCCCTTCACATTGGTTTACAAAGTGCAAAAATGCTTGCAGCAAGATTGAATATCCCCCTCATTGGAGTTCACCATCATGCTGCGCATCTTGAAGCTGCAAGGTTTGTTCAACCGATTCAATATCCTGCGCTTGGTTTGATCGTCAGTGGTGGGCATACTGAACTTGTTTATATGCCAAAGCCTTTGCAATATGAATTAATCGGTCAAACCCAAGATGATGCGGTTGGAGAATCGTATGATAAAGTCGCTCGCATGATTGGCTTAGCGTATCCTGGCGGACCTATCATTGACCAATTGGCACAATCTGGATCCCCACAATATGTATTGCCTTTACCAAAGGCTACTGGGGTTTTTGATTTTTCATATTCTGGTTTAAAAACTGCTGTGCAAACGCTCATTCAAAAAGAACAACAAGCAAAGCGAGATTTGAACGTGCAAAATTTAAGTTATGCTTTTCAACAATTGGTCATACAAACGTTAATCGATAAACTTAAACTTGCCTTGCAAACCTATCACGTGAAATCCGTGATGATAGGTGGAGGTGTTTCTTTAAATCGAGAATTAAGAAAGCAGGCCAATCTTCTTGCAACTGAATCGAAAATACCGATCATTTTTCCACCCGCCTGGGCTTGTACGGATAATGGTGCCATGATTGCCTTATTGGGAAGTGAAATGTTAAAAGCAGGCATGGTATCGTCACTAGATCTTGGTGTTGATCCCTCCTGGGAAATCCAAGCAAGCAGTCAAAAGTAAATAAGTTATAATATCATTACAAAAAGTAGGATAACCATATGAAACAAACGCATCATATTCGCGCCCTTTATCGTCAAGTTCAAAGCCAATCTTTAACTGACCAATTACCAGTTATTTTATCTGGCTGGATCCGTACCAATCGCCAAAATGGTGCTATTGGATTCATTGAATTGAATGATGGAAGTTTCTTTCGAAATGTGCAACTTGTTTATCACCAAAATTTAGGACCGCAATTTGATACCTTAGCCAAATGTGGAACAGGTGTCGCCCTAACCATCAAGGGATTGATTCATTTAACACCTACCAATAAACAACCTTTTGAGGTCGTAATTGAATCCTTTGAAATTGTTGGATCTGCTCCAGAAGATTATCCATTACAAAAGAAACGACATGGTTTTGACTTCTTAAGAGAGATTGCTCATTTGAGACCAAGAACCAATACCTTTACCGCGATGTTTCGCTTACGTTCTGTGATGTCGATGGCGATTCACCAATTTTTTCAAGATCGTGATTTTGTTTATGTGCATACCCCCATCATTACTGGAAACGATGCTGAAGGTGCTGGGCAAGTTTTCCAAGCCATTGTCGATCAAAAGAAGCCCAATGATTTTTTTAATAAACCAGCATCCTTAACAGTCTCAGGGCAGTTGCATGTTGAGGCGTTTGCTCTTGCTTTTAAAGATGTGTATACCTTCGGACCAACCTTCCGCGCAGAACCTAGTAATACCACTCGACATGCTTCAGAATTTTGGATGATTGAACCAGAAATTTCATTTGCAGATTTACATGATGACATGAATTTAATTGAAGATTGCGTGAAGTATTGTTTAGATTATGCTTTCAAACATGCCCCTGAAGAAATGGCATTCTTTAATCAATTTATTGATACGACCCTCGTTCAACGATTACAAACGGTTCGCCAAAAACCCTTTCAAAGAATGACCTATACCGATGCGATAACTGCCTTACAAAAAGCAGTCCAAGAGGGTGTTGAGTTCGCATACAAAAATATCAAATGGGGAATGGATTTACAAACTGAACATGAACGTTACCTATCAGAAACGATTGCGAAAGGTCCAGTTTTTATCATCAATTATCCTAAAGAAATCAAAGCATTTTATATGCGTTTAAATGATGATGGTAAAACCGTTGCCGCCTGTGATTTACTTGTCCCACAAGTCGGTGAACTTGTTGGCGGATCTCAACGAGAAGAACGCTTAGATTTATTAGAAAAGAAAATGATTGAACACGGAAATAAACAAGGATTAGAATGGTATTTAGATCTTCGTAAATATGGTGGAGTCCCTCATGCTGGGTTTGGCATTGGTTTTGATCGATTATTGATGTACTTAACAGGCGTTAATAATATTCGTGATACTCAACCTTATCCACGAACACCAGGTTCCTTGTTATACTAAAATAAATATGTTTGAAGAACCACTCGAAGAGAATATCCAACAAGATTTAGAAAAAGAAGCCTACGAAAGAAAAAAAATTTCATTAAGGCGAATGACTATTTTCATATGGATTGTGAATGTTGGTTTGGCCATTTATGTGGTCACCCAAATCATTGCCTATGTGGAACGAATATTAAATTCTTAAAGTTTTTTAGCAACGTCATCTAAATTTTTCATAAAGATTTGATTGCGTTTATTTTGGATTCTTAAGGTTCTACCAATCAATGCGAGTGTTGCTCTCATTAAGAGTAATCCCCCAAAAAGGCTTAATAAAAAGATCACATAAGAAATCGTTGCCTCCGGAACAAATCTAGGCACATTTAATAATGTGGGCCAATCGGAAATAATATTCAGCCCAAAGAAATTACTTGTAGGAATATTTGCCCAATCGAAAATTGGGAAAATAGTATTAAAGCCACGTGTTTCGTAATCCAATAAGTCTTGGATCAATGTGGGGTCATTCATCAAGGTCATATAACCAAATAGAATACCTAACATGATTCCAATGGTTAAAAGGGCCCAAAAGTAGTCTTTGAAAGCTTGTCGATGACTTTTTTTATAAGCAATTTTTGCGAATTCTTTTGGGGTGTTCACTGTACGCGTTTCATAGATTTTCCAAGTTTCAGCATCCACTTGATCACCATATTTTTTAATTAACGTTTCAAAGAACCAACCAATCCCACCGATGAGGGCAAGCGATAATAATACCAATGCAATGATTAAATATAGTAATTCTAATCGCTGGTTAATGCTTGGTGTTGGTGTGGTAAAAATTAACATCATTTCGTTCCTGTTGGCGCAGTGGGAATGGCGGGTACACCAGATTCTGCTTTATGCGTATTCGGTGTTTGCTTCATCATAAATTGATAACGTTTATGGGCAACTAAATCTTCCGGGAACGGAGTAAAGACTCCTCGGCCAGAGAAAAATAAATAAATGGATTTCATCGAAACACCAATAAAAATAATCAAACCATACGTCAAAAATAATCCAAAAACGAACAGAATCAAAGGTGAAGAAACGAGGTAAAGGGCACCCAATGCAATCCGTTTAAATAATTTAACAATGATATCCATGCATTTATATTAAAGCATTTTGATGCTTTTGGGTTAATGAGTTGTATATCCCAATCATTAAAGGAAATAATGAAAGAAATAAAACAGAAAAAATACGATAAGGGCCTTCTAAAACAGAACTTAGGATGGCATTGATAAATGGATAGAGTACTAAGCCGAACATTAAAATATACACCGCATAACCTGAAGGTTTCATAAAGAAATACACATAGCTATATATCGTGAAAAGAGCTAAGGGACCCAAGCCAAAAAAACCTAAATTTGGAAAGAATAGAGTTGAAAAAAAAGTAAAAACAAACAGGATATTAAAGAAAATGAATTCAAATTTTGAAAAATGAAGTTGATAGTGAATGGGTAAATGAAATCTTTCAATCAAGGGAAAGATTAATAATAATCCAATCAAGACCTGCAATAATGCCACTGTGTAAATAAGGATTGGATCTAAGACAATCACGGAACTAGTTCGATCTAAATTTAGAAATTGATAAATAATACTCAATAAATCCAGTTGATAAAGCTGTAAGGTGATGAATTGAATGAAATTTA
This sequence comes from Bacilli bacterium, assembly GCA_049419605.1. Classification (GTDB taxonomy): domain Bacteria; phylum Bacillota_I; class Bacilli_A; order RFN20; family CAG-826; genus UBA970. The sequence goes on from JBMSKF010000004.1 coordinate 10,981, forward strand.
GAAGGCTAAACTGAAAAAAGGAAAGAATGATTAGCAGAGATAATAAGGTTGTCTTTTTTTTAAATGCCAGACCATAACCCATTCCTAGTATCCAATTTGGAAGGGTATAAAATAAGACCATTTCTATGAAGGGTTGAATAAGTAATAACGTTAAAAAGAAGTAAGTCAGTGAATAAATTAAAAAACCTTTCCAATCTACCATTAGGTAAACCATCAAGGTGATAAATGGCATGAAATAAGTGATCCAATAGCCAATAAAAGGAAACGTTGCATTTAACCACAAAATCATCACTTGTATTCCACTCATCATGGCAATCCAAGCGAGAATTTGATTTGGTTTTTGTAAATAGAACCTATTCATAATTACCTATGAGTAAAAAAAGTTTTATTTCAGTATGGATGTGGTTAATCGTAGAATGCTTCACGGGTAGTTTGTTTATTAATTCAAGTTTAACATTTTCACAACCAAGAAAAGATATTTTAGATATTACTTTATACTTACTTCCAAACTGTCCGCATGCATTAGAAGTTTTACCGGTTCTTGAAAAGTGGACAGAATCTGAGAATTTACCTCGGTTGCATACCTTAGCACCCACACCTTACTACCCTTCACCTACTTTAAGAGTCGATTATAGAGAATATGGTGTAAATTATATCGGTAAAAACGAGATTTTTAGTTTAATCAATTCTTCCTAATGAACCTAATTTTCATAGTATTTATGTCGTTAATTTGGTAAAATTTATTGAATAAAAAGCAATGAATATTCAATCCCAACTTAACGACAAACAATGGCAAGCTGTCTCAACCCTTTCTCAGTATGTGCGAATCATCGCTGGGGCGGGAAGTGGCAAGACAAGAGTCTTAACCTTTCGTATTGCACATTTAATTAACGAACATCATGTTTATCCGGAAAAAATTCTCGCCATTACCTTTACGAATAAAGTAGCTAGAGAGATGCTTCAACGGACTTCTCAGTTAGTCCCTAATTTAGGCTCTCGCCTTAAAATCATGACTTACCATAGTTTTGCCGCACGATTTTTAAGAAGGGAAATTCATCATCTAGGTTATCCATCTGCATTTACCATACTTGATGACGATGACCAAGAAAAATTAGTCAAATCGATCGCAGAAGAAAAAGGCTTTCGTCGAGGTGATGAAATCGTTAAACAAGCCTTGAGGTATATCGCTGAACAAAAATCACAAGGATTGTTACCGAATCAAATTCGTATTGAATACGAGCGATTTCCTACAGAAAAATTATGTCTCGCTTTCTATGAAAGTTATGAACAAAAAATGCGTGCGATGGCGAACTTAGATTTCGATGACTTGCTCATGAAGGCGATTGAAATATTAGAAAATTTTCCTGAAGTGAAAGTAAAGTGGCAAGGATACTTTTCTCATATTCTTGTCGATGAATTTCAAGACACCAACGATGTTCAATATCATTTGTTGCGTTTATTAATGAATATCAACACCAACCTATATGTAGTTGGAGATCCAGACCAAACCATTTATTCTTGGCGAGGCGCTAATCCTAAAATTATTTTAGACTTAACCCAATCTTTTACGATTGAAACAATTATCCTTAACCAAAATTATCGATCTACAAAACCGATTCTAGATTTAGCGAATCGACTTATTGATCATAACCAACATCGTGTTAAAAAAGATTTATTTACTGAAATTCTAGAAGGAAAAGATGTTGTTTATCAACGATATTTTAATCGAGAAGAAGAAGCGCATTCAGTTGTTCAAGCGATTAAAAAACTCATTCAACAAGGACAAGAACCAAAACAAATTGCTATTTTATATCGAGCAAATTATTTAACACTCCCTTTTGAAAAAGCATTAACAAGAGAACAAATTTCGTTTCGAATTTTTGGTGGGATGCGTTTTTATCAACGCCAAGAAATTAAAGATGCGGTTGCCTATTTTAAGTTAACCATCAATCCTAAGGATGATTTATCGTTCGAACGAATTATCAATGTTCCCCGTCGTGGTATTGGTGAAGTTACATTTCAACAACTGAAAAATATCGCTAATCAACGAAACATTTCTCTTTATGAATCGGCAGAAGGGATTGATATGTTTGCCGAAGTTTCTTCTAAACTTAAAACACAATTGAAACCGATGATCAGTACGATTGATAAATATAAAGTTCGCTTGATGACAGATGGAATTGATCTTCGTTTTGAAGTTGAACAATATTTACACGAACTCGGTTATATAAAGAGTTTGCAAGAAAGTGATGAAGAAGATCGCCTTGAAAACATTTATACATTACTTGATGATTTAGAAGAATATTTAGAACGAAATGAAGAGACTACGTTTATCCAATACCTAGAAAATATCTCACTGATGTCGAGTCAAGACGAAATTCTAGAAGACAATTATGTTTCATTGATGACGGTGCACACTGCGAAAGGATTAGAATTTGACCACGTGTTTGTCATCGGTCTTAATGAAGGTGTATTTCCTTCCATCAGAACCCTCGATGATGATGCCTATCTTGGTTTAGAAGAGGAAAGAAGACTTTGTTATGTGGCTTTTACAAGAGCCAAACAAACTTTATCACTGAGTTGTGCAAGTGATTTTTCTTTTGTGATTGGTGGTAACTTAATTCCTTCACGGTTTTTTAAAGAAGCTGGTTTGCTATTTAAAAATGCTTATCAAAACTCAGCTCAATCACAACCTCAAACGAATGGATTGGGCACTATGAATGTTTCGAATCGATTAGGTTCTGTTCGCCAGCCGAGTGGTGACGTTTCTTCAACCCCCCCTCGCACGTTAATTCAATGGCAAGTGGGGGATGCATGTCTTCACGATAGCTTTGGTAAAGGGACTGTAACAGGTATTATTTCAAATGACATTATTGAAATTACCTTTGAAAATCCTAAACAAATTAAAAAACTTATCGCCCAACATCCTAAGTTAAACAAGGTAAAATAAATTTATGGATATCGCCAATCGTATTCAAACCTTAAGAGACTTACTCAATCGATATAATTATGAGTATTATGTTTTAAATCAATCGACAGTGGATGATGCCACTTATGATCAATTGATGAAAGAATTGATTGATTTAGAAAACAAAAACCCACTTTATTTTTCACCACACTCGCCATCCCAACGCGTAGGTGGAACGGTTCAATCAAGTTTTAAAAAAATCAAACATAGCCGCATGATGTTGTCATTGGCCAATGCCTATGATCAAAATGATATTGAGTCTTTTGATCGCCGAATTCATGATTTATTGTCTATCAATGCCACTATTGAATATGTGTGCGAATTAAAAATTGACGGACTTGCCATTAGTCTTGAATATCGAAATGGGGTATTAGCCTATGCAGCAACTCGAGGAGATGGTGAAGTTGGCGAAGATGTTACTGAAAACATTAAAACGATTAAATCCATACCTTTAACGATTTCTGATTTACGGACGATTGAAGTTCGTGGTGAAATATACATGAAAAGAAAAGTTTTTCATGCTTTGAATGATCAACGCCAAAAGAATGGTGAAGTGCTGCTTGCGAATCCTCGCAATGCTGCAGCAGGTTCCATTCGTCAATTAGATTCTAGTGTGACTGCAAGTCGACAATTAGATGCTTATTTGTATTACGTGGTCAACGCCAATGAATTAGGAATTCAATCTCATCAAGAATCGTTGAACTATTTATCTTCGCTTGGATTTAAGATTAATCCAGAAACAAAAACGGTCCAGGGAATTCAAGAAGTTTGGAATTTCATTCGCCAATATGAACCCAAACGAGCAGAATTAGATTATGACACCGATGGCATCGTCATTAAAGTAAATGCTTTAGCAGATCATCCTAAGTTAGGTTACACTGCTAAGACACCACGGTGGGCAATTGCATATAAATACCCTCCTGAATTAGTGGAGACCACTTTAGAAGATGTAATTTTTACGGTAGGTAGAACTGGAAAAATTACTCCAAATGCTGTGTTAACACCGGTAAGAGTTTCCGGAAGTATGATTGCCAGGGCTACCCTGCATAATGAGGATTTTATTCGCTTAAAAGATTTATATATTGGTGATCAAGTGTTGATTCGTAAAGCAGGTGAAGTGATACCTGAAGTTGTCCAAGTCATCAGTCATAAACGCTTAATGGATGCAAAAAAAGTAGAAATGATTCAGCATTGTCCAGCCTGTCAACAACCCCTAGTCAAAGTTGATGCGATGCATTATTGCCAGAATGCAGATTGTCCTGCAAGGCATATTGAATCGGTGATTCACTTTGCTTCCAAGACTGCGATGGACATTAAAGGACTGGGTGACAAAATCATTCAAGATTTATTTGAATTAGGTCTGATTCATTCGAGTGCAGATTTATATGATCTTAAAGAACACCGCCAAGCCTTATTACAAGTCGATGGTTATTCAGATAAATCCGTTGATCAAATCTTGGATGCAATTGAAAACAGCAAACAACGAAGTTTAGAAAAATTAATAGTAGGTCTAGGTATTAAAGAAATTGGTGAAAAAACAGCAAAACAATTGGCAAAACGATTTTTAACGTTACATGCATTATCACATGCCACCTACCAAGATTTGATTTCACTTGAAGACACGGGTCCAGTCGTTGCTCAAGCGATTCTAGATTATTTTCAAAAACCATCGCATCAAGCATTAATTGACAGATTTATCAAAGTTGGTGTCAACACACAATATTTAGGTCCAACTGCAAGTCAAACAAGTTTTTTTTCTGGGAAAACCGTTGTGATTACAGGTTCTTTTGGGCAACGTTCACGTGAATCTTTAACGCAAACTCTAGAAAATTTAGGAGCGAAAGTAACCAGTAGTGTTTCAAAAAATACCCATTACTTAATTCACGGCGCCGATGCTGGAAGTAAACTCATCAAAGCACAAAATCTTGGAGTTTCACTCATCGATGAAGCGACTTTACTCAGCATTTTTGCAGAGGAAAAGGTATAATCAAATTCGATGAAAAAAATTGATAAACCTTTGTTATTAGACGCAAGTACACGATTACTTTTTGTGATGACCGATTCACAATATGACGTTTTAATCAATGAATTCGATATTTTATTAAAACAAATGGCGTTGATTGGAAAGATCCAAGGCGTCGATGAAATTGCACCGATGACTTTCCCTTTTGCTCAACAAACAAGTCTTCTTAGAGAAGATATTCCTGGACAAACTTTAACGCAAAATGAAGCGACACAAAATGCCGCTTTTGTCAGTGAAGGACAAATGAAATTACCTAAGGTGGTTGGTTAAATGCATTGGTTAGATTACACAATCATCGAGATTCATCAAGCACTCGTAAATAAAGAAGTCACGCCCCTTCAATTGGTGGAGGAAGCATTAAAACGAGCAAAATTAGATGGTTGGAATACCTTTGAAAAAATAACGGAAGATTTAGCTATACAACAAGCGAAATCTTTAACGATTCCAGAAGTTAACAATGTTTTCTGGGGCATTCCTTTTGTGATTAAAGATAATTTTTCTACAAAAGGAATAGAAACGACAGCAGGTAGTGACATCCTCAATGGTTATAAGCCTCTGTATGATGCAACGGTTTATCAAAAATTAAAGCAAGCGAAAGCAATTTTAATAGGCAAAACAACCCTCGATGAATTAGCGATGGGTGGAACAGGGATGACGGGTCATAAGGGATATCAATACAATCCTTACGATCCAAGTAAAACACGACAAATCGGTGGCAGTAGCTCCGGGTCTGCGGCTGCAGTTAGCAGTGGCATGGTTCCATTTTCACTCGGAAGTGATACTGGAGATTCTGTCCGTAAACCTGCAAGTTATGCTGGATTAGTTGGATTTAAACCAACATGGGGAAGAATTTCTCGGTTTGGCTTATTTCCTTTTGCTCCTTCTTTAGATCATGTGGCCTATTTTACTCGCTCGGTTGAAGACGCTAGTGTGTTAACTAATTTACTGAGTGGCGAAGATGCTCAAGATGCAACCAGTGCACCACAACCTCTTCCCACTTATCAATTTTCAGCATCGATTCAAGGGAAAAAAATTGCGGTGATTCAGGAAGTGATGGACTCCATCTCTAACCCAATTATCCTTGAACGTTTTCAACAATCCATTGTCGCTTTAAAAAAAGCTGGTGCTCAAGTGGATGTTGTTCATTATCCATTACCATTATTGCAAGCCATTTATCCTACTTACATGACGATATCTTGTGCTGAAGCAACGAGCAATAATGCTAATTTAGATGGTTTAAAATTTGGGCCTGGCTATCAAGGAAAAACTTATCAAGATGTGATGATGCAAGCGAGAACACAAGGTTTTTCTGAATTGATTAAACGTCGTTTCGTGATAGGTAGTTATGTCTTAATGAAAGAAAATCAGCAAGATCTTTTCTTACGAGCGCAACGCGTAAGACGAATGATGGTCGATGCGCTTCAAACCATTTATCAAACTTATGATGTTATTTATTTACCTGCAGCACCCACGATTGCCCCTAAATTTACGGATTCAAGTGATAGACTTTCAAGTCAATATTTAATTGCAGATTCTCACCTCGCATTAGGCAATTTTGCTGGATTACCTTCAGTAACAATTCCTTTAGGCTTTGAGCAAAACATGCCCTTTGGTGCCAATGTAATGGGACGCGCTTTTGAAGAAGCCACCACATTAGAAATCGCCTATGTGATTGAACAATTCACAGGGTTAAAAAACCTTTCCATCAACACGAGGAAATCTTCATGAACGTTGAAGCAGTCATTGGTTTAGAAATCCATGTAGAAATGCAAACGAAAACCAAAATGTTTTCCCATGCTCCTGTCACCTATAAAGCCGAACCCAATACCGCGGTTGTTCCATTAGATTTAGGTCACCCAGGCACGATGCCAGTGGTCAATCGTCAAGCGATCATCAATGCCATACAAGTTTGTCACGCACTTCATTTAAATATTGACTCGCAATTATGGTTTGATAGAAAAAATTATTTTTATCCTGACTTACCTAAAGGGTATCAAATTACACAAAATGCTCGACCAATTGGATCTGATGGTTGGATTGAGGTCATGGTAGAAAACAAACCTTTTAAGATTCGCATCGAACGATTGCACGTTGAAGAAGATACGGCGATGCAGCACCATTACGAAGGATTTACTTTAGTTGACTACAATCGGGCTGGGATTCCATTGATGGAAATTGTCACTAAACCAGATATCCGCAATGGTGCCCAAGCGGCAGCATTTGTGGATGCAATTCGCCAAATCGTTTCTTTTTTAAAAGTCTCAAGTGGCAAAATGGAAGAAGGTTCTCTCCGTTGTGATGTCAACATTTCAGTACGTCCAGTTGGCACCGAAAAGTTTGGCACAAAAGTAGAAATTAAAAATTTAAATTCCATCGCGAACGTGCAAAGGGCAATTGATGTTGAAATGATTCGTCAAGAACGTTCCTTGATTGCAGGTATTCCTGTTCAACAAGAAACAAGACGATATGATGAATTAAAAAAAGAAACGATGATGATGAGAAAAAAGACAGATGCGGTTGATTATAAATATTTTACCGAACCTAATCTTGTTCCCATTCAACTCTCTAACGTCTTTATTGAACAAGCTATTTCCCAATCTTTACCCCTAGCATCGACGAAGCGAGCCCATTATCAATCTGTATTTGCCTTAAATGAATACGATGCCAATCAATTAACACAGGATGTGTATGTGTCTGAGTATTTTGATCAACTTACCACGTTTGGTAATCACTATAAATTATTTGCCAATTGGTTGCTAGGAGACATCGCTTCTTATTTAAATAAACAAAATTTAAATATCATTGAATTCCCCCTAAAACCCCGTGAGATGGCGAGTTTAATTTCCATGATTGCTAAAGGTGATCTATCAAATAAACAAGCCAAAGAACTCTTTGAATTATTGGTCAAGCAACCGAGTGATCCTCGTCAACTTGCTGAAAAAATGAATATGCTACAAATTTCCGATGAACAATATATTACCCAACAAGTTGAAGAAGTGCTCAATGCCAATCCTCAATCCATTATTGACTTTCAACAAGGGAAAGACCGAGCTGTAGGTTTTTTAATTGGCCAAATCATGAAAAAAACAGGTGGAAAAGTGAATCCATCCTTGACCAATCAAATCTTGATGAAATTACTCAAAGCAAAATAAAAAGGACAGCAGGCTGTCCTTTTTTTGATTCTTTTTAAGAATTAATCTTATTCAACGTCTTTGGTTTTTCCCACAAACATGATGCCAATGGTTCCTAATCCACCATGGGCAGCAATGACTGGACCCATTTGGGCATTGACTAGAGTTTTAATGCCCGGACGAATCTTCTTTAATTCTTCCGTTAAAAACTTAGCATCTTCTTGGCAATCATTTTGAACAATAAACACAGTGTCATCTTGTTCAACATATTTCTTAAAGGTTTCCAATAAGAAGTTTAACGCGTTCTTACGACCCCGAGCTTTAATCTTGGGAACGGGCACAATGCGACCTTCGGAATTGCACATTAAGATAGGCTTAATACCTAAGAAAGATCCTAAAGCAAATTTAGCAGCATTGATACGACCCCCACGATATAAGTGAGACAAGTCATCAAAGGCAACCACGGTGGTAACCTTATTACGAATTGCAGTTAAAGCTTTGACCGTTTCTTCTAAGGTCTTTTCTTCTTTTCTTAATAAGAGAGCTTTGTGAACAAGTAAACCTTCACCAGTCGACGCGTTGAGAGTATCGAACAATTCAATTTTTTGCTTTGGATACTTTTCTTTTAATTCCGTCATCGCTAGATTCATAGAATTAAAGGTTTGGGATAAGTTGCTTGAAATACTCATGAGCAAGACGTCTTTACCTGCCTTTAATAAAGGTTCGACTACATCCATGACTTCTTGTGGGGCGGGTTGCGACGTTTTGGGTTTCGCTTTGTTTCTCAAGAATTCATTAAACTGCGCAGACGTGATTTCTCTTTCGTCTGGAAAATTACGATAGGTCTTATCGTCAATGGTGACGATCATGGGGACCACATTGAGTTCTAAACTTTGGACAACCTTGAGCGGTAAATCCATGCAAGAATCGGATACGACTGCAAACTTTGGCATACATTCTCCTTGTTTTGGGGATTCCCAATTGTGTAACCTTGAACAATGAAAGAAGGTTATTAATTGGATTTTATCATAAAAGGGATATATTTTTCCTTGAATAAAAATGTCTCGTGATATGATAATTGAGGTGAAAATGATGAAAATTCAATGGATGACTCGAAATGCATTGATTGCAAGTATTTATGTGGTTTTAACGTTAACTCCGCCATTGAATACCTTGAGTTTTTACGCAATTCAATTCCGGATTTCGGAAGCCTTGTTAATCTTCGTATGGTTTCGTAAGGAATATGCAGTAGGAATTTTAATTGGCACCTTTTTTGCTAACATGTTTGGACCATTAGGTGCAGGTTTTGCTTTTTTAGATGCAGTATTTGGGACACTGATGACTTTCATATCATTAATTATGATGATAAATATTCGATCAAAACGACTCGGATTATTGGCCCCGGTCGTATTCAACGGCATTTATTTATCTTTGTTTTTACCCTTTGCATTATCCCTTCCTTATACGTTTGAGATCATCATCACCACCTTTGCCACTGTAAGTTTAGGGGAAGCAGTCGTGGTTTATGGTCTTGGCTTACTGCTCACATGGTTGATAGAAAAGCAACCTTCATTAAAAAAATTAGTTCAAGGTCAAGTTCATGGATAAACCTATTTCTTTTCAAATTAAACATCAATCATCCGATTCCTTGGCAAGAACCGGGACTTTAAAAACTCACCATGGTGAAGTTAAAACACCAATGTTTATGCCGGTAGGAACGCTTGCAACGGTTAAAAGTTTATCTCCGGAGGACATCAGCGAAATCGGTTCTGGGGTTATTTTAAGTAATACTTATCATCTTGCATTAAGACCAGGAACTGAAGTAATTCAACTTGCAGGTGGAATTCACCAATTTATGCAATATTCCGGTCCAATTTTAACCGATTCAGGAGGCTTTCAAGTTTTTTCTTTAGCAAAAAATCGGGTCATCACAGAAGAAGGCGTTACCTTTCGCAATCACTTAAATGGTGATTTAATGACACTAACGCCAGAAATTGCCATCACCAAACAAAAAGAAATTGGTGCTGATATTATCATGGCGTTTGACGAATGTATTCCTTATCCTGCTGAATATGCTTATGCAAAAGCGAGTACAGAAAGAACCTTGCGATGGGCAGCTCGATGTTTAGCAACCCCACGGGATTCCCATCAAGCTTTATTTGGCATTATTCAAGGTGGCGAGTTCGATGACTTAAGAGCCATGTCTGCTAAAGAAACCACTGCCTTAACTTTTGATGGATTTGCGATTGGTGGTACATCGATTGGTGAACCCAAACCAGTTTTTTCCAGAATGTTAAAGGCAGCGATTCCTCATCTTCCACTTGATAAACCACGTTATGTGATGGGGATTGGTTCCCTTGATTATATTCTTGAGGCCATTGGGCAAGGTGTCGACATGTTTGATTGTGTATTACCCACTCGATTGGCAAGGCACGGGGCATTAATGACAAGCCAAGGTCGTCTCAACATCAAAGATAGTGAATATGAAAAAGATTTTTCACCGATTGATCGACAATGTGATTGCTCAACGTGTAAACGGTTTACACGTGCTTATTTAAGACATCTATATCGTAGTGATGAATTGTTAGGTAAACGCTTAATGTCGATTCATAATTTAAGGTTTCTAATCAAAATCGTGGAAGATGCAAGAACGGCAATTGAAGAAAATCGCTTTGAAAGTTACGCTAAAAAAGTTTTAGCATCCTATGGAGATGATCGAGGTTTTTGATGGATATCCGTTTATTTGATTTTCATTTGCCCATAGAACTCATTGCCCAATCTCCTTCGGAAAAAAGAGATGGCAGTCGCCTACTTGTTTACCACCGAAAAACGCAAACCATTCTCCATAAAAAATTTCATGAAATCCAAGAATTTTTGAAACCAAATGACATTTTAATTCGCAACAATACCAAAGTGATTCCTGCTCGATTATTTGGTACAAAAGAGGCAACGAATGCTTCTGTTGAATTACTATTGTTAGATGATTTAAGTCACGGACAATATCGTTGTTTGGTTGGAAATGCAAAAGTTGTGAAAGAGGGAACTGTCTTAACCTTTGGTCGAGGGGAATTAAAGGCGACTTGTTTAAAAGTTGAAGCCGATGGAGCAAGAATTTTTCAATTCCATTTTCAAGGCATCTTTCTGGAAGTTCTTTCCCATCTCGGCACGGTCCCATTACCACCTTATATTAAGCAACAATTGAAAGACCCTAGTCGGTACCAGACTGTGTACGCAAAAGTTCCAGGTTCTGCCGCCGCCCCAACTGCCGGATTTCATTTTACTGAAGCATTAATTCAAAATTTAACTGAGCAAGGCATTCGTTTTGTTGATGTGACACTTCAAATCGGGTTAGGAACCTTTAAACCAGTGAAAGTAGAAAAAACAGAAGACCATGTCATGCATGAAGAACGTTATGAAATAGATGACAATGCTTCTAACACCTTGAATACCGCAAAGGCTAATGGTCAAAGGTTAATTGCAGTGGGCACAACGGCTACTCGAACACTTGAATCAAATTGGCAAAAATATGGCAAATTTCAATCAGAAAAGGCAAAAACTAACATTTTTATAACCCCAGGCTACGCTTTTCAAACCATCAATGGACTGATCACGAACTTCCACTTACCCAAGTCTACGCTAGTAATGATGGTGTCTGCACTCGTTGGCCGGGAAACTTTATTAAGAATTTACCAAGAAGCAATTGAGCAAAAATATCGTTTTTTTAGTTTTGGCGATGCGATGTTAATTCTCTAAAAAAATTAAACGATTAAAAGTGTTGACAAGTGCGATAACCAAGCGTAAAATCATTTTCGTGTCTTGGCGTTGAAGTGCGAGGTTGCTGACACACCCACAGGCGTTGTCATGAATGGGTGTCAGGGAATTCGCATGGAGCTTAAGAAATACACTGTGAAGATTCATCAAAAGGAGGAAAGAATTCATGGCTAAATCAAAGAAGATTCGCGTTCGGCTAAAAGCTTATGAACACAAGATGTTAGATCTTAGTGTCCAAAAGTTAGTCGCTGCGGTTCGCAAAACTGGAGCAACGGTAGTTGGTCCAATCCCGTTACCAACGGAAAAGGAAGTCTATACCGTTTTACGAGCGGTTCACAAATATAAGGATGCTCGTGAACAATTCGAAATTCGCACACATAAACGTTTGATCGATATTACTGATCACAACAAAGCCACCGTCGATACGTTACGTCAATTGGACTTACCAAATGGTGTTGACATCGACATCAAGCTTTAAGAATAGGAGGCCAACATGAAAGCATTAATCGGAAGAAAAATGGGCATGACCCAAGTGTTTGCTGAAGATGGCACGACCTATCCAGTGACGGTCATTGAAGTCTTACCAAACACCATTACCGCAATTAAATCCAAAGAAAAAGATGGATACGTTTCGGTTCAAGTTGGATATTTAGATGTTGCTGATAAGCAATTAAATAAACCAGCTCTTGGTGTCTATAAAAAAGTGAATGTATCACCAAAACAACAATTAGCTGAATTATTAATTTCAGATGTTGCCAACTTAAAAGTTGGGGACAATCTTGATGTTAGTCAATTTAAAAATGGTGATGTTGTTGATGTCATCGGCACATCTAAAGGTAAAGGTTTCTCAGGAACTGTGAAACGTTACCACCATACCATTTCGCCTAAATCACACGGGGCCTCTTGGCCACACCGTGGTGCAGGTTCGATGGCAACCGTTGGTCGTACAAACAACCGCATCCACCCCGGAAAAACCATGGCTGGTCATCACGGAAAAAAACAAGCAACCATTCTCAACTTATTGGTTGTTGGTGTTGATAAAGCAAAAAATGCATTACTCGTTCGTGGTGGCATTCCAGGACCTAACTTAGGTTATGTCATGATTCGCACTGCTGTTAAAACTCAATTAGGTCAACCACTCGTTGCGAAACCCTTGATAAACCGTCAAGCTGCCGCTAAGTAAAGGAGGCACCACAACATGGCAAAGAAAAAAGAAGCAAGTTTAACCGTTGAAGTGCTTTCATTAGCTGGAAGCAAAGTTGCTGATCTCACATTAAATGGAGAAGTATTTTCCATTGCGCCTCACACCCAAACTATGTTTGACGCAGTTCAAGTTGCCCTTGCAAACGCTCGTCAAAGTAATGCAAAGTCTAAAACAAAGAGTGAAGTTGCGGGTTCAGGTATTAAGCCTTGGAAACAAAAAGGAACCGGTCGCGCTCGTGCTGGTATGAAACGTTCACCAGTGTGGGTTGGTGGTGGTGTTACCTTTGGTCCTACCGGAAAAGAAAACCATGCGATTGCACAAAATAAAAAACAATATCGCTTAGCTTTCCGTTCAGCGCTTTCTGAAAAATTCTTAGAAAAGAAATTACTCGTCGTTGAAGATCTCGCTTTTAAAGATGCAAAAACAAAGAATGCTTTAGATGCAATGAAAGCATTAAAAATCGTAGGAAAAGTTTTACTTGTCGGTGAAACCTCCAATGAAAACGTTGCATTAGCAGTGAGAAATTTACCAAAAGTTAATTATGTCACCCGTCAACAACTTTCTGCGGTTGATATCATCAATGCTGATTTTATTGTGATTGCAAAACCTGCAGTGACAAAGATTGAGGAGGTACTCCAATAATGGCGCGCACAAAAAAAGTTGCCACGGAAGCAACTGAAGTTAAGGCAGTAGAAACTCCTGTTGCTGAAAAGAAAGCAACTAAAAAAGTTTCGACCAAAGCAGCCAAGCCTGTCAAAGCTGAAGTGGTGGATGCCGTGAAAACTGAAAAAGTTGAACAACCTAAAGTCGTCACCTCCAAAGCCGCTTTATCAAGTTTCGAAGCAATCCTTCGTCCACTCATCACTGAAAAGTCGATGAAGGGCATTGAAAAGCAACAAAAAGTCACGGTTGAAGTGGATGGTCGTGCTAACAAAACGCAAGTTAAGTTAGCCTTTGAAGCCACTTACAAAGTCAAAGTTAAAAAGGTGAATATCGTCAATGTTCGTCCTAAATATACTCGCCGTGGTCAATATCCAGGAACCATTTCTGGTTTCAAAAAAGCCATTGTCACTCTAGCGAGTGGCCAAGGTTTGGATTTATTTAAGGAATAGGGAGGTAACATCACATGGCAATTCGTTCTTATCGTCCTTATACACCTTCACGTCGGGAAATGACAAACTCGACCTTTGAAGAAATCACTACACGCAAACCTTTAAAGAGTCTTCTTACCAAGAAGATGAACACAGGGGGCCGTAACAATCAAGGTGTCATCACCACTCGTCACATTGGTGGTGGTAACAAACGCCGTTATCGCCTTATCGATTTCCGTCGTAATAAAGATGGGGTTGTTGGCACCATCGCTACCATTGAATACGATCCATTCCGCAATGCATACATTTCTTTAGTTAATTATGCAGATGGTGAAAAGCGTTATATTTTATCGCCAAAAGAATTACCAGTCGGAAGCAAAATTATCTCTGGTGAACAAGTGGATATCAAAACTGGTAACGCCATGCCTTTAGCTAAAATTCCTGAAGGTACGTTTGTTCATAACGTTGAATTGACTCCAGGTCGCGGCGGTCAAATGGCTCGCGCTGCTGGTAGCTCAGTCCAAATCTTAGGTCAAGAAGGTAAGTATGTTACCTTACGCTTAACAAGTGGTGAAGTTCGTAAAGTATTAGGAACTTGCCGCGCTACGATTGGCGTTGTTGGTAACGAAGAATACAACTTGATTAACTTTGGTAAAGCTGGTAAATCACGCTGGTTAAATATTCGTCCAGCTGTTGCGGGTTCGCGTATGAACCCAACGGATCACCCTCATGGTGGTGGTAGTGGTAAGACGCCAATCGGTCGCGATGCACCAAGAACGCCTTGGGGCAAACGGTCTCAAGGTGTGAAGACGCGTCGATTAAAAAAAGCATCTTCCAAATTGATTATCCGTCGCATTAACGATAAATAAAGGGAGGCAACATCATGTCACGAAGCATTAAAAAAGGTCCATTCTATGATGAATTCTTGATGAAACGAATCAAGAAATTAAATCTTGCCAAGAAAAAAGAAATCATCAAGACTTGGTCACGTCGTTCCACGATTATGCCTGAATTTATTGAACACACCTTTGCAGTTTATAACGGTAAAGAACATATCACCGTCTACGTCACGGAAGATATGGTCGGTCATAAATTAGGTGAATTTTCTCCAACTCGTAACTTTAAAGGTCACACAGGTCACACTGCAGAAGATAAAGCCGCCTCAACGGGTGGTGCCGCTCCTGCCGCAGCTCCTGCTGCTGGTGTTAAACCTGCTGCTGCTCCTGCTGCCGCTGCGAAACCCGCTGCAGCTCCAGCCGCTGCCGCGCCCGCTGCCGCTGCAAAACCTGCTGCGAAGCCAGCTGGTAAATAGGAGGTAATGCATGAAACAAGATTTTGCAAAAGCAATTGCCTATAACGTTAAGGTCACCCCACGTAAAGCAAAACTCGTGGTTGATCTCGTTCGTGGTAAATCTGTCTCGGAAGCTTTAGCGTTACTTGCTAACGTGAATCGCAAAGCAAGCAGTGATGTGATTAAAATCATTAAATCTGCGGCTGCTAATGCGGTTAAAAATCACCAAATGACGGAAGCCAACTTAGTGGTTGCTGAAATTGCCGCTAACGAAGGTAAACGCGATAAGCGCTTTATGCCTAGAGCAAAAGGTTCAGCCTCTAGCATCATTAAGCGTAAGACCAACTTATTCTGCGTCGTTAAAGAAAGAGCAGGTATGTAAAAGATATGGGTCACAAAATTAATCCAGTCGGTTTCCGCGTCGGCGTTGGCCGAGGATGGAATTCTAGATGGTATGCGAATAAGAAAGACTTTTCAACCTATCTTTTAGAAGATGTTGCGATTCGTCGCTATCTTGATAAAGAATTAAAGGAAGCATTAATTTCTCATATCGATATCGAAAGACAAAAGACCGACAAAGGCACGAATGTTACCGTGATCTCTCACGTAGCACGTCCAGGTGTGGTCATTGGTCAAGATGGTGCGAATGTCAATCGTCTAACGAAGCATTTACAAAAAATCGTCAAGTCTGGTAACTTCAAACTTGATGTTGTTGAAGTGAAAGCTCCAGATTTAGATGCACGTTTAGTCGCTTTAAGTATTGCCAAAGAACTAGAACAACGCGCTTCGTTTAGAACTGCGCAAAAGAAAGCAATTCAACGGGTCAAAAAAGCAGGTGCGAAAGGTGTCAAAACCTTAGTCACTGGACGTTTAGGTGGTGCTGAAATTGCCCGTGGTGAAGGTTATCACGAAGGGATTATTCCTTTACATACCTTACGTTCTGATATCGATTTTGCAAAAGTTGAAGCCCACACGACCTATGGTCGATTAGGTGTCAAAGTATGGATTTGCCGTGGCGATTATGACACCACTGCTCAAGCAAACGATGGTCAAGATAAAGAATTAATCGATGAACCAGAAGCAGTTAATCCTGCAGAAGGAGAATAAACGATGTTACAACCAAAACGCGTCAAATATCGTCGTCCACACTCCCTCCGATGGGAAGGTTTATCAAAAGCTGGTAATACCGTTGCTTTTGGTGATTATGGATTACAAGCAACCGAAGGAAATTATGTTTCCGATCGTCAAATCGAAGCAGCACGTGTTGTGTTAAATAACTTCACGAAACGTACCGGTAAGGTTTGGATTCGCATATTCCCACACATGGCAAAAACGAAAAAGCCAGCTGAAGTGCGAATGGGTTCCGGTAAAGGGGCTCCTGAATTCTGGGTTGCCGTTGTGAAAAAGAATCGCGTCATGTTTGAAATCGGTGGCGTCGATCCAAAAGAAGCGCAAGAAGCTTTACGTTTAGCGGGATATAAACTCCCAGTCAAAACAAAAGTTATTAAAAAAGAAGGAGGTAAATAATTGTGTTATCACTTAAAGATATCCGTGATATGAAAACGGAAGAACTCAATGCAAAAATTTACTCTCTCAAAGAAGAACTCTTTAACTTACGTCGTCAACAAGCGGTTGGCCAACTGAAGAATGGCAAAAACTTAACCAGCATTCGTAAAGACATCGCGCGTATTTATACCGTGATTCGCGAACGCGAATTAGGTCTTAAATAAGGAGGCAACCACTTATGGAACGTGGCAATCGCCGACAATTTACAGGGACTGTGGTCACCAATAAAAACGATAAAACCATCGCGGTTTTAATCGTCAGTAAGAAACCTCACCCCAAATATAAAAAACTCGTGACTGTTTCGAAAAAGTTTTTTGCCCATGATGAAAAGAATGAAGCAAAACTTGGCGATACAGTTACCATCGTTGAAACCCGTCCTTTATCAAGAACCAAACGTTTCCGCTTGGTTTCCATCGATAAACGTGGCTTCCAAAAAGTTGAATTGAAGGAGGATGTAACCAATGGTTCAAAAGGAAACTAATTTAGTGGTCGCGGATAACTCCGGCGCTAAATCGGTAAGAATTTTCCAATTATTTGGTGGTTCCTTCCGAAGTGTTTCGAGTATCGGTGACATTGTGATGTGCTCAGTTAAAGATGCAATCGTTGACGGTAAAGTGAAGAAAGGTGACATTGTTAAAGGTGTCATCGTTCGCACCAAAAAAGCAATTCACCGTCCAGATGGTACCTCAATTTCTTTTGATGATAATGCAATTGTATTGATCAATGATGATGGCACCCCAAAAGGTACTCGTGTCTTTGGTCCAGTTGCAAGAGAATTACGTGACTTAGGTGAAGGATTTATGAAAATTATTTCCTTAGCACCGGAAGTCTTATAAGGAGTGATGATATGGCAACCCAATTAAAAAAAGGTGACAAAGTCATCATTATCGCAGGAAACGACAAAGGTAAAACCGGTGCGATTCAAAAAATCGATCGCGTGAATCAACGAGTCGTGGTAGAAGGTGTTAATGTTCGTAAAAAACATCAAAAGCCAAAACAAAACAACCCAGAAGGTGCCATTCTTGATATCTATGCACCGATTCACTTATCAAATGTGGCGCTCATTGATCCAAAATCAAAAAAAGCAACGCGTTTCAAAGTGAGTGTGGTCAAAGATAAGAAAGTTCGTCTCGCGGTTAAATCCGGCGCGGCGATTGAATAAGGAGGGGAACATCATGGCAGAAGCAAAGAAAAATAAAACCGCCACGGAAACCCCAGAAGCGGAACCAGTCAAAAAAGTTCGTAAACCAAAAGCAGCCACTGAAGCAACAAGCGAACAACCTGTTGCCCAACCTGCGGTTCAAACAGAAGCCCCAAAAGTTGCTGCAAAGCCTGAAGTAAAAAAAGAAGCAGCATCTAAAGAAGCTCCTGCGAAAACCAAGAGTCAACCTGCGGTTAAATTAACCTCTCGTTTACAAGTGAAGTACGTGAATGAAATTCGTCCTGCACTTTTCAAATCACTCAAATTAGCCTCCGTGATGCAAGTTCCTAAAGTTGAAAAGATCGTCATCAACGTTGGGGTTGGTGATGCAACGGGTAATTCTAAATTATTAGAAGAATCTGTGAAAGAATTAACAGATATTACGGGTCAAAAACCAGTGATTACTAAATCCAAAAAATCCATTGCAACATTCAAGTTAAGAGAAAATCAAGCGATTGGTACTAAAGTCACCTTACGAGGTGTAAAGATGTATCAATTCCTCGATAAGCTCGTTTCTGTAGCCTTGCCTCGGGTTCGAGACTTCCGCGGTGTTTCCCGTAATAGTTTTGATGGTCGCGGCAATTATACCTTAGGGATTAAAGAACAATTGATCTTCCCTGAAATTAATTTTGATCGCGTCAATAAAATTCGTGGGATGGATATCGTGATTGTCACCACCGCCCAAAATGATGAGCAAGCCTATGCCTTATTACAAGCATTAGGCATGCCATTCAACCGATAAGGAGCATTATGGCAAAAACTTCAACGAAATTACGACAATTAAGAAAACCAAAGTTTGCAGTGAGAGCGTACACCCGTTGCCAACGATGCGGTCGTCCACGCGCGGTCATCTCTAAGTTTAAAGTCTGCCGGATTTGTCTCCGGGAACTCGCCCATCGTGGTGAAATTCCAGGGATGAAAAAGGCTAGTTGGTAAGGAGGAAAAAGTTATGTCATTTACCGATCCAATTGCCGACATGCTTACCAGAATTCGTAACGCGAACTTATTAAAACAAGAAGCGGTAACGATGCCAAGTAGCGGACTCAAAGTTCGCTTAGCAGCAATTTTAAAAGATGAAGGTTTTATCCATGGCTATGAAGTCATTGGGGATGCTAAAAAGCAAATCGTCATCTCTTTAAAATATGCGAATAACGGAACGCTTCGTGTGATTAATGGCATTCGCCGTATTTCAAAACCAGGTTTACGCGTCACGGCAACCGTTGATAAATTACCTAGAGTCATTCGTGGTTTGGGTGTGGCAATTATTTCCACCTCCCAAGGCATTATGACGGATGCAAAAGCAAGAGAAAAAGGCTTAGGCGGCGAAGTGCTAGCCTATGTTTGGTAGGAGGATAACGTATGTCACGTGTTGGTAATAAAACGATTAACCTTCCTGCTTCCGTTAAAATTTCAGTGAAAGATTTGACTGTCAACTTCGAAGGTCCAAAAGGTAAATTAACATTAACTTTACCCAAAGGTTTTTCGCTAAAACAAGAAGGATCTACGCTTCAACTCGTTCGTCCAAATGATACAGACGAAGTGAAAAAAATCCATGGCACCAATCGTGCATTGCTTGCCAATGCCGTTACCGGTGTCTCTGTTGGATTTAAAGAAGAACTTGACTTAGTAGGGATTGGTTTCCGCGCTGCCATGAAAGGTGCCAATTTAGAAATGTCGATTGGTTTCTCTCATCCAGTGGTAGTCACCCCATTACCTGGTGTCAAAGTCACCATTAATGAAAACACCAAATTAACAATCGAAGGTGTCGATAAACAAGCGGTTGGAGAAACTGCTGCGACGATTCGTATGCAACGCCCACCTGAACCTTATCAAGGTAAAGGGATTCGTTATAGAGGCGAAAGAATTATCCGCAAAGAAGGTAAGCGTGCTGCTGCAGCTGCTGCTCCTGCTGGCGGCGCCAAGAAATAGGAGGATGGCATATGATCAATAAACCATCAAAAAATTCGCAACGACAATTACGTCATGCGCGAATTCGTAAAACTCTTTCTGGGACATCTGCACGTCCTCGCTTATCGGTGTATCGTTCTAACACTGGTATTTATGCCCAAATCATCGATGATACTAAAGGCGCAACGCTCGTTGCTTCATCTTCCAAAGTATTAAAGGTTGGTAAAACCGTGGATGCTGCAAAACAAGTGGGTGCCGATGTTGCTAAAAAAGCTTTAGCAAAAGGCATTAAGGCTGTCGTTTTTGATCGCTCAGGTTACCTCTATCATGGTCGCATTAAGGCTTTAGCCGATGCCGCTCGTGAAGCAGGCTTACAATTCTAAGGAGAACCCAATGGAAAAAACAGACATCAAAACCGAAGTAAAAGCAGCTGTTAAAGCTGACGTCAAACCTACTGCAACAACGAATGCTCCTCAAGGCAATCGTGCTGCAAACCCAAATGATCGTGGCGGTCCACGTCGCGACAATCGTGGTCCTCGTCGTCCACGTCGGGATAATGAACCCAAAGAATTTGAAGAAAGAACCGTTGCTATTAAACGGGTTACCAAAGTTGTTAAAGGTGGTAAACACATGCGCTTTACTGCGCTTGTCGTCGTTGGTAATGGCAAAGGAAAATATGGCTTTGCTCATGGTAAAGCTGGTGAAGTCCCCGATGCAATTAAAAAAGCATTAGACGCTGCTCGTAGAAATACCAGTGTCATTCAATTTGTCCGTGCTGGCACCATTACCCACGAAGTCCAAGGTCAATGGGGTGCTACCAATGTGTTCTTAAAACCTGCTCCAGACGGTACTGGTATCATTGCCGGTGGACCTGTTCGTGCAATTTTAGAATTAGCAGGCTGCAAAAACGTTTACTCTAAAGTCTACGGTTCACGCGCTGCAATCAATATCGTTCGTGCGACCCATGATGCTTTAAGTCAACTCAAATCAAAGAAAGAATATCTTGCTTTAAGAGGCAAGCTCTAGGAGGTTATCTGCCATGGCTTTACATCAATTAAAAGCAAATCAAGGAGCTCGTAAACTTCGTACCCGTGTTGGTCGAGGTATTGGTTCTGGCTTAGGAAAAACTTCCGGTCGTGGGATTCTTGGTCAAGGTTCCCGTTCAGGTGGATCCGTTCGTCCTGGATTTGAAGGTGGTCAAAACCCAATTTATCGCCGTATTCCAAAAAGAGGTTTTAAGAACTTTACCACGCTTCGTTATGGGGTGGTCAATGTTGGTGATTTAAGCCAATTCAAAGATGGTAGTGAAGTCAATCCAACCATCTTGATTGAACAAGGTTTAGTGAAAACCAAAGCCAGAGGTGTAAAAATTTTAGGCACTGGCAAGTTAGATAAAAAGTTAAAAGTTGTTGCACATCATTTTTCACAATCTGCGATTAAAGCAATTACAGAAGCAGGCGGTACCACTGAGGTAATTAAATAATGAAAAAAATTGCTGCCATCTTTACAAACAAAGAAATCGTTAACCGTATTTTCTTCGTGGTGATGATTTTATTCGTGTTTCGAATTGGTGCTGCAATTACGGTTCCTGGTGTCACGGTACAAGATGTTGATTTCCAAACCAATAATGCGTTGTCTCTGTTAAATTTATTGGGTGGTGGTGCTTTGCAAAGCTTTTCCGTTTTTGCATTAGGTGTCTCTCCCTATATTACGAGCAGCATTATCGTCCAATTATTAGGGATGGATGTGTTACCGGCATTAACTGAATTAAGTAAACAAGGTCAATCTGGTCGAAAGAAAATGGAAATGACGACCCGTTATTTAACTTTATTGTTAGGTGCAGTCCAAGCATACGGGATTGTCAGAACGATGGAAACATCCAGTTTTATTACTTTAAATGATACTTCCTTTTGGAGCTACGCTTATATTGTCACCGTCTTAATGGCCGGTGGGATGTTAGTCATGTGGTTAGGTGATCAAATCACCTCCAAAGGTATCGGTAACGGTATCTCGATGATTATCTTCGCCGGTATTGTTCGTAGTTTACCATTACAAATTGAAGGCGCTTATAACAATTGGGTTTTATTAACCTTAGGACTAGATGTCACCGTGTTATTGCGAGGGATTTTCCAATTCGCAATTTACGTGCTATCCTTTGTCCTCATTATTGCGTTCGTCACCTTCATTGAATCAAGTAAGCGAAAAATTCCTGTGCAAAACGCCGGTAAATCTGGTTCTGCTCAATATGCAAAAGCAAGTTTCTTACCCATGAAGATTAACTCTGCAGGTGTTATCCCTGTCATCTTTGCCTCTTCGATTATGTTGGCACCGAGTGTCATCGTTAGTTTTATCACTGGCGCCAATCCTAATGCAGAATGGTTAAAGATCTTTGATTCCTCAGCCACGGTCACAATGCCATGGTTTAATGATCAAACCTTCCAATTCCCATGGGGTTTAATCATCTATATATTTTTAACGGTTGTCTTTACATTCTTTTATTCCAATTTACAAATCAATCCGCAACGGCTTGCAGAAAACTTCCAACAAAATGGTTCCTATATCCCAGGCATTCGCCCCGGTGTGGAAACTGAACGTTATGTTACCAAAGTTTTAAACCGCATCACCGTATTGGGCGCAACTTCTTTAGCCTTTATTGCCGCCTTACCAATCGTCCTTGTTTTATTAAACATTGTTCCTGATCGATCCCTAGCCTTAGGTGGAACAGGGTTAATCATTGTCGTAGGTGTTGCCCTTGAAGTGAATAACCAAATTGATGGTTTACTTGCAGGTAAATCGTATGAAGAAGTGTTAGCATCAGGTGGAAGAAATCAAAATGATTAATACGATTTTATTAGGACCACCCGGTGCGGGTAAAGGATCGGTTGCAAAGCTCATCGCCGATCATTACAAGATTCCTCATATTTCCACAGGCGACATGTTTCGTGAAGCCATGGCGAAAGGGACTCCGGTAGGCAATCTTGCTGCAACGTATATCAACGCAGGAAAACTCGTACCCGATGATGTGACGATCGCTTTAGTGAAAGAAAGAATTCAAGCGCCAGATTGCAAAGCAGGATTTATGTTCGATGGCTTTCCAAGAACATTGCCTCAAGCAGAAGCGTTACAAACCTTATTAATCTCAATCAAACGTCCAATCAACACGGTGATGGAATTTGATTGTGATCGCCAAGAATTGATTCGTCGGATTACGGGTCGCCGTGTTTGCAAAGTGTGTGGCACGCCGTACCATGTTGATACGATGAAACCTAAAGTTGAAGGTGTCTGTGATCGCGATGGCGGTCCCCTCATTCAACGCAAGGACGACAATCTCGAAGCCTTAACCGTGCGTTTAAAGGCTTATGAGGAACAAACCTCTCCATTAATCGGCTTTTATAAAGCCAAAGGGTTATTAACCCCATTTGATGGCGCGAAGCAAACGAAGGATTTATTCCAAGACGTCAAGGCATTTCTTGACAGATTGCAATGATCATCGTTAAATCTCCGCGAGAAGTCACCATGATGCGTGAAGCTGGACGCATGGTGGCAAAGACATTACGGCATCTAGAAAGCCTTGTCCGTGTTGGCGTGACAACCCAACAGCTTAATGACGAAGCCGAAAAGATGATTGCCAGTTTCGGAGCCAAAGCCTCTTTCAAAGGATATGGCGGCTATCCAGCGAGTATTTGTACCTCGGTCAACGATACACTCATTCACGGCATTCCTTCTTCAAAAGAAGTGCTAAAAAATGGTGATATCATCAAGATTGACATCGGGATTCAATACAATGGATACCATGCGGATGCAGCAAGAACGTATTGCGTTGGCAATGTAGACAACGCGATAAAAAAACTTGTTGAAGTCACCACCGCGAGTTTCTTTGAAGCGTTTAAGGTAATTCGTCCAGGTGTCTATGTTGGTGATCTCTCCCACACGATTCAATCGTTTGTGGAAAAACACGGCTATAGTTTACCGGAAGATTACACTGGACATGGAGTCGGACAAAACCTCCATGAGGACCCGCAGATTCCTAACTTCGGGCGGTCACAAACAGGACCGATACTTAAAGCAGGAATGACGCTTGCCATTGAACCGATGGTGAACCTAGGTAAAAAAGAAACCAAGGTGCTCGCGGATGAATGGACCGTCAAGACGAAAGATGGCAAATGGTGCGCTCATTATGAAAACACCATCGTCGTCACGACAACGGGTGCTGAAATACTCACCCTAGAAGAAGGAGGATAGACAGTATGAGTAAAGAAGATGTCATCTCCCTCGAGGCTACCGTCCTCGAAACCTTACCGAATACTTCGTTCAAGGTTAAATTAGAAAACGGTTCAGTGATTCTGGCTCACGTTTCTGGTAAAATCCGTATGAACTACATTCGCATTTTACCAGGCGATAAAGTCACGGTTGAAATGTCCCCGTACGACCTAACACGCGGCCGCATCACCTATCGTCACAAATAGTGACAAGGAGAAATTATGAAAGTAAGACCATCCGTTAAGCCGATTTGCGATAAATGTAAAGTCATCAAGCGTCATGGACGCGTGATGGTGCTTTGTGAAAACCCAAAGCATAAACAACGCCAAGGATAAGGAGCACATATGGCACGTATTGTAGGTGTAGATATTCCAAATGAAAAACGCGTCGTGATTTCACTGATGTACATTTTTGGTATCGGTAAACCACTCTCGCAAAAGATTTTGAAAGATGCAAAAGTTGATGAAAGTGTTCGTGTTAAAGATTTAACCGAAGATCAACTGGTTGCGATTCGTACCCAAGTCGCTAAGTATAAAGTTGAAGGTGATTTACGTCGTGAAATCTCTCTCAACATTAAACGTTTGCAAGAAATTGGTACCTATCGTGGTTCCCGTCACCGTAAAGGGATGCCGGTTCGTGGTCAACGGACCCGTACCAATGCCCGTACGCGCAAAGGACCAAGAAAGACCATTGCTAACAAGAAAGAAGCCGTACAAGGTTAAAGGAGAACTGACATGGCCAACGAAAATAAAAAGCCAACAGGAGCAGCACCAGCAGCCAGTGCAACTGGCGCGCCTGCTAAAGCCCCTAGAAAAAAGAAAGTTAAACGTGCATTTACCAAAGCAATTGCTCACATTCATGCAACTTTTAACAACACCATTGTGACGATCACGGATGAACAAGGCAATGCAATTGCCTGGAGCTCAGCTGGTGCATTAGGTTACAAAGGTGCCAGAAAAGCGACACCATTCGCTGCTCAAGTTGCCGGTGAAGCTTGCGCAAAAGCCGCATTAGAACAAGGCATTAAACAAGTTGATGTCAATGTGAAGGGTCCAGGTCCTGGCCGTGAATCTGCAGTGCGTTCACTCGCAGCTGCTGGTTTACAAATCACCATGCTTACGGATACCACACCAGTGCCACACAACGGTTGCCGTCCACCTAAGCGCCCACGGGGCTAGTCGACTTGATCATTGGAGGATCACAAACATATGGCAAATATTGCACGTCCATTCGAAAAACCACGCTTCACAAAAAAGTTATTTGATTCAACCCATAACTATGGTCGATTTGTTTTAGAACCATTAGAACGAGGTTTTGGATTAACGTTAGGTAATGCATTACGTCGTGTCTTACTCGCATCATTACCAGGTGCTTCGGTTTACGCAATTGAAATTGAAGGCGCACGTCACGAATTCTCTTCGTTAGAAGGCGTTCTTGAAGATGTGACGACCATTGTCTTAAATTTAAAAAATTTAGTGTTAAAAATTGATGCCGAAGGCACTGATTCTAAAACCCTTGAATTAGATGTGAAGGGTGAAAAGACTGTCACTGCTGGGGATTTAATTCTCCCAGGTGGTGTTCAAGTCATGAATCCTGAACTCGTCATTGCCCATGTCACATCCAAAGGAACCTTAAAAGGGAAATTATATGTTCGCAATGGTCGCGGTTATGTTACCTCAGAAGGTAACAAAGCCAATCGCTATAACACCCGTTTAGGTTTGATTGCCACGGATTCCAATTATTCTCCTGTCACCAAAGTGTCTTACACTGTGGATCCAACCCGTGTTGGTAACGATGCTCGTTATGACAAATTAACCTTAGAAATTTGGACCAATGGTTCATTAACTCCACAAGCGGCATTAACATTTGCAACGCAAATTTTAATGGCACACTTCCAAGGTTTCTTAGAATTAGAAGACACCACCACGGATGTCAATATTATGAAAGAACCAACCTTAGAACCAGAAGACAAGTTCTCTAATATGACGATTGTGGATTTAGATTTATCGGTCCGTTCGTATAACTGCTTACGTCGCGCCGGTATTGAAACGGTTTATGAATTGACACAAAAGTCAGAAGAAGAAATGATGAAAGTACGCAACCTCGGTAAGAAATCCTTGAAGGAAGTTAAAGAAAAACTTCTTGCACATGGATTAAAGTTCCGGGATGCAGAATAAGGAGTAACCTATGCCAACTCAAGGTAGAGATAATGTACATGGTAAAGGTGGGATGCGCTTTAAAGCCCCATTTACCAAAAGCAAATACGATAACCAATTACGTAATTTAGTGTCCACGTTAATCACAGAAGAAAAAGTTGTGGTCACTGGGCAAATGGCACAAGGGTTAGTGTCCCTTGCTGACCGTTTAATCACCTATGCGAAAAAAGGTGATTTACACAATCGTCGCTTAGCGGCAAGTGTGGTTCGTCAATATATCGCTGATGAAGCAAATGGCGTCCTCGCCCTCAACAAGCTTTTTTCTGAATTAGGTCCTCGTTATGCCACTCGAAAAGGTGGTTATACTCGTAGACTAAAAATGGCCCCTCGCCTTGGTGATAACGCCAAACGCGTCTTGGTGGAATTCGTTAAATAAGATGGGGAACCTTGGGCAACCAAGGTTTTTTTCTCATGATTAAACATTGGATTTTTGACCTCGATGGTACATTACTGGATACAGCCCCTGATCTTGCTCGGGCGATTCAGGATACACTTTTAGCATTTCACCTACCTTCGGTCACGTTAGAAGAAACGAAAACTTTTATCGGTGGTGGGGCGAGACAATTTGTCAAAGCTGCATTAAAAGGAAAAGGTGAGGATCCTGTTTTTTTTGAAGAATTTTACGCTGCCTATATGATTCGTTATGAAGCATACCAACTGGCGAATGCTAGAATTTATCCCGGTATCCAAGAGGTATTAAGATATATTCAAAAGCATCGATTGAATGCGTATGTATTTTCAAACAAACCACATTCATTAACCGTGCAACTGATCCACCATGTTTTTCCATATATATTCAAAGGTGTCCATGGCCACATTCCTGGTACATTACCGAAACCTGATCGAACGATGTTTGATGCCTTTGCAAGATTGCATCAACTAAATTTAAAAGAAGCGGTGATGATTGGCGATGCACCACCTGATATCTTATTTGCAAAACAACTTGGCATCCCGTGTCTTGCATTGAGTTATGGATATAGCGACTTACATGCATTAAAAGAACACCATCCTACGATGATTCTTAATAATGCGAAAGAAATCATTCCTGCAATTCAACAATTAGAGATACAACTGAAAGGTTAAATATAACAAAAAGATACCGAGGAGAATCGGTATCTTTTATTTTGTTTTTAATTGGGTGATGATGGCAAGCTTTTCTTCGTTAGAAACAAATAATTTTTGATGCATCACTTGGTATTTTTTCTTTCGAATGACTTGTAGAATTTCTCGATATAACACTAAACTTGCATGTAAAGAAAAGCGAATGTCATCTGGAAATAACGGAATCCACTTCTCAGCTTCTTGGTAATATGATTCTGCAACTTGGGCAATGGTTTCAAAGAGTTGGATAAAAGCATCATTGACACATTGAGATTTTAAATCTTCCACTGTGTAATGGAATTGATGCATGAGTGATTGTGGTAAATAAATTCGGTCTCTGCGAAAGTCTTCTCCAACATCTCGCAAAATGTTTGTCAGTTGAAAAGCTCTGCCTAAGGCAATCGCAAAAGGGGTTAAATCTTTTTCTGCATGTGGGGCAAGCATCGGTAGTAACATTTTCCCCACACTACTGGCAACTAAATCAGCA
The DNA here is from genome assembly GCA_049419605.1 of Bacilli bacterium. Classification (GTDB taxonomy): domain Bacteria; phylum Bacillota_I; class Bacilli_A; order RFN20; family CAG-826; genus UBA970. The sequence continues at coordinate 39,199 of JBMSKF010000004.1, forward strand.
TATTTCAGTAATTGATCCATCGTTTCAATACGTACTGGATGTGCATCAAATTCTTGACCCTCAATCATTTCATAAAACGGAGCGAAATAAGTTTCATCAGGATAAAAACGATCTCGAGTATCAGCGAGGGCTCTCCAGCGGAAACCACTTTTTTGATAACCTTTAACAAAGTCATCGAGTTTCGCTTTATAGTTTTGTAGTGCTTTTAAGTCACGATGCTCATCGATCAAATCGTCCACATATCGACAAAAGGCGTAGACTGCATAGACTCCTTGGCGGCGATGTTTATCCTTAATGGTGGAAAATGCACGATAAAAGGTCGCAGAGTTTCTTTTAATGACCCGTTCACATCGCCAATATGCATAGGCTAAATATAGATTCATCGGTTAAATTTCTTTCATAATCGTGTCGACTGCAATTTTAGCAGATTTCATTACAATAGGAATGCCTGCGCCTGGATGGGTACTCGTCCCAGCAAAATATAAGTGTTTAACCTTTAATGCTTTGACTTGTGGTCTAAAGAAGTTACTTTGAAATAGAATCGGTTTGAAGCCAAAGGTTGCCGCATATTGTAAGTTAAATTGTTCTTCCCAATCTTTAGGTGTCATCATTCTTTCCACTTCAATGGCTTGATCGAAATCTTCAAAGCCTTGAATGGTTTTGATTTTGGAAACGATTTGATTTCTAAATTGCTTTTTCATGGTTTCATCCCACGAGAATTGATGATGTTCTCGATTGGGAACTGGAACAAGCACATAAATTATTTCTTTACCAGCAGGTGCAAGGGATGGATCGATCTGGGTTGGTGAATAAATATAAAAAGAGGCATCAGATGGAAGTGTGGGTTCAAATAAATCATTGATATTTTTTTTGAAATCTTTAGCGTAGCGAATTTGATGAACGGTCGTTTTGATTTTTTTATTTAAACCAAAATACATAATGAAACTACTTGATGAGTATTCCATTTTTTGAAGCTTCTTTGGTTGGTATTTGCCTCGATACTTGGGTTCAATTAATTGCGATACTGCATATGGAAAATCAGCATTGACAAGGACCGCATCGCTTGGAATAAAAGTGTGATTAACGATAATACCTTTGGCACTTCCTTCTTCAATATGAATGGAACTGACATTCGCATTCGTCACCACTTTACCACCCAGTTCCTCAAATCTTTTTTGCATGGCTTTCGCCATTGCATACATTCCACCTTTGATGTACCAAATCCCATAAAGCAGTTCAATCATCGGAATGATGGTATAGATGGAAGGACCCACGAAAGGAGACACGCCAATATAAAGCGTTTGAAAGGAAAGTGCTTGGCGAAGTTTTTCGTTTTTAACAAATTTGGCAATGGATTCATACGCAGAATTAAAGGTTCTTAGTTTGAGAGTATTGAGTATATTTTCCCAGCTTAAAATATCTTTTGATGATAGAAAAGAACGATCAATAAATCCTTTTCTTGCAATATTATAACGAGCATAAATATCGGCAAGATATGCTAAATATCCTTGTGTATCTTCATAGGAAATACTTTCTAATGCTGGGATTAATTTAGTTAAATTACTCGATACGGTAAATGAAGTTCCATCTTGATAATGAAGTTGATAAAGCGGATCTAATAACTGCATTGAAATATAATCATCAGGGTTCACACCACTTGATGAAAATACCTCTCGATATATTTCTGGCATCATCACGATGGTGGGACCAACATCAAATTGAAAACCTTTTTCTTGAAATGAATACATTCTTCCACCGACCTGTGCATTCTTCTCATAGATGGTGACTTGGTAACCCTTGGATTGTAAACGGATTGCACTCGCTAATCCGGCAGTTCCTGCGCCAACAATCGTGATATTTTTTTTCATATTTGACCAATTTTATCTTATCATATATGACTATAAAAGTATGATTTTATGCTATGATTTTCATATGAATATCCTTGAGACGAGAGCTAGATTTTTGAATCATAAACCAATCCAATTAGGTCCTGTTGTTTATTGGATGAATCGAGAAATGAGGCTCGAGGACAATTGGGCATTAATTTATGCTCAAATGAAGGCAGTTGAAATCAAACAACCTCTGATTGTTATTTTTAGTCTTTTTGATCACTTTGGTAGTGCAAAAAATAATCAAGATGATCCTATGTTTACTCGAATGAAAATGGGATTAAAACTTTGTTATGTAGACGCCAAAGAAAAAGGTTTACCTTTTTATATTCTCCATGGTCCTACAGTCAAAACAATTCAACAATTTTTAAAGACAGTTCAAGCAGGATTATTGGTAACAGATTTCACCCCTCTTCGAGAAATGAGAGCGTTAAGAACATCATTAGCCGATTCATTATCAATTCAAATGACGGAAGTTGATGGTCATAATATTGTTCCCGTTCATGTTGTAAGTCAAAAGCAAGAATGGGGTGCCTACACGTTAAGACCAAAAATTCATAAACACTTATCAAATTATTTAATCCCTTATCCTCAATGGAAATCTACTATACCTTATGCATATAATGGTCCACATGATGAATCGTTTTTAGATGAAATTAAAATATCGATTGATCCCAAGAAAGCGATGAAAGAATTTATTACTCATCGTTTATCACATTATGAAAATCGAAATGATCCCAATCTTGAGGCAACGAGTCGCTTATCCTCATATTTCCATTTTGGTCAATTGAGTAGTCAAACTGTAGCACTAGCAGTAAAGGCAACGGGTGGAAATCACGAATCCTTTTTAGAGGAGATGATTGTACGTAAAGAACTTGCCGATAATTTTTGTTTTTATAATCCCGAATACGATTCGTTCTCAGGTTTTCCAGATTGGGCTAAAAAAACATTAAACCTGCATCGCCAAGATCCCCGTGAATACCTTTATTCTTATACACAATTTGCCAACGCTCAAACCCATGATGATGCTTGGAATGCAGCACAAATGCAAATGGTAAAAACAGGTTATATGCACGGTTATATGCGAATGTATTGGGCTAAAAAAATACTAGAATGGACTGCCTCCCCTGAAGAAGCACTTACGATTGCCAACCAACTCAATGATCAATATGAATTGGATGGAAGGGATCCAAATGGTTATACAGGTACTGCTTGGGCAATCGGTGGAGTCCATGATCGACCATGGCAAGAACGACCGATTTTTGGCATGATTCGTTACATGAACGCTGCAGGTTTAAAGCGCAAGTTTGATGTTGGAGCGTATATTCAACGTTGGTTAAATCCTTCAATCATCGTAAAATAGAATTATGGACATTCAATTATTCAATGGTCTTCATGACCGTCTAGAAATATTTAAACCTATTCAACCTGGTAAGGTGACCATGTATGTTTGTGGTCCAACTGTTTATGATTATGTTCATATTGGCAATCTTCGACCTTTAGTTGTTTTTGATGTTTTAAAAAAGTTATTCATTGCCTTGGGTTATCAAGTTCAACATGTTTCAAATTACACAGATATTGATGATCGCATTATTGAAAAAGCACAAAAAGAAAAAGTCGATGAAGCAACCATTGCGAGAAAATACATTGAGGCTTATCAACAAGATGTTGCGAAAATGAATGCTTTGTTACCCGATCAAACACCAACGGTAACGGAACATTTACAAGCGATGATACAGTTAATTGAAAAATTAATTCAAGATGGTTTTGCATATCAAACGAAGTCAGGTGATGTTTTTTTTCGAGTTCATAAAGTTCAGCAATATGGGCAACTTTCTCATGTGGATATTCATGAAAATAAAATTGGTGCACGTGTTGAGATGAATCCAGATAAAGAAAATCCATTTGATTTTGCCTTATGGAAACATACTAAAGAAGGCATCACCTTTCCTGCCCCTTTTGGTGCTGGTAGGCCAGGTTGGCATACCGAATGCGTAGTGATGATTAAAGAAACCTTTCAACAAACGCTCATCGATATTCATGGTGGCGGTTTTGACTTAAAGTTCCCGCACCATGAAAATGAAATGGCTCAAGCTCAAGCTGCCTATCAAACTTCATTAGCGAATTATTGGTTGCATAATGGATTTATTAATTTGAATGCTGAAAAAATGAGTAAATCCACCGGTAATATATTCTTAGCAAAAGATTTTTTAGCGAAATATTCTGGACCCTTACTTCGTTATGTATTATTGGCAACTCATTATCGAATGCCTGTGAATATTTCTCAGTTAATTATTGATAATGCGCAACTTGAACTTAAAAAAGTTCAAATGACGGTGGCCCAACTTGCAACGTTTATTCAACTGCATGGCGGTAAGTTAGTGGATCCAAAAATCCCTGCTCCTCAAGCCTTTTTAGCTGCCCTTGCTGACGATATTAATACTTCCAACGCCTTGACCATTCTTCACCAATATTTAAAAGAAGCTCAAGCGTCATTGCGTCAACCCAATCCATCGTTAGACGATCTTCTTAACCGTTTCTTTACAATTCAAACAATGTTGTCTATACTTGGATTAGCCGTTGAATTTACGATTTTAACGAAGGAAGATCACCAATTGTATCAGGATTATTTACAAGCAAAATCAAATCAAAACTTTGCTCAATCCGATGAGATAAGAAAAATCCTTCATCAACGAAATGTCCTTTTTTAAAGTCCACAAGGAGTCCCTATATGAACCTATTCAGTGTTGCCACGATTGATCAATTATTAGTTGATTTTTTAAACCAGTTAATTCCCCCATTTGGTAATTTTCTATTAAGTCTTTTATCGCTCGTAATGGCCACCGTTTTAGCAGGATTAATTGGTTATGAACGCGAATATCATGGTCACTCTGCTGGTCTTAGAACCCATATTCTAGTTGCACTTGGATCTGCATTAATTATGTTACTTTCCATTTATGGCTTTGGCGAAATTAATATTGATCGAGATCCAGCTAGATTAGCTGCGCAGGTTATTACGGGTGTAGGTTTTATTGGTGCGGGAACCATTATTCAAAATGGTTTTGATATTAAAGGGTTAACCACGGCGACGACCTTATGGTTAGCAATGGCGATTGGATTAGCCTCGGGGGCAGGACAATTTTTACTTGCAACCACAGGATCTTTAGTTGGTTTATTTACTTTAACGATGTTAAGAAATTTTGAAACTTTTATTAACCGTAAAGCGCCTAAAATATTTTTACTTGTTAAAGATCATCAACCTGTTTTAAAGAACATTCATGAATCGGCAAGAGAAGTTCGCGCTGCAATTCGCAATATTGATTCTCAAATTACCACCTTTCAAGGCAATAAGGTTCTTCGCATTACGGTAACCTATGGTCAAATCAACCATGCCACTGAATTAATGCTTGTGGAAGATTTAAAAATCCGAATTAATCCAATTGAAATCACCACCTCATTTCATATAGATTAAATTGAGACAAATTTCGGATAGGTATTCAAGTAAATGATGGAACAATATCGCTACGGAAAACATGCTGTAGAAGCAAGTATTCGCTCTGGGAAAGTAAAGAAATTATTTCTTTCAACTCAATTTAAAGATGCAACCATACTTTCACTCATTCAGGCGAATCGAATTTCCGTAGAAAGGGTAGAGGAATCACGTTTAACTGCACTTGCTCAATCATCTCATCATCAAGGTATTGTCGCGAATGTTGTCCCTTTTTCATATACCGAATTAAACAGTTTTTTGCAAACCATCGAAGCAGTTAAGCAACCCTTATTAATTTTATTAGATGGTATTGAAGATCCACTTAACTTAGGTTCAATGATTCGAACGGCAGTGGGTTTTGGTGTTCATGGATTGATTATCAAAAAGGATCGGCAAGTTGAAGTGAATGCCACCGTTGCTAAAATTGCCAGTGGCGCACTAGATTATTTACCGATTATTCAGGTCACGAATTTATCGCAAACGATTCAGACTTTAAAAGACCATCGTTTTTGGTTAGTTGCGACCGCTTTAGAAGGCGCCCAAGATTATCGCAGTGTTGATTATCGTGGCCCTATCGGTATTATCATTGGTCATGAAGGAGATGGCATTTCTCGATTAGTTTTGGAGAATTCAGATTTTAAAGTGAAAATTCCCATTCAACATCTCAATTCTTTTAATGCCTCAACAAGTTTAGCGATAATGCTCAGTGAAGTTTATCGTCAACGTTTTCCTCTTGTAAAATAAAATTTTATGTCGCTGCTTTCCGATGATGAACTTATTTTTTTGATTCGCAGTAAACATCAAGAAGCATTTCAAATGCTATTAGAGAAAATGCAATTGAAACAAGATAGACTGATTCATAAATTAATGTATATGCATCGATATTGCGGTGTTGATTATGATGATTTAAAAATCGTGGCAACCCAGACATTATTGCTTGCAGTTGAATCATATCACCCAAAGAAAAATATCTTTGATGCATATTATCATTTTTTACTACAACGCGAATTGATTCATGAATTAAAACGATTTGGTTCCGAGCAACATTCACCGATTAATCATGCTGTTTCTTTAGACTACGAAATTGAAGAGGGCTCATCGTTAAGTGAAATGATAGGAGAACATGATCCCGGTCTTTATCGGCAAGTTTCCGATCCGTTTTATTTACTTTTAGAATCTGACAACCATGAATTAAATACACAGGAAAAAGCAATCATTGCCTATTTAAAATTAGGATATAGTTTTACTGAAATTGCAAAAATCATGAAACAACATTATCGTCAAATTTCAAAAATAGCGAAACGTATTCTCGAGAAATATTATCAAGGTTAATCGCTGTGATTGACTTTGTCTAAAAAGCTTGTTATATTCTTATCAAGCTTAGATGTAAATAGGAAATCCCGACATGAGAAAAAAAATCATTTTAATCTGCACTGTATGTCTCGCTCGGAATTATCAAACATCAAGTAAAGGTCAAGGCGTGGCAGAACAACGTTTGGCACTAAAGAAGTATTGCCCAACCTGTAATCGATCAACCCTTCACCAAGAAAGTAAATAGGTTCAACCATGAATGTAAAAAAATTTTTACAAGAAGTTTCTCGAGAATCCAAACGGATTCGATGGCCAAAATCTGACACCTTAATCTCATCGATTATCGTGGTAATCATTATTACGGTTTTCTCCGCGATGGCTTTAACCTTAGAAGATTTAGCGGTTGCAGAATTACTCGGACAAATTCGCAGCGCCTTTGAAACATTAAGATAGGAGATATTTATGGAAAATCCAAATCCAATTCAACCAACTGTTCCAACCCCAGTAAATGGCGATAAACAATGGTATGTTGTCAGTGCCTACGCTAGCCACGAAAATAAAGTTGCTGACAATCTTCGTCGTCGAGTCAATTCGATGACGATGGAAAATTATATTTTTAGAATTCTTGTTGTTGAACAAGAAGAAGCAGTTTTTAAAAATGGTGCCCCAACTGGGAAGAAGAAAATGCGTAATGCTTATCCTGGTTATGTTTTTATTGAAATGATCATGACCGATGATTCCTGGTATGTGGTGCGTAACACTCCAGGCGTGACGGGTTTCGTTGGATCTTCAGGTGGCGGTACCAAGCCAATTCCAGTGACACCAGAACAAATGGAACCAATCCTTAAGAGAATGGGCATGGTGGATGCGGGTATGTATGATCGTTATGCCGTTGGCGATCACGTCAAAGTCATCCACGGACCTCTTGAAGGTACCGAAGGTAAGATTGTCACAATTGATAAAGCCTCTGGTCTAGTCAAAGTTGAAACGGTGTTCTTTGGTCGTTCGACTTCTGTGGAAGTTGATTTCTCAGAAATCGAAAAAATATAATCGCATTTTTGATTAACAAAAAAGTTTGGATTTCTCCAAACTTTTTTTATTTTAAACTTTATTAATAGCGTTTGAGAAGGTGATGATGTCTTTGTTTTTACCGATGACATAAATCACATCTTTTGGTTCAACCGTTTCTTGAGCTTTTGGAATTTCAGGAATAATTCCTTCAAGATCTTCGGCTTTGGTTTTACCACCGGTCTTCTTGATCAAAACAATGTTGATATTAAATTTATTACGCCAGTCGAGATCGATTAATTTTTTGGATTTGAAATTAACTGGAATGGTTAAAGCAGAAACTGAGTAATATCGATCAAAAGCAAAATATTGACTAAGATTGCTACCTGAAAGGCGAAAAGCGAGTGAATATCCAGCATCTTCAGTAGGGTGAATAATTTCATGGGCACCTATTTTAGTTAGAATGGGAGCGTATTCTTCATTATCAACGCGTACAACAATATGTTTGATATTGAGATCAGAAAGTAAAGCGGTGGTAATGATCGCGTCATGTAAATTGTCACCAAATGTAACAATCGCAACATCAACATTATGCACACCTACTTCGCGTAGACTTTCACGACTCGTGCAGTCCGCTTTAAAAACAGAGGCGGTTTTCTTTTCTAACATTTTCACGCGAGCCTCATCACGGTCGATCCCAATGACTTGTTGATTGTTTTCAATCAACGCATTCGCAACACTAAGCCCGTATTGTCCTAAACCAATCACTGCAAAAGATTTTTCTCTGGCCATACATAATCCTCCTACCCGATAGGTACAGTTGCTTCCATATATTGGACTTCACTTTGTTCCGTCCATGAAAGTTTGTCTGAAAAAACAGAAATCGCTGAAATCGGACCAATTCGCCCAAGTAACATCACCATCATTAAAATGACTTTGGAAGGTTCTGCTAAATAAGGCGTGACCCCTTCTGAGAATCCTACAGTACCAAATGCAGACACTACTTCAAATAGTAATGCAGTGCCCGTTTTCACTCCCACGGGATAGGTTGTATTAAATTGTTCTATATATTCAATGGCCATCACGACAAACAAGACAAAGACGATTGAGATGACAACCAAGGCCATGGCTTTCAGAATTGATTCAATTGAGAAAGTTCGTTTAAATGCATGGACCTTTTTACCAGAAATCAAAGCCCAAATTGCGAGGAACACAATAAAAGTGGTTGTAGTTTTAATCCCACCACCCGTGGAGATTGGGTTGGCACCAATAAACATCAACATCATAATCACAAATTTACTAGCATTGGTGAGTTCTCTTATGTTTACGATTGTTAGACCTGCGGTACGCGATGAGACTGAAGTAAATAAAGCCAAATCTAGTCTTAAAACTTCACCAGTACTATATTCAGTAAGGAATAAGGCTAGCGTTCCTACTACAATCAGAATCAAACTCATGACTAACACCACTTTGACAAAGGTTGATAATTTAGAGAGTTGAAACTTAAACTTGAAGAGTTCCGTCCAAACAAGAAACCCTAGTCCACCGGAAATGATCAAAACCATGGTCACAATTTGAACAAGGGCATTACTTTGGAAGTCAATGAGACTATTACTACCTAAAATGTCTAAACCGGCATTATTAAATGCAGAGATGGCTAAAAAGACGGATTGAAAAATCCCTTCTTCAAGACCAAATCTTGGAATCATGACTATGGAGTATAACGAAGCCCCTGTGAAAATAAAGACCAAAGCGATTAAAACAACTTGCTGGACAAAGCGAAGCGCACCACTCATGGTAGTGAGGTTTAGAGCTTGTTTAAGTAAATAACGTTCCATAATGCCAATTTTCTTACCTAAGATAATCGTGAAGAAACTAAAGATGGTGATGATGCCTAAACCACCTAAAACCATTAAAATCATGAAAATAACAAGACCAAAAGTTGAAAATTGAGCACTAAGATCGCTGTAGACTGATAAACCCGTGACTGCCAAGGCAGAGGTCGCCATAAAGTAACTATTGATTGGATTACCCCATTGGCCATTTCTTTGGGCAAAAGGTAGGGTTAAAATAAGTCCTCCAATTGCGATGGCAATGAGATAACTTAGTAAAATAGTGTAGTAAGGTTTTTTTGTAAAAAAGTTCATAATAATTCTTAGTACGAGGGTCATTATAGGACTAACTTTAAAAAATGTCTATGGTCCAGAAATTTTCTAACAAAAACTTAATGTTTTTTCTTGCTTTTTATAAATTTCCGCATTATAATTCTCGAGCATGGACTTTTTGGTCCGTGATTGACGCTGCGTGGAAGGACTGATTCATCCGTCGACCACCGCACGAACAAGAAACATCCATAAGGAGGATTGTAACGTGGCTAAACGAATCGCAAAAGTCGTGAAAATGGAACTACCTGGAGGCGAAGCTAAACCAGGCCCAAAACTCGCATCCGCAGGGATTGTGATGCCTAAATTTTGCACCGATTTTAATGCAAAAACAGCAGACAAAAAAGGTGAAATTATTCCAGTCATCATCACTGCATTTGAAGACAAATCATTTGAGTTCGTCATCAAAACTTCTCCAGTTGCTGGCTTAATTAAGAAAGCTGCTGGCGTTGAAAGTGGATCAAGTAATCCTAAAACCACTAAAGTTGGAAAAATTTCACGTTCAGCTTTAAAGAAAATTGCGGAATACAAATTACCTGATTTAAACGCTTATGACATTGAAGCTGCCATGAAAATTATTGAAGGTTCTGCCCGTAATATGGGCATTACCGTTGAAGAAGACAAGAAGTAAGTGGAAGAGCGTTGCTCGTTAGCACCACAGAAAGAATAAATCATTATGAAACGCGGAAAGAAGTATGAGGCTGCCTTAAAGCTCGTTGACATCAACAAGCTCTATACCATTCAAGAAGCAAGTGCATTAGTTAAAAAAACATCAACCGTTAAATTTGATGCCACCGTTGATGTTTCTTATCGACTCAATGTTGACACCACCCAAGCAGATCAACAAATCCGTGGGACGATTGTTTTACCACATGGAAATGGGAAAACCAAAAAAGTCCTAGCGGTTACGTTAAGCAAAACCGCTGATGCAAAAGCTGCAGGTGCAGATTTTGTTGGTGGTAAAGAATTATTAGAAAAAATTAATAAAGAAAATTGGTTTGACTTCGATGTCATCGTTGCCACGCCTGAAATGATGGGCGAAATTGGTAAATTAGGTAAAGTATTAGGTCCCAAAGGATTGATGCCAAATCCAAAAACTGGAACTGTCGCAGTCGATATCGGCAAAGCCATTAAAGAAATTAAGGCGGGTAAAGTTGAATATCGTTTAGATAAAGAAGCTAACGTCGCAGTCTCTATCGGTCGCGTCAGCTTTACGGAAGCTCAACTTGCTGAAAATTTACAAGCTTTAACGGATGCAATCGTAAAATCTCGTCCAGCTTCTGTCAAAGGTAACTTCTTCAAAGCCGCAACCATCCACACAACGATGGGTCCTGGCATCAAGTTTACGTTTGAAGGTCGCTAGTCTTTCTTCCCTTGTTTGAGTGTTATAGAACCATAGACAGCAACGGCCACGGGGGCTTAATCATGTTGCCGAGGATCTCGATATAAAGAATCTCTTGGATCTACAACTCAAAAATATAAAACGGTAATCCAAGGAGGTGAACCAATGAACAAAACGATTCTCAAAGAAAAAGAAGCGTTAGTTAACGAAATTGAAACGTTAGCAAAAAAGAGTGCATCGATACTCATCGTCGGTTATCAAAAAATGACCGTCGCAGAATTATCAACCTTACGTCGTAACTTACGTAAGAACAATGCCCAATTTGGTGTTTACAAAAATACCTTAGTTCGTCGGGCAACGGATAAGTTAGGCATTAAAGATAATGCTTTAACGAATACGTTACAAGGTGCAAACGGTTTTATTTTTACCAGTGATGCCCTTGAAGGCAGCAAAATCGTGGTCAAGTTTTCTAAGGCCAACGAAAAGCTCGTCGTCAAAGGTGCGATTCAAGATGGTAAATTTATTGATGCCGCTCAAGTTAAAGTGTTAGCATCTTTACCCGGAAGATCCCAACTCTTATCGATGCTTGCCTCGGCCTTACAAGGTCCGATTCGCAAATTGGCAGTAGCAGTCAAAGCTGTTGCTGACAAGCCACAAGCCGCTGCTTAATACTGCCATAGGAGGAAATAAACATGGCCAAATTAACAAAAGAAGAAATCATTGCCTCAGTTAAAGAAATGACAGTTGTTGAACTCAACGACTTAGTCAAAGCGATTGAAACCGAATTCGGTGTCACCGCTGCCGCTGTTGCCGCCGCTCCAGCCGCCGCTGCAGATGATGCCGGTGCTAAGAAGGGTCCTGCTGAAGTCACCCTTACTTTAAAGAGTGCTGGTGCACAAAAAGTTGCTGTCATTAAAGCTGTTCAAGCCATTACTGGTTTAGGCTTAATGGATGCGAAGAAACTCGTTGATGGTGCTCCAAGCAAAATCAAAGAAAAAATCTCACCAGTTGAAGCTGAAGAACACAAAAAAGCATTGGTTGCTGCCGGTGCTGAAGTCGAAGTTAAGTAAGCTCAATTTCGAAAAGTTACAAACCTGCCTTTTCATTAAGGCAGGTTTTACCACTTTATAGGAGGGCGTGAAATGGGTCATTATTTCGAAAATAATCCACCCAAAACCATCAAGGAATTTACGGTCACGTATACCATTGCTGGAAAAAAATTCACCCTACTAGCCAGTAGCGGGATCTTCGCTAAGCAAGGTCTTGATGATGGTAGTCGATTGCTGATTAATGTGTTGTTGCAAGATGCATTAAAAGGTTCATGCTTAGACCTTGGCTGTGGATACGGCCCGGTTGGATTAACACTGGCAAGTCTTAATCCCAACTTGATACTTACACTTGCCGACGTCAATGAACGGGCAGTCATTGATGCCAGACATAACGCCCAACGTCTTGGCTTGACGAATCTCCACATATTGACGAGTGATGGTTTTCAAGAATTGACGCGAACCTTCGATGTGATTGCCTTTAATCCACCGATTCGCGCCGGAAAAAAAACAATCTACCGTCTTTATCAAGAAGCCAAACAGCATCTTCATCCCGATGGCAGTTTATATATTGTCATTCGCAAAGATAAAGGCGCTGAATCCCATGAGACCTATTTGCTAACGTTGTTTAGCAAGGTCCTGCGCAGAGACCGAGACAAAGGCTATCTCGTGTTGATCGCAAAACCATAAGGAGAGACATATGGCAAAAACGACAAAGAAAAAAGTTAAAGTTGGTCGCGACACGGTTGCATTAACCGGACCACTTAAAATTGGTACTGGCGGTGCTCGCCACTATCAAAACATGGATAACAACCGTGTGAATTATTCCAAGATTTCTGGTGCCCTTCCTTTACCAAACTTAGTGGAAGTACAAACAGAAAATTATCAATGGCTCTTAGAAAAAGGCCTTGATGAAGCTCTCAAAGATATCTTTCCCATTGAAAATTATGCAGGTACATTAAAACTCGAATACTTAGGTTTCCGTTTTGATGCGCCTAGCTACACATATTTAGAATGTAAAGATCGGGATATGACGTATTCCGTTCCCTTACGTGTTAATTTAAGATTAATTTTTAAAGAAGATGGCAACATCAAAGAATCAGAAGTATTCTTAGGTGATTTCCCATTAATGACGAACTCAGGCACCTTCATCATTAACGGTGTTGAAAAAGTCATCGTTTCGCAAATCCGTCGTTCTCCAGGTGCTTATTTATCCAAAGCGATGGATAAGACTGGTAAGTTCCTTTTTAAAGCTGACTTGATTCCAATGAGAGGAACATGGTTAGAATTTGAATCGGACGCAAAAGATGTTTTATCCGTTCGTATCGACCGTCAACGGAAAATGTATGCTTCAATCATTTTAAAATCTTTATTAGCGTTTGATGAATCAACCCTTGAAGGTAAAAATAAAGAATTACGAGCGCAAGAATATGCGAAGAAATTAGACGAAACGATTATTGGTTTATTTGGTGATAAAGATATTTTAAGAAACACATTGGGTAAAGACGCTGATACCGTTTCTACTCACTATGCGTTAAGCCAAATTTTCTCAAAAATGAAACCTGGTGAACCAAGAACCGATGACGGTATCAATAACTTTATTATTCAAAAGTTTTTTGATCCTAAACGTTATAACTTAGGGATGGCAGGCCGATATAAATATGCCAAGAAATTAGGTATTTATAATCGCTTAGCTGGAAGAGTCTTAGCCGAAGATTTAGTCGATGCTGATGGCGAAGTTCGTTTAAGCAAAGGCACGTTAGTCACTAAAGATGTTGTTGAAAAACTCAGAGAAGAAAAATTCTTTGAAAAAGGTGCTCATGAAATTAAAGTACCAATCAACACTGACTTAAATAATCGCAATAAAGTGAACGTCATTAAAGTTTTCCCCAACGCCAAGAAGGAAACCATTTCGCATATCGTCGGGACTGATTTGAATTTAAAAGATGAAACGGTCACGATTCCTGATATGCTTGCCACCTTCTCATACTTTTTAAACTTGATGGATGGTTTTGGTGATACCGATGATATCGATCACTTAGCGAACCGTCGTATTCACTCTGTGGGTGAATTGATTCAAAATCGCTTCCGTCTAGGTTTATCCAAGATGGCGAAATCGATTCGGGAAAAAATGTCTATTTCTGACATCACCAATGTTACACCACAAACCTTAGTGAATATCAAACCGTTAACCGCGCAAGTTAAAGAATTTTTCTCTACCGATCCACTTTCTCAATTTATGGATCAAACGAACCCACTTGCTGAATTAGCGAACAAGCGTCGTATCTCTGCTTTAGGGAGTGGCGGTATCAAACGTGACCGCGCGTCCTTCGACGTTCGTGACGTTCACTTCTCACACTATGGTCGTATTTGTCCAATTGAAACACCTGAAGGTCAAAACATTGGTTTAATCACCAATTTAGCGACCTATGCAAAAGTGAATCATTATGGCTTCATTGAAACCCCTTATCGTAAAGTCGATAAGAAAAATGGTCGTGTTTTAGAAGAAACTGAATATTTATCCGCAGAACAAGAAAGACCCTTTGTTATTGCCCAAGCCTCGAACAAACTTGGTAAAGATGGCAAATTCTTAGAAGACAAAATCATTGCACGTTTCAATGGTGATAACATCATGGCGAACATCGAAGATGTGGATTACATGGACGTTTCACCAAAACAAGTTGTCTCCATTGCCTCTGCTTGTATTCCATTCTTAGAAAACGACGATACCACTCGGGCATTGATGGGTGCAAACATGCAACGTCAAGCTTTACCTTTATTAAAACCACAAGCGCCTTTCGTTGGCACAGGTATTGAACACGCGATTGCTCGTGACTCTGGCTTAGCCGTGGTTGCCCAACAAGATGGTGAAGTCACGTACATTGATTCTCGTAAAATTGTTGTCAAGACGAAAGGTAGCAGCGAAGAAATTTCCTACCCATTACAAAAGTTTAATCGCTCTAACCAAGGAACATGCATTAA
The DNA here is from genome assembly GCA_049419605.1 of Bacilli bacterium. Lineage (GTDB taxonomy): Bacteria > Bacillota_I > Bacilli_A > RFN20 > CAG-826 > UBA970. Next base: position 54,429 of record JBMSKF010000004.1, read on the forward strand.
CCAAGTCTCCATTGTCAAACCAGGACAAAAAGTATTAGCAGGACAAATTCTTGCCGATGGTCCTGCCATGGATAATGGTGATTTAGCACTTGGTCAAAACGTGACCATCGCCTTTATGACTTGGAACGGTTATAACTTTGAAGACGCAGTCATCATGTCTGAACGCTTAGTCAAAGAAGATGTTTATACGTCGATCCATATTGAAGAACATACTTTAGAATGCCGTGCCACTAAATTAGGTGATGAAGAAATTACTCGTGATATTCCTTCTACGAATGAAGAAGCAAAAGCTTATTTAGATGAACGCGGGATTATTATTCCGGGTGCGGAAGTGAAAGAAGGCGACATCCTTGTTGGTAAAGTGACACCTAAAGGTGTGACCGAACCTACGAGTGAAGAAAAATTATTACGCGCGATCTTTAGTGAAAAAACTAAAGAAGGTAAAGATTCCTCCCTCCGTGTTCCACATGGTGGTGCAGGTATTGTCTTAGATGTAAAAACTTTCTCACGTGAAAAGGGTGATGAACTTGCCCCAGGCGTGAATGAAGTCGTTCGCGTTTATATTGTGCAAAAGAGAAAAATTTCCGAAGGTGATAAGATGTCAGGTCGTCACGGTAATAAGGGTGTTATCTCCCGTATTTTACCTGTTGAAGATATGCCATATTTACCAGACGGTACCCCAGTCGACATCATGCTTAACCCATTAGGGGTTCCAAGCCGGATGAACATTGGACAAATCTTAGAAATCCATTTAGGGATGGCTGCCAAGAAACTTGGCATGAAGATCGCTACCCCAGTTTTTGATGGTATTTCCAATCAAGAAATTATGGACCTCATGAAAAAGGCAGGCCTTGATGAAGATGGTAAATCTGTCCTATTCGATGGTCGTACCGGTGAAGCGTTCGATGAACGTATTTCCGTCGGTGTCATGTACATGATTAAACTCGTGCACATGGTCGATGACAAGTTACACGCTCGGGCAACGGGTCCTTATTCTTTAGTTACGCAACAACCATTAGGTGGTAAAGCACAAAATGGGGGTCAACGTTTCGGAGAAATGGAAGTGTGGGCACTGGAAGCGTATGGTGCTGCCAATACCTTACAAGAAATTCTCACCATTAAATCCGATGACCGCGTTGGTCGTCGTAAGACTTATGAAGCGATCATTAAAGATCGTGACATTCCACGTCCTGGTATTCCAGAATCGTTCAAGGTTTTACAAAAAGAATTACAAGCCTTGGCGATCGATGTTCGTTTATTTGATGAAACCAATCAAGAAATGGATATGGAACAACTTTCTAAAGATGCACTCGCTGAAGAAAGAAAAATCAATTCATCCATCCGCGCTTATACATCTGAATCCTTTGATGAAGATGAAAATGAAATGTCCGTAAGCGAGAGCTTTACGATTGTCGATGAAAAAGGGGAAGCGATTGCTGAACCTAAAGTCGACGAAGAAGAATAGGAAGGGAGCACAACATGGTTGATATTAACAAAATTAGTAAAATCCGCGTCGGTTTAGCTTCACCAGAAACCATTCGTAAATGGTCCCATGGAGAAGTGATGAAACCAGAAACGATTAACTATCGTTCACAAAAACCAGAAATGCAAGGTTTGTTCTGCGAAAAGATTTTTGGTCCTTCAAAAGACTATGAATGCCATTGCGGTAAGTATAAGAAACAACGCTATGTCGGTGTTGTTTGTGAAAAATGTGGCGTTGAAGTCATGACCAAAGATGCGCGAAGAGAACGCATGGGTCATATTGAACTTGCTACACCCTGTGCCCATATTTGGTATGTCAAAGGCATTCCTTCTCGGACCGCTTTAGTCTTGGATATTAATGCAAAACAATTAGAAGAATTAGTTTACCTTGTGGGTTCTACGTTAATCTGCTTAAATCCAGGTGAATCTAAAATTTTAAAGTATCGTCAAGTGATTGATGAAAAAACTGGTCGTGTTGATTTTGTCTCCGTCATTAAAGAATTCCAAGGTCGCTTAGAAGGCTATGAAGCTGCTCGCGCTGAAGAACTCGTTAACCGATTAGAAAATCGTAGTGAACCGATCAACTTTGAAGTTGTCACGGCCTTTATTCAAAAGCACTTAGGTGCAGAATTTGGCGAAGGTGCTGAAGCAATTAAACGTTTATTAAAAGAAATCGATTTAGAAAAAGAATTCCAAGCGATCAATAAAGAAATGGTGAATGCCCCCACGCAACGTCGTAACAAATTGATCAAGCGCTTAGAATTAATCGATAGTTTCCGTTTATCCAACAACCGTCCTGAATGGATGATTTTGGATGTCTTACCTGTGATTCCACCCGATTTACGCCCGATGCTTCAACTCGATGGTGGTCGTTTTGCCACTTCGGATTTAAATGATTTATATCGCCGTTTAATCGCCCGTAACCGCCGCTTAAAAAACTTAATCAACATGAATGCTCCAAGCACCATGTTGCGTAACGAAAAGCGGATGTTACAAGAAGCTGTTGACGCATTAATTGATAATGGTCGTCGTGGTAAACCTGTCTTATCTTCAGGTGGTTCTGGTCGCGAATTGAAATCCTTGTCCTCTGCCTTAAAAGGTAAACAAGGTCGCTTCCGTCAAAACTTACTCGGTAAACGTGTTGACTATTCTGGTCGTTCCGTTATCGCGGTTGGTCCAGATTTAAAAATGTATCAATGTGGATTACCAAGAGAAATGGCAATTCAATTATTGAAACCATTTATCGCCTCCTTATTGATTGATCGTGGTTATGCAAACTCTCACAAACAAGCTGAAAAGAAAGTGGATAACTATGATGAAATCGTCTTTGATATCCTTGAAGAAATTATTTCTTATCACCCTGTTTTACTCAACCGTGCCCCAACGCTTCACCGCTTAGGGATTCAAGCATTCCAACCTAAATTAGTCGAAGGTCGTGCGATTCGCTTACACCCACTTGTCACCACTGGTTTTAACGCTGACTTTGACGGTGACCAAATGGCCGTTCACGTTCCATTAAGTAAAGCTGCTCAAGAAGAAGCAGTCAATTTAATGTTAGCTTCTAACAATATTCTTGGTCCTAAAGATGGTTTACCCATTGCCACCCCATCCCAAGACATGGTCATTGGTAATTTCTATTTAACGATGGAAAACACCAAAGCTTGGTATGAAACTAAAGCAGCAAAAGCAAGAAAAGCTGGTGACGAAATTTCCGCAGAAATGTATGATTCATTTGCCCTCAGTGAAGGTAAAGTCTTTAAAGATTTATCTGAAGTGATGATGGCGTATCAAACCAAGCAAGTGCATTTACATACGCGAATTGCTGTCCCAGGTGCAGCTTTAAAGAAAACGAATTTTACCCCTGTGATGAATGAAGGTTATTTAATTACAACGGTTGGTAAAATGATTTTCAATAGCATTTTCCCCAATGATTTCCCTTACATCAATAATAAAAACACTGCTAACTTTAAGGCTGATTTAGAAGAATACTTTGTTCCTAAAGGTACTGATATTCCTAAAATCATTGCGAAGAAACCATTATTGACTCCCTTAGGTTCTAAAGATTTATCCGCGATTATCAAGGAAGTCTTCGCCCGTTATGGCACGAGCAAAACCAGTGTGATTCTCGATAAGATGAAAGACCAAGGCTTCAAATATGCCACAGTTTCTGGTTTAACCGTTGCCTTAAGTGACATTGTGAAATTGGAAAACAAACAAGATATTATTGCCGAAGGTGACCGTCGTGTTGAAGATATCACTGATCAATTTAATCAAGGTTTATTAACGGATGAAGAACGTTATAACCTTGTCGTGCAAATTTGGAAAGAAGATGTGCAAAAGAAAATTGCCAGCAGTGTCCTTGAACTCATGGCAAACAAGAACGACAATCCTCTCAATATTATTTTCAACTCAGGCGCGCGTGGTAAGGCTTCCAACTTCAACCAATTAATCGGTTACCGTGGTTTGATGTCAAAACCAAACGGTAAGTTTATTGAGTTACCGATTCGCTCCTCTTTCCGGGAAGGTCTATCGATCTCGGAATTCTTTATTGCCACTCACGGTGCGCGTAAGGTCGGTGCTGATACTGCGTTAAAAACTGCTGACTCTGGGTACTTAACCCGTAAGCTTGTTGACGTTTCTCAAGACGTCATTATTCGTGAAGCAGATTGTGGCACAGATCATGGTACTAATGTTTATGACATTAAAGATACGTCACGTGACACGATTATTACTCCATTACAAAGCCGCTTAATCGGTCGCTTTACCATTCATGATGTCATCCATCCTAAAACCAAAGAAGTTGTGGTTCCAGGAGATCATCTCATGGATGAACGTGATGCCAAGAAGATTGTGGATGCAGGTGTGACTGACGTTGAAATCCGTTCCGTTTTAGGTTGTGAATCCAAAGGTGGTATTTGCCAAAAGTGCTATGGTCGTCATCTTGCCACTGGTAAATTAGTGGAAATCGGTGAAGCGGTTGGGATTATGGCTGCCCAATCCATCGGTGAACCTGGTACACAATTAACGATGAGAACGTTCCACGAAGGTGGTGTTGCGGGTCGTAACATTACCGACGGGTTACCACGTGTTGGCGAAATTTTTGAAGCTCGTCGTCCTAAGGGTGAAGCGGTCATTGCTTCGATTAGTGGCAAAGTTAGCAACATCGAAGATAACAATGGTCGTTATAAAGTCACGGTCACCAATGAATTAGAAACACAAAGTTTTGATACGCCATTTGGTTCTCGTCTCCGTGTTAAAGTCGGCGATAAGATTTCTGCTGGTGCCAAAATTTCTGAAGGGGCCATCTATCCAAAAGACTTATTAAAGTATGCGGATATGAACGCGGTCCAGAAGTACATTATTAAAGAAGTTCAAAAAGTTTATCAGTCTAACGGTGCAAGCATCGCTGACAAGCATATTGAAGTTATTATTCGCCAAATGACCCGCAAGGTTCTGATTATCGATGGCGGTGACACCGATATGTTAACGGGTTCAAAAGTGGATATCACCACCTTTACCGAAAAGAATGAAATTGCTTTATTGTCAGGTAAAAACCCTGCAGTAGCCATGCCAAGATTATTAGGGATCACCAAAGCATCCTTAGAAACCGAATCCTTCTTATCGGCAGCGTCATTCCAAGAAACGACAAAAGTGTTAACCGATGCTGCGATTAAAGGTAAGACCGATATTCTCCATGGTTTAAAAGAAAACGTGATTACGGGTAAATTAATCCCAGCAGGTCGCGGTCTTTTAGATGAAGCCAATAAAACAGCGACGACGGAAGCTTTCTCCGTTGAACAATCCATGCGGCAAATTCGCGCCAACTATCGTTCAAGTGATGAACAATACTTGGAAAAATTTGAAGATTTCTTAGAAGATTAATTCTCAAAGTTTATTAGAATCAACGAGCGAGCTCATCTCGCTCGTTTTTTATTTTTGCTATGATGAAGCTATGTTAAAAAGATTTTTGACCATCATTTATTTATCAACGATGTCCTTACTCACGATGACTTCCTCGATGCCAATAAGCGTGTTAACGGGGCCAACCTATCGAGATGTTCGCATTCGCGAAGGTTATGCTACGGTTATGCCGACGAAGGGTGATGTGAATATGTTAGTCATTCCCATTAACTTTTCTGATGCGAGTTGTGACCTGATCATTGAAGGCTGTAACCAAACCAAAATCAATATCCAACAAGCATTTTTTGGAAATCCTGAGACGATGCGATGGCATTCCGTGGCATCGTATTATGCTGCATCGAGTTATGGTCAATTGAATATTGCCGGGATGGTGATGGACTGGTATACCCCTAGTATTACTGCGGTTGCTTTATCAGAAAATCGTGGATTACTTGGTAGTCAAGTGGTACAACCTGCGATTGAATATTTTAAACAACAATTTCCCAATGAAGTTGTCAATTACGATCAAGATCGAGATGGATTTCTCGATGCAGTTTATTTGATTTACTCTTTACCATTTGATCCCGAAGGGGATATGTATGGTGAAGATAAGGATGTGTTTTGGGCTTTTGTAGCCTATCAAGGTGGACAGGCTAATATTTCCAATCCGAATTTATTTCATTATGGTTGGAGTAGTTACCAGTTTATGTATGAAGATGGTCAATATCAACGGAGTGCGAATGGGAAAGTGATTTGGGATGATTTTAACGAACCGATGTTTACACCTCATCAAGATGACGTGGGTCATCGGCAAGTCGATGCCCATGTGTTGATTCACGAAGTCGGTCACTTATTAGGTTTACAAGATTACTATACTTACGATCGTGAAGCGGGTGATTGGGGTCCTGCTGGCGCGTTGGATATGATGGATTTTAATGTTGGAGATCATAATGGATTTTCAAAAATGGCATTAGGTTGGGTGCAACCATACGTGGCGAATGTCTCAGGTCAAACCTTAACCTTACCTCCATTAAGCGAGTCTCCCAACATCCTCATCTTACCGAAATATAATTTAACGACGATGATGGATGAATATATACTTGTTGAGTATTATCTTCCCAATGGTCTCAATCAAAAAGATAGTGAAGAATCTTATGCTGGAAGATATCCAAGAATGTTTACTCAACCTGGGGTAAAAATTTATCATATCGATGCGCGCATTGCTCAATTCAGTGTGACGTCACAAGGTTTAAAGTTGGATGGTTTCGTCACCACGATGCAGCCGTCTGGTTACCGATATCAGATTGCCCATCAAAACACCGTCTCAAGAAATGCAGTTGGCACCAATCCCAATCATAAATTAATTCACTTGTTAGAATCTTCTGGGATCAACACCTTTCGCCATGGCGGGTTTGCGACCAATGCAACGCTATTTCAAACAGGCATGATATTGAATGGCGATGGCAATCCTTTTTGGATGAATGATGGAACTCGCTTACCATGGGAATTAACCATTGGAACCATGGATGCAACGGGTGTGCAATTAAGTTGGCGATCAGTCAATTGATAAAATACTTGCAATTCAAGGAAAGCATTTATATAATCTTTTCGTGCCTATGGATTGACCTGAAAAGGTCTTTTTTAAAGTAGGTGCTTGATACACCCGGTATTGTGGAACAATACCAACAAAGGAGAAATTATGCCAACAATTCGTCAACTCGTTCGGAAAGGTCGTCAAAATCCTTTCTACAAATCTAAGTCACCAGCCTTAGGAAAACGCTGGAATTCATTAACCAAACGTACGGTTGATCAAGCTTCCGCGCAAAAGCGTGGTGTTTGCACCCGTGTTGGAACCATGACCCCAAAGAAACCAAACTCAGCGTTAAGAAAATACGCTCGTGTTCGTTTATCAAACGGGTATGAAGTCACAGCCTATATTGGTGGCGAAGGTCACAACTTACAAGAACACAGCACTGTGTTAATTCGCGGTGGTCGTGTCCCTGATTTACCAGGGGTCCGTTATCACATCGTCCGTGGAACGTTAGATACTGCTGGTATTGAAAAGCGTCGTCAAGGCCGTAGTCAATACGGTACCAAGAGACCTAAAGCCGGTGGAAGTAGCGCTGCTGCTGCACCTGCTGCTGCTAAGTAAAGAAGAAAGAGAAGGAATACATTCATGCCACGTAAAGGTCAAGTCGCGAAACGCGACGTTCTCCCAGATCCAATTCACAATTCAAAACTTGTGACCCGTTTAATCAACAAAATCATGATTGATGGTAAACGAGGAATTGCTCAAAACATTTTATACAAAGCTTTTAAAAAAATCGAAGAAAAATCCGGTAAACCTTCCATGGATGTCTTTGCAACTGCGATGGACAATATCATGCCAGAAGTGGAATTAAAGACTCGCCGTGTTGGTGCTTCTAACTATCAAGTCCCAGTCGAAGTTAGTGGACAACGAAAAACCACACTTGGTTTACGTTGGTTAGTATCGTACGCAAGATTAAGAAACGAAAAGACCATGGAAGATAAATTAGCGGGAGAAATTATTGATGCTGCGAACAATACAGGCGCATCAGTTAAAAAACGCGAAGATGTCATTAAGATGGCTGAAGCTAACAAAGCTTACGCCCATTATAAGTGGTAGGAGGAGACTATGTCGAAACGCGAATACGACTTTGCTCATACGCGCAATATTGGAATTATGGCCCATATTGACGCTGGTAAAACGACAACTACAGAACGTATTTTATATTTCACTGGTAAGATTCATAAAATCGGTGAAGTACACGAAGGTGCTGCCACGATGGACTGGATGGTCCAAGAACAAGAACGTGGGATCACGATTACTTCAGCAGCAACCACTGCTTTTTGGAAAGGTCATCGGATTAACATCATCGATACTCCTGGACACGTTGACTTCACGATTGAAGTTGAACGTTCTCTCCGTGTTCTCGATGGTGCTGTCACATTATTAGATGGTAAAAATGGTGTTGAACCTCAAACAGAAACTGTGTGGCGTCAAGGAACCAAGTATGGTGTTCCTCGCGTAGTCTTTGCTAATAAGATGGACGCTATCGGTGCCGATTTTGATATGTGCATCGAAACCTTACATTCTCGCTTAGCCGCCAATGCTGAAGCGATTCAATATCCAATTGGATTAGAAAGTAACTTCAAAGGCATCATCGATTTAATCGAACAAAAAGCTTGGATGTATTCCGAAAATAAAGATGAAGCACCTAAAGAAGCCCCAATCCCAGAAGAATATAAAGATAAAGTAAAAAAATTAAGAGCGAAATTATTAGAAGCCATCGCTGGTTTCGATGATGATCTCATGGTGAAAGTGTTAGATGGTGTTGAACCTTCTGTCGCTGAAATTAAAAAAGTCATTCGTAAAGGTGTTTTACAAGGTCAATTCTTTCCAGTCATGTGTGGAGCTTCTTATAAGAACAAAGGAATTCACCAATTATTGGATGCAGTTATTGATTTCTTACCATCACCAACGGATATTGAAAATGCAGAAGCTACATTACCAAATGGTGAAAAATTCGTCGTCGTTCCTGATGATGAAAAACCAGTTGCAGCATTAGCATTTAAAATTGCAACGGATCCTTTCGTAGGTCGCTTATCTTATGTTCGGATTTATACTGGAACATTAAAAGCAGGTTCTTATTTAATTAACACCACAAAAGGTGTTAAAGAACGAATCGGTCGTGTCGTGTTAATGCACGCAAACCACCGTGAAGAAGTTGATGAATTACACGCCGGTGACATCGGTGCAGTTGTCGGATTAAAAGGCACTACGACTGGTGATACCTTATGCGATGAAAAATTTGAATTACTCTTAGAAAAAATGGAATTCCCTGCCCCAGTTATTGAACAAGCAGTCGAACCCAAGACCAAAGCTGACCAAGAAAAAATGTCGATTTCATTAATGAAGTTAGCAGAAGAAGATCCTACGTTCCGAGTGTCTACCAACGCAGAAACAGGACAAACCATTATTGCTGGTGTTGGTGAACTTCACCTTGATATCATTGTCGACCGCTTACGTCGTGAATTTAATGTTAACGTCAACGTAGGGGCTCCTCAAGTTGGTTATCGTGAAACGATCCGCGGTTCTGCTGAATGTGAAGGAAAATATATTCGTCAGTCCGGTGGTCGTGGTCAATATGGTCACGTTTGGATTCGCTTTGAACCCAATCCAGGTAAAGGATTTGAATTCGTGGATGCGGTCGTCGGTGGATCTGTCCCAAGAGAATTTATTAAGCCAACCATGGAAGGTTTAAAAGATGCTTTACAAAGAGGGATGGTTGCCGGTTATCCTGTCATCGATGTGAAAGCGACATTATTCGATGGTTCATATCACGATGTTGACTCTGCTGAAGGTGCGTATCGCATCGCTGCAAGTATGGCGTTAAGAGAAGCAGCGAAACGTTGCTTACCTGTAATTCTAGAACCTATCATGAAAATCGAAGTCACGGTTCCAGAACAATATTATGGTGATGTCGTGGGTGATATCGCTAGACGCCGTGGACAAATGACAGGCGATTCACAACGCGGAAACGCTAAAGTGGTTGAAGCAGAAGTACCGCTTGCACAAATGTTCGGTTACGTCACTGATTTAAGATCCTTCACGCAAGGTCGTGGTAACTATACAATGCAATTTGATCACTATGGTGAAACCCCACGCTTTGTCGCTGAAGAAATTATTAAAAAGAATGGTGCGAAAGTTGAGAAATAGTAAGCAAATAACATTGATTTTCTAAAAGAAGTGCGTTAAGATATAAAAGTTAAATAACTAAAAGTTATAAAAAAGGAGAATGCTTATGGCAAAAGAAAAGTTTGATCGGAGTAAAGTACACGTTAATATCGGGACTATTGGTCACGTTGACCACGGTAAGACCACGCTTACTGCAGCGATTACCACAGTGTTAGCAAAACAAGGTGGTGCAACTGCAAAGAAGTATGATGAAATCGACGCTGCCCCAGAAGAAAAGGCTCGTGGTATCACCATTAATACTTCGCATATTGAATATGCAACCAAGAATCGTCACTATGCTCACGTTGACTGCCCAGGACACGCTGACTATGTTAAAAACATGATCACCGGTGCTGCGCAAATGGACGGTGGTATCTTAGTCGTTGCTGCTAATGACGGTGTCATGGCGCAAACCAAAGAACACATCCTTCTTGCTCGTCAAGTCGGCGTTCCATTCATCGTTGTCTTCTTAAATAAAGTTGACTTAGTGGATGATAAAGAATTAGTCGACATCGTCGAAATGGATATTCGTGATACCTTATCAAAATATGGTTTCCCAGGTGACAAGATTCCTGTCATCCGTGGTGCAGCAGTCAAAGCCTTAAATGGTGATGAAGCTGAACAAAAGAATATCTTAGCCTTAATGGAAGCTGTCGATACATATATCCCAACTCCTAAACGTGAAGTTGATAAACCAGTTTTAATCCCAGTCGAAGACGTTCTCACCATTACAGGTCGTGGAACTGTTGTCACTGGCCGTGTTGAACGTGGTACTTTAAAACTTAACGATGAAGTTGAAATCGTTGGGATCAAAGATACTCAAAAATCAGTTGTTACCGGGATTGAAATGTTCCGTAAACTTCTTGATGAAGCGCAAGCTGGTGATAACGTTGGTGTGTTATTACGTGGGATCGTTCGTGAACAAGTTGAACGTGGACAAGTTGTTGCAAAACCTGGTTCCGTTACTCCCCACACGAAGTTCTCTGCCACTGCTTATATCTTAACCAAAGAAGAAGGTGGTCGTCATACTTCATTCTTATCCAACTATCGTCCACAATTCTACTTCCGTACGACAGACATTACTGGTGTTATCGAATTACCAGCAGATGTGAAGATGGTCATGCCAGGTGATAATGTGACGTTCAATGTTGAACTCATTCACCCAGTTGCCATTGAAAAAGGAACCAAGTTCTCGATTCGTGAAGGTGGCCGTACCGTTGGTGCAGGAACCGTTAACGAAATCGTTAAGTAAGTTTCTTCTCAAATTCAATTATAAAAAGACCGATTTATCGGTCTTTTTTTCTTGCAAAATGAACTTGAATTCTTGATAATGAATTTATGAAAACAAATCCCTTTGCTGTCCATGCTAATTTATTGAAGCGGACTGGTGCTGCCGTTTTAGATTTATTTTTATGGCTCATCAGTAGTCTGATTTTATTAAGTTATGTTTTTGGTCCGCTTTATGATGCACAATATGGCACGACGCAATTATCCGCACAATTTGTTGCCTATCAAGAAGCAAGTTATTTGTATGCAACCGATGATGTTTCCAATCAATTAGTGAATTTAGATTTAGCGGATGTTCCCGATGCAATTTATCAATACTATTCGGTCTTTAAAAATGGAAAAGTCTATAATCCATCAGAACCCGCATTTGAATTTTCGATTTCGTGGTACAACATCAACGTTTTAAAGGTTCAAGAAGTCGATCCGATTTTTGAATTAGTGAATACCGACATCAACGTTATTGCCGTATTAAAAGATGGTGTTGCCCAAACCGACATTGATGCGTTTTATACTGAAGCGTATCGATTAGCGTTAATTGATTTTAATACGTATCCGCCATTTGCTTCACTCGTGAGTTTAATCAATGGATACTTTTTAGAAATCATTGGTTACTCCGCTCTTTTATCCTTTTTAATTTTTTATGTGTTGATACCATTATTATTTAAACAAGGGATTACATTAGGTAAAAAAGCCAGTGGCATTATCGTGGTAACGGATAAAGGTTATACGATGAAATGGTGGCAATTACCGATCCGTAGTTTAGTGCTAGCAGCAACCTTAATTACTGCCATCTACACTATTTTTGGTTCGTTACTTTTATCTTATACCCTCATGGTGTTTACAAAAGGATACCGTTCCGCGAATGATTTTTTAGCGTTGACAAAAATAGTGGACCAAAAAACGTCTAAAATTTTTGATAACGAACAATTATTACTCGCCTATGAAAATCAATTAGAACGCGGTAAACCACAAGATTCTGAACGCTTTATCAAATAGATTAAACTTTGAATTAGAATTGAATTAGACGCTTGATTATTGTAAGATAATTTGGCGATGCACCATTAGCTCAGCCGGTAGAGCAGCTGACTCTTAATCAGCGGGTCATAGGTTCGATCCCTATATGGTGTACCATGATCTTTACATCTTCTTCGGAAGATGTTTTTATTTTAAGTTAAAATAAATCCATGATAAAAAAGAATATTGATTCCTATAATCTTATTGTTTCTCAATGGAAGCAATTTCGTGATCAATCGCCAATCAATCAATGCATCGTGGATATGTTTTCTTTATTACCGAAAAAGGCATCAGTGCTTGATGTGGGGTGTGGAACAGGTTATCCCATTGCCCATTGGTTGGCGCATCAAGGGTGCCGAGTGATAGGCATTGATGCATCACTTGAAATGATTACCATTGCAAAGAAGATGGCATTACCTCAGGCAACGTTTATTCACACGGATATCCTTAACTATGTCCCACAAGAACAATTTGAAGGGATTATTGCTTTTGATAGTCTTTTTCATTTAGAGTTAAACGATCAAAAGAATGTGATTACAAAATTGATTCAATCTCTTTCTATCAATGGTATTTTTTTAATGACCCATGGAAAAAAACACGGAGAAATTCAAGGCGAGATGTTTGGTCAGCCCTTTTATTATTCGAGCTTGGCGACACAGGAGTATGTCACACTATTACAATCCCTAGGTATGACAATCCTATCGATTCAAGAAGATTATCAAGAGAAAACAACCGGATCTAGGGATTTATTGTTGATTGCGAAAAAACATACTCAATCCGCTTCATTTAGCATAAAATGAAGATATGAGTGGCAAAGCTATCTATCTAAAAATTCAACAAGCGTTATCATCAACCTCACAAAAATATGTGACGGCGGAAATGTTATCCCAATCGATTGGGATTTATCCTGATGTCATCAATGAGGCATTATCGATGTTTAATCCAGTGGTCACTTTAGATGTGACCTTTAATTTAATAGATTTACTTCCTGATTTAAATCAATATCTAGGGAATGCCAAAGCAGTCGCGGTGAAAAGAAATAAATCTGTAGGTAAACCCCTTCCCTATCCTAATTTTGCTGATTTTGTTTATCAAAAGATGACGATTGCTGGGATTGTGGATAAGAGTATTTCGTTATCTGAAAAAGATTTAAAACTCGCCAAGAAATTGATTCAAAACGAACTAAAAAGTCGTAAAAAATAAAAAATGGTCGGAACGATGAGATTCGAACTCACGACCT
>JBMSKF010000005.1:0-64270 GCA_049419605.1 Bacilli bacterium
ATCGTATTAAAATCACCATATAATTCAAATCCATCACTACCGGTGTAACCAGATCTCGATATAATCAACTCTTTTCCTTGATAATGCGTGACTTGGTAGGTCATAAATTTAAGTTGACTTAATTCAACTTTCTTCGTGATCTTGTCTTGAAGAACTGCTTCAGATTGAGGGCCTTGTAAGGCAAGTTGAAGAAGTTTGTTTGTCACCACTTCAATTTGAACATCATAATTACCTTTGTGTTGATTCATCCATTCAAGATCCACTTGAGCATTTATAGCATTAATGACAAGTAATATTTTTTTAGGGTTAAAAACATAGGCAATTAGGTCATCAATTGGATAACCTTGTTCATTACACATTAAGGCGTAAATAGCTTTGTTTTCTGGTTGACCTTGAATTTCATTTGTCACTAAGGATTCAACAAATGGAATCGCATCTTTACCGGTGACCAATACACGGCCCATATGGGAAACATCAAAGACGCCTGCTGATTGACGAACAGCACGGTGTTCTGCAACCAAACCTTTATATTCCTGTGGCATGGTAAAGCCACCATAAAAAACGATTTTAGCACCTAATTTTATGTGTTCTTCGTGGAGTGGTAGTTTCGCCATATTACACCTCTATTGGATTTCATTTTATCTTATGATTGCAATCGAAGGTATAAGAAAATAATCGTGATAAAATAAGGTGATGAAATTTAATCAATATCTAATTGTGGTGGATGTGCAAAAGGATTTTGTTGATGGGGTTCTCGGCACAAAAGAGGCCGTTGCCATGATTCCCTATTTAGTCAACAAACTTAAATCGTTTAAGGGCACCATTATTTTTACTCAAGATACGCACGATGAAGCGTATCTATCTAGTATCGAAGGGCAAAAACTTCCTGTGGTTCATTGCCTTAAAAATACACCAGGTTGGCAAATAGAAAACAACATACTACCTTATACGAAAGGTAAAAAAATCTTTCAAAAACCAACGTTTGGATCAGAAAAATTAGTACGCTTTCTTAAAAAACAAAACCAAAAATCACCTATTCATTTGATTGAGGTAGTTGGAATTTGCACTGATATCTGTGTCATATCCAATGTAATGATGTTGAAAGCTGCTTTACCAAATGTCCCAATTCGCGTTGACGCTAGGGCTTGTGCTGGAGTTACACCACAAAGTCACACAAGAGCGTTGGATGCGATGGCATCAATTCATATAGACATTAAAAATTAAAAACCTCCTATAGTTCGGAGGTTTTTTTCTTTTACAAAGTTGGTGGAGCTGACGAGGATCGAACTCGCTACCTCGTCGTTGCGAACGACGCGCTCTCCCAAATGAGCTACAGCCCCAAGATTGCTTAACAAGATTAACAAAAAAAGCATAAAAGAGCAACCTTTTGAGGCAATAATATCGTTTTATCAAAAACTTATAAGGTTTCTATTGTAAGCGCATACAATATATCTTATGATGAAAGAAACCGATTTCCTTAATAAGGAAATTTAAAGGATATTCGATATGAAAACTTTTATTAGTGATCGTTATCAAAAACAAAAACCTTTTGCAGGCTTTTTACCTGGGATTGCTGGCAAAGAAGGACTTCCAATGTGGGTCTTTTATGTCAATCGTGGCCAGGCTATTAGTACCTTTGGTGTTCGAGATAAAAATGGAGCGATTGCAGAATTTTATCCAGCAAATCTAGCGTACGCTTATATTCATCAAAATGGATTTCGTACTTTCCTGAAATATAAAGGCGAAGTATATGAATGTTTTCAAGAAAAGAATGAACAACAAACTTTTACAGTAGATGCCCATGAAATCATCATTGAAGAAACCATCCAAAAATGGAATCTAAAGGTTAAAGTTACGTACGCAACTTTACCGAATATGCCACTTTCAGCCTTAATGCGAAAGGTTGATATTACTTCACTCGATGGAAAAGAAAAAAATTTAATTGTTATTGATGGACTAGCGCAAATCCTACCCGCGGGCATTGATTATGGTGGTTATAAAGCGGTCAGTTATTTACTACAAAGTTGGATGGAAGTTCAAGAAAATGACAACCATGTCTTTTTAAAATTACGAGCGTCTACCGCAGACTCTAGTGAAGTCAAGGCTGTTGATGATGGAAATTTTTATACGTATATTGGTCTCAACCAAAAGCAATATTTATACGATTACAAAGCGGTTTTTGCTCAAGATTCATCTTTTGTAACGCCTTATCAGTTGCAAACGCTTGATTATCAACAACTCATTAAACAAAAACAAGCCCCAGTTAATCAAGTGCCATCTGCCTTTGTAGTCAGTGAATTATCGGTCAAACAAACCACCACTTTTTATGGGGTCTTTGGTTACAGTCAAAGTCGATCCCAATTATCACCATTAGTTCAAAAAATGAACGCGACTTTTTTAGAAAATAAGTTTAAAGAAAATCAATTCGCTGTAGAAAACTTAACTTCAGAAATTAAGACGCAAACATCAAAGCCAATGTTTGATTCCTACTTACAACAATGCTACTTGGATAATATTTTAAGAGGCGGTTATCCGATTCAATTTGAAACGCTAGATGGATCCATTGGTTATCATATTTATTCAAGAAAACATGGCGATTTAGAAAGAGATTATAATTTCTTTTCTCTAGAACCAAGTTATTTATCCCAAGGGAATGGTGCATTTAGAGATGTTCTACAAAATCGTAGAAACGATCTTTATTTTCATCCTGAAGTTGGCACGACGACAATTGCTCAATTTGCTTCTTTAATCCAAGCGGACGGATATAACCCCTTAAGTATAGAAGGGATTATGTTCACCTTTAAAGGTGATGCATCGAGTTACCCTGTGGCCATCCAAGATTTATTAAAGCAAGAATTCACGCCTGGACAAGTTGCCAACTTAGCAGGGCAATTTCAATTGCCGGTCATGGAAACCGTAATCAAGATTATCAAACAATCTCATTATCACTTTAAAGCCACATTTGGTGAAGGTTATTGGGGTGATCATTTCACCTATTTTTTAGACTTAATTGAAACGTATTTAGATATTTATCCTGATCAAGTCGATTCATTATTTCAACAAAAACATCGCTATTTCTTGTCACCAGCCTTTGTTCAAAAGCGAGATGATAAATATATTTTAAAGAATGGAAAAGTTCGCCAATATCACGCAGTTCATCATGACCATGGTGCGCCACAACGTGGATGGTTAAAACTCGCAAGTGGAGAAGAAGCCACCACTTCATTGTTTGGAAAGTTATTAACTTTAGTTTCAAATAAGTTTGCGCAATTAGATCCTGAAGGTCTTGGTTTGATGTATGAAGCCGAAAGACCAGGTTGGAATGATGCGATGAATGGCGTACCTGGTTTATTTGGATCAGGTGTTTCAGAAATGCTTGAGCTAAAACGTCTTGTTCAATTTTTACAACAACAAAAAATGACTGCCATAGAAGTGTTGGCTCCTTTAAATACCTTAATCACTAGTTTATTAGCGGTCAAAGATGGTTCTTTATTTGATCAATGGTCAAAGAGGATGGATGCTTTAGAACGATATCGCGATCAACTAAAAGCCCCATTAACGACCACGACGATCAGTGCAGATTTAATTCAAAGCCTACTTACGCACATGGCGAAAACACTTCAAAGTTCAATGGAAAGATTATTAGCCATTCATCCTATTCCTTACACCTATTTTATTTACGAAGTTGATCAGTATGATTTATTACCCAAAGCCAATGGCAACGCCATGCAAACTGTTCGTGCAAAATCTTTTAAACGAGTCCCCTTGCCTCACTTCTTAGAAGCACCTGCTCGTATGCTTTCCAATGGATTTTTATCTCCAGAACAAGCGGCTAAGCTTTACCAAGCCATTCAACAATCTCCTCTTTATGATGCCCCGTTAAAGATATATAAAACCAGTACGCCATTAGACCAACAATCCATGGAAATTGGACGTATTAGAGCATTTACACCAGGATGGTTAGAACGTGAATCAGCATTTTTACACATGACGTATAAGTACATGCTTGGTTTATTGAAAGCAGAAGCATACCCATCTTTTTTTGAAGCGATGCAACATGGGTTAACTTGTTTTATGGATCCACAAATCTATGGCCGCTCACCTTTAGAAAACTCATCATTCATTGCCACGACCAATAATCCAGATAGTTCAAAACATGGCCAAGGATTCTATGCTAGATTATCTGGTTCTACCGCAGAAGTTATCTCGATGTGGAAACGCCTATTATTAGGAAAAAAATTATTTTCACTAAAAAATCATCAACTTCAATTTCACATTCAACCTATCATTCCTTTGGAATATTTCAAAGATGGGAAAATTGAAACCACATTGTTTGCCGATATTAAAATTCGTTTAACCTTAACAGAACCTATAAAACCGACGGATAAAATTGTGTCAGTTTCTGGCTATCGATTATCTTACTTAAATCAAACTCAACCGATTGTCATCCAAGGTACCACCATTGAAGGTGAACATGCCTTGGCGATTCGACAAAAACGTATACGAGAGATTGAAGTTTTATTAAAAGGAGGACAATAACTAGCATCAACAATATAAGTAGGGAAAATTGTTCGCTATCTATCATCATGAAAGGAAATTTATTGATGAAACATTATTGGAAAGGCCTATCCATTACGTTAGCAGCCCTCGTGTTAGCAGCGTGTGGAACCCCAAGTTCAAGTAGCCAAACGAGTTCCACAAGTACGAGTACTTTATCCTCGATTACGATTGCTGGAGCAAATGATGTTACCTTAGAATTTGATGTCGATTTTAACTTTTTAACTGGCGTTACTGCTACTGGTAATAACGGCCAAGATTTTACATCGAGTATTACACTCTCTTCGATTTCTACCGCGGTTAATACTACAACGGGTGTTTTAGACACCACAAGAACTGGTGTTCATACCGTTCAATATCGTGTCCAATCTGGCACGATTGTTGCAACTAAATTTAGAAATGTTACCGTTCAACAACCTCAATCCACAGGCGGTATGTTATTAAATCCAGACTTTGCTTTGGGTACTGCTGGTTGGACGGATCCAAGTGTTGTCTATAACGAAAGTGGATCAAGTATTGACTTCGATATTGAAGATGGTGCATTAAAAGTAGTGGTTGTGGCAAGTCCTGTTGCCTATGCTCCACGCTTTGGACAAATGAATGTACCCTTTGAAATCGACACCACATATGAAGTAAGCTTTAGAGCAAAATCCAGCGTAGTTAAACCCATTAACTTAAATGCTGGTGAATTATTATCCTCTGCTCCTTGGTTTGTTGACTTCAAACCTGGTCAACCAGAAATTAGAACGATTGGAACCGAATGGGCAACTTATTCCTATATCTTTACTCACCGTCTTGATAACAAGCGTGGTGGTATTTTATTTGAATTAGGAACAGTCAGTGGTCAAAAAGTGGATGCCACGATGTACTTTGATGACATCACGATTGAAGAAGCAACTGCAGGTCCAGATGTGACCGCACCAAACTTCTCTGGTGTTTCTGCCACTGTCAGTGTTTTGGTGGGATCAACCTACGATCCATTAAATGGTGTCACCGCATTAGACATCGTTGATGGTGACTTAACGGATGAAATTTTAGTGGAAATTCTTGACAGCAATAACGCAGTCGTCAATGCCGTTGATACTTCTGTTCCTGCGGTGTACACAGTGAATTATTCTGTTGAAGACGCTGCAGGAAATGAAGCAACTGCCCAAACTATTGTCAATGTTGTAAGTTTAGTTTTCAAGAATGAAAACTTATTGGCGAATGGTTCATTTGCAGAAGCGGTAGGAAATGAATGGAGTTTCTGGAGCCAAGATTGGGGTACAGCTCCTGTTGTGAATCGTTCGCAAAATGTTGAAGCTGGCACTTATACTTTAGACATCACCAATGGTGGTGATGCTGCTTGGGCGATTCAAATGAATCACGTCGGTGCTGAATTGGTTCAAGGTCAAACTTACCGTTTATCATTCACAGGTTCCTCGACCGTTGCAAGAAAATTCTCAGCAGCGTTTGATACAGGGGCCCCAAACTATGATAACTATGCGCGTAAAAATGGATTTGAATTAGGGACAACGAGTTCTACTGTTGATCACATTTTTACCGTAACCAAAGCTACTGGCATCATTCGTTTAACCATTGAATTTGGTTCACAAGATGGATTTGCAAACGGTATCGTGACGTTATCTGAAGTTCGTTTACAACGATTAGATGCTTCTCCATTAATTAGTGATTCCAAATTTGCGATGTCTGGCTGGCGTCATTTCGTTAATGACTGGGATGGCACGGTTGCCACTTCCGGAATCGTCGCTGGCGAATATAAAATGACCATTACAAAGACTGTTGCCTTAAGTCCAACTGCAGATAATTGGAAATTACAAATTATCCAAGATAATGTTGCCTTCGGCGAAACTGTTGATGATGGTCGTATGAATTTAACAGCGGAAAAATCTTATACCTTAAGTTTTGACATGTATGCCTCACAAAACATTAATGTCACCACATTTATTGGTGCCCCTGGTGTTTGGGTTAACTATGTTCCAGAAGCAAACCGTGTCAACGCAGTCACCACAAGTAAACAAACCATTACGATTCCTGTGAGTACGGTTGGGGCAACCTTAAATGGTAAGGAAAAAATTTCCTTTGAATTTGGTTCTTCCTTCTCGAACTTTGAATCCGGAAATGAATTTGTTGCGATTGATAATGTGGTCTTAAAAGAAGGTAACACCGTTTTACCAAACATCATTAACGGTGATATGAACGCTATTTTAGGCGGACACACCTTCTTTACAGAAAATGGTGGTGCGATGACAAGAGGCGCCAATGGTGGTGCTTCTATTGAAGTTCCTGCTTTAGGCGGCGCTGCTTATCAACCTCATTATTACTATATTTTCCCAACGCTTGCCAAAGGTAAATATGAAGTGAAGATCGCATTAACCAGTTCGGTGACTCGTGATTTACGCTTTAATATTATTCTTCCTGATGCGGGTTATGCTTCGATCCTTCCTGAAAACTTTGTTGATTTCCGCGTCACTGCAGATACCCCTTATGTCTTTACCGTTTCGTTCGAAGTGGTCAATCCATTAACGAATGTGAAACTTGAATTAGATCTAGGGACACTTGGTGGTGATAAGGTTTCCTTACCAGGAACTTTCTTAATTTCAGAAGTACTCGTCTACGCAAATTACAATAGCTAAAGGAGGCTTAGGATAGTGAAACATAAAGCTAAACTATCCGTTGTAGCCTTGTTTGTCCTTGCTGGATGTGGGGGAACCCCATCCAGTAGTGGCAACACTACAACGAGTGAAACGTTACAACCTGTAACGTTGTCTTATGCAGATTGGGGTAATCAAGAACTCAATCAACGCATGATTGATTTATTTGAAGCAAAGTATCCGCATATTACGGTCGAACTTCGACAAGATATTGTGGGTGCAGGTTCACAATTTACAGGCAACCTCGTCACTGCCGCTCAAGCTGGATTACTCCCTGACGTTTTTGCAACCGATAACGTCCCTACCGTTATCAATGCTGGTTTAACGTTGGATGTGGCTCAGTACTGGGATGCTGATGAAGATGCTCAGTTAGTCTATGACAATATTGCGCTTGCCGGAGTTTATAACGGCAAACGTTATGCCGTTCCGTCATTCCAATTCTTAAAAGGGATTTTAATTAATCTCAATATTTTTGAACGCGCCAACTTGCAAACCGTTCCAGGAAAGTATCGTATTGATAATGATGGGTATCCTGTAAAGGATTGGACATTTGAAGAATTTGTGAATATTGCAAAAGACATTAAAAACTTTGATTTAGTGAATACCGAAAATTTAGTTGTTGGGATGGACACGTGGTATGGATCACCTGATTTCCAACAAGTGTGGCCAATGATGCAAAATGCTGAAACCCAATACGATACATGGGATGGTGAACAATTTCATTACACCTCCGCAGATTGGATCAGTGCGATGCAAGCTAAAGTTGCCCTTCATCAATTAACCGATGGCACGACCACACGTTTTACACCAGAAGATTATGATGCCGAAGATAATGACGAATTAAGAACGTATATGATTCAAACCGGTTATGCGGCGATGGACATTGAAGGTTCTTGGCAATTCTGGGTCATTAAAGATGCAATCGATAATCGTGATTTTGAATTAGGTTTCTGGCCTTATCCACAAGGTGATGCTGGATTATTCCCTCCTACCATTTTAGATTTCCAAGCCGTTTCATCTCAAACTGAGCATCCAGAAGAAGCTTACTTACTAGCCAAATGGATGACATTTGGTCAAGATGGCTGGAATGCTCGTTTATCATTATTAGAAGAAGATCGTGAAGAAGCAATCGCGGAAGGGTTAACGCCTGATTTCTTAGACCGTTTCCCAATTGCGGATTATCCTGATGTTTGGACACGAGTCGAAGGCCTTGTAGAAGGAATTGAAGGGATCGATGCAATTTTTGATCGTATTCAATATTCAAAACCAGACTTAGACAAATGGTTACCAGGTTATAAAGATTTCTGGGCATGGGTATACACGCCTGAAAATCCATTTAACTTTGATAACTTAGTCGCCGAAGGACCCAATGCAGTGCCAACTTATGCAGCCGCATGGGAAGCACAAATTAATATGCTCGTAGCAGAACAACTTGCTGCCTTAGGTGCAAGTCAATAATCACCACAGGGAGATTTCCTCACGGAAATCTCCCTTGATTCGATGCATGAAAAAAACAAAATTAAACCTCCCTACATTGTTTACAAAACAAACTGGCATTTGGCTAGTTATTTTGTTTATGGGTCTTACCGGTTTTGTTTTTTTGATGGATCAGTCACCCGCACCGTTGAATGAAAATTTTAACACCTACCCTTTTATCCAACCCTCATTTGATTATGCTTATCAAACACAAGTTTATGGCATTCCAACTTATACTGCGAAACAAAATTTCTATCGAGAAGCAGGGGTTCCTCAAACGGGTTATGAGTCAAGTTACTTTGGAGATTCTCTCCAAGGAACTCCCATTGGAATTCTTGATGCAAACCATGGCAACATCGTAGAAAATTATACGGATGGAGATGAAGTATTTTTATTGGATCAAAGCGAAACCCTCTCTTTTGTTTATGACGGACAAGAGAGTGGAATTATCTCCTTAGCCTTAGATTATTACTTACTTGATCAAGGCACTGAAGACACTAAAATTGCTTTAACCATTAATAATGAGTTTCAATTTTATGAATCGCAAACGTTGGTGCTTCCCGCTTCATGGATGTTTGCAGAAGATACCTTTCCTTTAGATCGTTATGAAAATGAATTACAACCTCAATCTATCAAAGTTAATGCATGGTCAAATCATGTATTAAGAGATATGAAAGCGATGCATGCTTATCCCTATCAATTTTATGTTGAATATGGTGATGAAATTACCCTCCAATTTGTTAATGCAAAGGTTTTAGTAGGCAAGATTCAAGTTGTGACAAGCGAACCTCTCATTGACTATGCAACTTACCGTGAAGGAAGTCCTCATGCACCCGTGATCGATACTCTATCCATGATTTCTAGTCGGTCGATGGTGTCGCGAACCGATGCCTCGATTCGTTTAAGAACCGAGCAAGATGCGAGTAGTATGTATTACGATACTCAATTCTTAAAACTCAATACGATTTTTGGTGATAGCTGGGAACGTGGTGGGCAAACCATTTCCTATGAAGTTGATATCGAAACCAGTGGATATTATGCTTTGTCTTTCCGTTACCGCCAATACTTACAAAATGACATGGTGACGATGAGAAGTGTCTATATCAATGGAGAAGTCCCATTCCAAGAATTTTTAGCGATGGCGTTTCCTTATACGATGCAATTTAGAAACCGGACCTTAGCCCAAGACAATGGGGATCCTTACTATGTTTATTTAGAAGAAGGCATCAATACAATCAGCCTTGAAGCGGTTAATTATGCCTATCGCTTTGCCTTAGAAACCCTGCAAACCATCATGTCTCAAATTCAACAACTCGCACTCTCTATCAAACGATATACAGCAGGGAGTAATGATTTATACCGTGATTGGGAAATCGAAACGTATTTTCCTCAAGCAAAAAATCAAATGCTTGGTTGGGCTGATCAACTCGATGCCATGTATACACATTTATTAAATTTATCCATTAATCGTAATCCTTCTCAACTTGCCAATGTCAAAGTGAGTAGTGCAAGATTAAGAACTTTTGCGAATCAAATTAATCGCTTACCAGGATTAATGGTGCAATTTGCCGATGGTGATTCTAGTGTCAATCAAATGCTGGGCGCATTGCTACAAGAAATGATGCGATCTTCTTTAGAAATCGAACGTATCATGATTCATGGTGATGTTAGTTTGCCACGATCCACTGCCACCTTCTTCCGTAGTGCTTACGAAGGCAGCGCTCGATTGGTTCTTTCTTTTATTAATAATCCATATTCAGCAACACAAATGGATGAAGAACAAATTAACGTTTGGGTTAACTTCCCAAGACCCTATATCGAAATCATGCAGGCGATGATTGATCAATTTTATCCCGGTGACCGCGAAGTCAAACTTTCGCAAATGCCTGATGAAAATAAATTAATTCTTTCTAATATCTCTGGTCAATCTCCAGATGTTGCGGTCGGTGTAAATCACTGGATTCCTTATGATTTTGCTGCACGTGATGCCGCGATGGATTTAAGACAGTTTGATGGGTATACCGAAACGGTTTCTCAATTTTCTAAAGGGGCAATGATCCCTTACGTCTTTGAAGAAGGGGTGTATGGTTTACCTTTAACGCAAAATTTCTGGGTCACATTTTATCGTCGCGACATTATGGAATCGATTGGTGTCAATACCATTCCTCAAACATGGGATGAAATTATTGGTATTTTACCTTTATTACAAAGTTATGGGCTAAATTACTTCTTACCCCTTTCGCAATTTTCAGGTTTAAAACCATTTGTTGCAACATTACCCTTTATCCATCAATTTGGTGGACAACTTTATGCAGAAGACGGCATGAGTACGACAATCAATGAAGAAAATACTTTAAAAGGGATCACCTTAATGGCGGAACTTTTTACCCTCTATAATATCCCCAAATTCGTCGCAAGTTTTTATAATCAATTCCGATATGGAACGTTGCCGATTGGCATTGGAGATTTAGGAACGTATTTACTATTATCAAGTGCTGCAAGTGAATTAGACGGATTATGGGCAATGGATTTACATCCCGGATATCAAGACCCCGTGACTCAAGAGATCAATCGTTCGAGCGCGACTGGTGCTCAAGGGTCGATGATTTTGGCAAATACCAATATTCCTGAAGATAGTTGGGATTTCTTGTCTTGGTGGATGTCGACACCTATTCAAACTTTATTTGGTTCCACGCTTCAAAGTACCTATGGCAAAACCTATTTCTGGAACTCTGCTAACTTAGAGGCTTTTGCTGAATCAAGTATGCCTGAAGAATATAAGTCAGTTGTTTTAGCGCAATGGGAATATGCTTTAGAAGCTAGTCGGATTCCTGGCACTTATATGGTGGAACGAGAATTATCCAATGCTTGGACCAATATTGTCTTTCAAGGAATCAATCCACGCCAAGCGATTGATGAAGCAGTGAGAATTTCTAATCGGGAAATTATTTATAAGATGGCCGAATTCGGTTACACCTTCCAAGGTGAAATTTTACGACCGTATCCTGTGCCGACGATTGATAATATAGATTGGTGGTTGACTCAACATGCTTAATCGATTATTAGATCGGATGAATCGCCCTGCTTGGTTTATTTTCCCTTATTGGTTTTTGTTTGCAGTCTTCATTGTGGTACCTGTTGTCGCTGCAATTGGATTATCCTTCACGTTCTTTAATTCCATACAAACTCCAACCTTTATTGGCATTACAAACTATATTGAATTAATTACTTTAGACACTGTCTTTATGCGATACGTATTACCCAACACCTTGCGTTTTGCATTTATTGTGGGACCAGTTGGGTATGCATTGTCCTTTATGGTTGCATGGATGTTATCCCACTTACCGAAAAGACCAAGAACGATTTTAGCAATCATCTTTTATTCACCTTCTTTAACTGCAGGGGTTGCTATGGCAGCGATGTGGCGCATTATCTTTTCTGGAGATGCTCAAGGTTACTTGAATGCGATTATGTTGGATTTAGGTTTGATTGTAGAACCGATTCAATTTTTACAAAATCCTGATATGCTCATGACCATTATGATTGTGGTGTCATTATGGAGTTCCATCGGGGTTGGTTTCTTAGCCATGCTTGCCGGGATTTTAAACGTTGATCGTACACTATATGAAGCGGCTTATATTGATGGCATCAAAAATTGGTTCCAAGAAATTATTTATGTCACCATCCCAGCGATGAAGCCACAAATGATTTTTGGTGCAGTCATGGCTGTCGTGGGTACTTTCCAAGCAGGTGCAATTGGTGTTGCTTTGTCGGGAACCAATCCTACGCCAAATTATGCCGGTCAATTGATTGTAAATCACATTGAAGACTTTGGTTTCATTCGTTACATGATGGGTTACGCGGCGAGTATTTCCGTCATTCTATTGTTGATGGTGTATGCGATTTCTAAGGTAACGTGGAAGTTTTTAGGAGAAAAAGATTAATGGCCTCAAAATTTTTAGGAACACAAATTAATCCGGACCGTTTCCATAAAGGACAACTTCCTTTTTTCATTATTCTCATTTCATTTTCTGTCTTGATGATCTTACCGATTTTATTTATCATCAATCACGCCTTTAAACCACAGTCAGAACTCTTTGCCTATCCTCCTGCATTTTTTGTAAAAAATCCAACCCTTGATAACTTTATTGAACTCGCTAGACTTGTTTCAACATCAGGCGTTCCTTTTTCTCGTTATGTTTTAAATAGTTTGTTCATCACGGGTATCGGCGTTGGCTTGGCAATTTTATTTACCGCTTTATCCGCTTATGGTTTAGCCAAATTGCATTTTAAAGGAAAGAAATTATTATTTGAAATCAATACGATTTCTTTAATGTTTGTGCCAATCGCGGTGCAAATTCCTCGTTATATTGTGGTGGCCCAATCAGGAATGATTGATACCTATTTCGCTCATATTTTCCCGCTAATTACCATGCCTGTCGCTATGTTTTTAATCAAACAATTCATCGATCAAATTCCTAATGATTTTATTGAAGCCGCGCGTATTGATGGGGCTAGTGAGATGCAAATATTCTTTAAAGTCATCATGCCGATGATTGCTCCAGCAGTTGCCACTGTTGGTATTCTTGCTTTCCAATTAATTTGGAATGATACCTCCACTTCAACCTTATTTATTAATGACGAAAGTTTAAGAACGTTAGCATTTTTCTTACAAACTTTAACTTCAGGAGTTGGTAATACCATTGCTGGACAAGGAATGGCGGCTGCGGCATCGTTATTAATGTTTATTCCTAATTTAGTCTTGTTTGTCATCTTACAAAGTCAAGTGATGTCCACGATGGCGCACTCGGGGTTGAAGTAATATGAAACGCTGGTTATATCTAGTTCTTTTTGCAAACTTAGGTTTGTTATTACCGCAAAGAACGGTAGTACCCACGCTTGCAGATAATGGATTGCCCTATCAAACTTACACTTATGCAAGTTCACGGCAACAACTTATCCAAACCCAAGATGCATATTTACCGTTATCTCTTGCAACGCAACTTGGTGATTTCACCCTATCATCACCCCAAGATGTTTACGTGGATTCACAAGATATTATCTATGTTGCTGATAAAGGTAGAAAATCCATCATCAAATATAATTTGCAAAATGATGAAGCGATTGAAATTGGTTTAGGTATACTCAACGAACCAACAGGTGTCCATGTTGATGAATTAGGTTCGATTTATGTGGCAGACTTTGCCAATAAAAAAGCTTATCAGTTCATCAATGATGACGGGGAATATAGGGTACAAACCGAGTATCAAAAACCTCTTAATTCACCTTTCTTTGGTGAAGAAGATCCCTTTGATCCTACCAAAGTTGTCACCGATCGAGGCGGCAACGTCTATGTTTTACTTGCCGGTAACGTGAACGGTCTTGCTCAGTTTAAAAATAATGGTGAATTCTTTGGTTATTTCGGTGGCAATCGAATTCCAGCCACAATTGCAAACACCATTCGTTCGCTATTGTTTGATGAAGAAACAAGACGTAACTTTTTCCAAATCATTCCTAAGCCTGTTTATAACCTTAGTATTGATCAAAGTGGTTTAATTTTAACCTCTACCAAAGACCAAGATGGATACTTAAAACTCAACATTGCTAACGTCATCTATAATCAATCGGTTTGGGGTTTTAATACAGTTGAAGATATTGCGGTTGGTCCGTATAACACGATTTATACGTTAACCTCTGAAGGTTATATCGTTGAGTATGATCCTAATGGTTCCGTGCTATTTTTATTTTCAGGTCCGGACGCCATTGGGCAAAAAGGATTATTTAAACGAGCCAAAGGGATCGCGATTGATTCCCGAAATAATTTATATGCAGTTGATGAAGCAACTGGCGCACTCCAAATTTTTATTCCAACCGAATTTGCAAATTTAGTTCATGATGCTATCGATTTATACTTTGATGGAAAATATGCCGAATCTTTGGTCCCTTGGCAAAACGTCTTAAAAATGAATCGGCTTTTTGACCTTGCAAATCAAGGATTGGGTGACGCTTATTTTGCTTTACAAGATTATGAATCTGCCTTAACTTACTATCGATTAGCGAGAGATACTAGAGGTTATTCCAATGCTTACTGGGAAGTTCGAAACCAATTCCTGTTAGTCAATGGCAATGCTTTCGTCGTTTTCTTAATGATACTTATCGCTTTCTATGTGGTTCGCAAATTCATTCCTGGCTATGTTTGGGTGCAAACGCAAATCCATAATTTAAAACAAAAAACCACGCTTCCTAATTGGATTAAAGAACTCCAATTTCCTTTCCAAGTGTTTGCCAAACCGGTTGATGGATATGATGATATCAAACGTCATCAAACCTTTAGCAACCGCAGTGCGCTTATTTATTTAATCGCATTCTTTGTCGCGTATTTAATTTGGATATACGAAACCAACTTTTTATTTAACGGTTTAATCTCTTCTGAAATTAATATAGTTGAACAAGTGATTGGTGTCTTTGTTCCATTTGGTTTGTGGGTTGTTAGTAACTACTTAGTTTGTTCCATACGAGATGGCGATGGTAAATTATCGGAAGTATTTCAAGCATCAGCCTTAACATTATTGCCAATGATTATCACCTTCCCAATTCTGACGATCATTTCGCATGGGTTAACGGCAAATGAAAGCTTTATTTATGATTTGATATATGGCATTGGTGTGAGCTTTACCGTGATATATATGTTTATCATGGTGAAAGAAATTCATTTCTATGACATCAAACCGACGTTTAAAAACATTCTCATCACGATCTTTACTGCCATTATGTTACTTGCTTTAACCTTAATTATTGTCTTCTTGCTTGGAGAAGTTTATCAATTGATCGCCGATATCATTCAGGAGGTGAATAGCCGTGTTTAAACTTTCACGATTCATCATTCCGATGATTGTATTACCCGTATTAATTGTGACAACCCAAGAGGATCCAACATTAATGGTTGCTCCTCGTGTTGATAATTTTGCTTTTATTGAAAACCAATTATTGAGTAGTTCAAGATACACGCAAGTAGATGAACAAAATGCGGCTGTTTTAAACCGTTTCGAAGATGACTTTCACTTACAATATAGCGAAGAACAACTTGATATTCTTGGTTATGAGTTAATGTTAGAAAATAACAACCTTAATCTTTATTTTGAAAAAGATTCTTTTTCATTGTTGCTTGAGGATAAGGCAACTGGTTATATGTTATCTTCGCGTCCAGAATTCCAAGGGTATTCTGAAACCAGAGAAGATAACACAGCGAATCGTAATCAAATGAATTCAGGTTTATGGATTGAATCAATCCGAACCAATAATATTAGTAGCAGTGCAATTAAAGTAGAATCGTTGTACACCATTGCAGATGTAAGTTATCAAACGAATGGTTCGCAGGATTTAACCAACATTGATTGGACAAGACCTTATTTAATTGAGGCGAATAGTTATCAACGTAGTCGAGTACAAGTCACCACTTCATCTATTAATGAAACAAGTTTTAAATCCACGATTCAGATTACAAACTATGGTTTTAGTTTTGACATCACCATTGGCTTAGAATCGAATGGATTTTCTGTTCGTTTTAATCCAACAACTATCCAAGAAAATAATGATCAATATCGCTTACTTGGATTACAATTTTTCCCATATTTTGGTTCTGCTCGTGAGGATATTTATCCCGGTTATGTTGTCATTCCAGATGGCGTTGGTGCATTAGTCAGAACCAATCAACGTTTTGATAAAACCTATCAATCTGATTATTATGGTTCAGATTTAGGTTATCTAAGAAACTCGGTTGCCTCGTTATCCCTTCCTATTTATGGCATGATTCATCAAGTCAATCGTATTGGTTTTTATCATGACATAGTTGAGGGTGCAGAACATGCAACCTTATTAGCGAATTTCTGGGGTAGAAACACTCGTTATCATCGCATCACAAATCGATATAACGTTCGACGTATTTATCGAAATATCATTAATCGTGCTGGTGATGGTCAAGATGTTATTCCTACAGAAATGATTACGCAACCTTATGAAGGGGTTTACCGTATTTTAAAAGAAGACCAAGCTAATTACGTTGGCGTGGCAAAATCTTATCAAAATGAATTAGCAACTCGGCAAGCTATTCAAGCATTAGAAAACACAGAAACACCGATTCAACTTGCCATGCTAATTCACGAACAAGAACCTACTTTTTTTGGCACATCACGATTAACCATGACTTCAATGGATGATGTTCAACGCATGCGAGATGAACTCAATGAACAAGGTATTGATGAGCAGCTTATCGTCTTAAAAGGATGGTCTGGCGATGGGTATGCTTACCGCCAACCATACTATTTTAATTTACCCGATCGTCAAGGATTATTAGATGTGATTGCAGACGTCAACGAAGATGGCCAGCATCTATTCCTTGAACAGGACTATCTTGTGAGTAGTGAACTTTCTCGCCGAGTTGAATTTAATCGCGATGTCGCACGAAATTACTCTAAATTAAAAATGAGTTATCGTCTCAATCGCTTGGATAATCAACCGATTAATGAGTATTATCTTTACCCAACCATCGCTCAAGAAAAACTAGCAAATGATATCGCAGTGATAGATGACTTAGGGGCAAGCGGATTTGCATTCCCTCATCTTGGTCAAACCTTATTTAGCTATTATGATGATCAACGAATCAACCGTTCTGAAACTTTACAAATTGTGACCGATATGGCTGCATCATTAAACCGCTCAGCGATGAATCGGCCATCTGCC
The DNA here is from genome assembly GCA_049419605.1 of Bacilli bacterium. Lineage (GTDB taxonomy): Bacteria > Bacillota_I > Bacilli_A > RFN20 > CAG-826 > UBA970. Next base: position 17,427 of record JBMSKF010000005.1, read on the forward strand.
TACATGTTCCCGTATGTCAGTCATTATTTAGAAATGCCAATCACAAATAGTCAGCTGGATTTATTTACTGACTTAGTGCCACTTGTTCCTTATGTGTTAAAAGGGTATGTGCCCACCTTCACACCTTATTTAAACTTTAATGCTTTAGGAAAAGAACGACTACTCCAAATGATTGATTTTGCAGTGAATCCAAGTTATTTATTAACCGATCAACCAAGTAGCGCGCTTCGTTATACTTATAGCAATAAATACTTCACCACCGCTTATAGTGATTTCAAAGATGACATCCAAGATGTGTATCAATATATTGCAACTGCATTAAATCCGGTGTTGGGAACTACGGTCGCTGAACGAACGATGGTACAAACCGGGGTTAGTCGCATTGTCTATGATAATGGCGTCACCTTATATATTAATTACCGTTCTACACCTGTTACCGTTGATCAACTGACGATTGCGGCATTAGACTATGAGGTTGTGTTATGAAGACAAAAAGACCTTCTATTTTTAAACAATTCTTAACGCGTCTTTTGAATTTGATGGAATCAATGAGTCAATTTTACCAAGCTAAGATTCAACCTCCCTTAGACCGTTTTGTTTATCGCTTAAAACATAATTTTATTTATCGAGAAATCGGTAATACAGTGAAAATATTTTCCTTAATCACCATTCGTATTACAAGAAAACGTCGGCATGCATTTTATGGCTATCTATTTATTTTGATATGGTTAATTGGGATTGCGATTTTTACCTTATATCCCTTAGGATATTCATTTTATTTAAGTTTTCATGAAGCCTATTACAACTTACAAGAAGGCGTTATTACCACATTCATCGGCTTCACGAATTATGTCAACATATTCAGAAGTCAAACCCTTGTGCCTGCTTATAGCAATTATTTAGGAAGAATGGTGGTTGCGGTTCCCATCATCATTGTCTTTTCAATCATCATTGCCGTCCTCGTCAATATGCCAATCAAGACCAAAAGTTTGTGGCGAACTGTTTTCTTTTTACCGGTGATTATTTCAACGGGTCCTGTCATCAATGAATTGAATGCTCAAAGTGCGATTACTTTACCCAATTTACAGGCGAGCGGAATCTATAGTTATATCGTCAATAATTTACCAAGCTTTTTAGCAGATCCTTTAACCACTGTCATTAATTCCATGCTTTTAATCCTATGGTATGCAGGGATTCCTATCCTCATTTATTTAGCAGGATTACAAAAAATTGATCCGAGTTTATATGAAGCCGCCAGTATGGATGGCGCCTCACCTTGGATGCGTTTTTGGAAAATTACCTTACCATCATTAATGCCGTTTACCGGTATTTCCATTGTCTATGTTGTGGTATCGATGTCCTTATTTGTTGAACCAGGTGGCATATTAGATTTAACAAGGACCCACATGTTAGTGGGGGCTCCTGATTCTGCATTCTGGTTTGGATATGGATATGCAGCAGCGATGGCGTGGGTATATTTCATTTGTATGGTCTTATTGATTCTAGTTTTTACAAGTCTTACCCGAGAAAAAAGAGGTAAAGTAAAATGAAACTTTCCTCACTCATTTCAGTCTCCCAACAACAAAAAATGAAAAAAGTTTGGTTAGGAAAAACCTTAACTGATGGTTTGCTATACAAGGTTGTGATTTATTTATTGTTGATTAGTTTTAGTTATATTTATTTATATCCTCTGTTATTTATGTTGATCAACAGTTTAAAATCTGTTGATGATTTGATTAATCCTGGTGTGCAATGGATTCCCACCGTCTTAAAGTGGGAAAACTATGAACGCGCCTTTCAAGTTTTAAGTTTGCCAAACTCGTTGATTGATTCAACCGTCTATGTTTTAAAGGTCAGTGTCAGTGCGACTTTATCGAGTGCTTTAATTGGTTATGGTTTTGCTCGATTTGATTTCCCTTTTAAACGCTTATTCTTTGCAATTATGTTAGCGACCTTTATTCTCCCTCAACAAGTGACCATGGTTGCGAATATGCTTATCTTTAGAGAATTAGAAATCATTTCAACTGAATGGGCGATGCTGTTACCAGCGATGACAGGGCAAGGTATCAATGCTGCAATTTACATTTTGATTTTTTACACATTCTATCGAACGATTCCAGGCATCCTCATTGAATCTGCAGAAGTGGATGGGGCTGGTCAATTAAGAATTTTCCGAACCATCATCCTGCCTTTAGCGATACCTTCTTTTGTCATCGTTTTCTTATTTAGTTTTGTTTGGTATTGGAATGAATCCTTTATTACCGGCTTATATGTAGGTGATAAGGTGACCTTGCCTTTATGGTTACAAGCTTTTAGAGCTTCGTATGAAACAATTTTCCCACCTGGTACACCCGGAGCAGAACTAAATGAAGCCATTTTACTTTCAGGAAATATGTTGACGATATTACCTTTACTTTTACTGTATTTCTTTGGTCAAAAATTATTTACGCAAAGTATCGATAAAACGGGAATCACTGGAGAATAGTATGAAAAAAATATGGCCTTTAACATTCTTAATCGTGACCGTCACGTCTTGTGTCAATCCAAGTGTAAGCTCATCCTCATCAAGTGGTGTTCCTAATGGAAGGTTACCATTAACCCCTGTGGAAGGTTGTGGAGTACAAACGATTGATAACCAATGGGTATGTACATGGACTGATGAATTTAATGGAGATGATCTAAATTCTGATCATTGGAATATTGAAGTGAATGGCGATGGTGGTGGTAACCAAGAAGCTCAATACTACCGCAGTGAAAATATCTCAGTCAGTGATGGCACTTTAAAAATTACAGCTAAAAAAGAAAATTATTTAGGGAAGCAATATACCAGTGGTCGAATTAATTCCCGTTATAAAGTGAATCCTCAATTTGGTCGAGTAACGTTTCGCGCCAAAATGCCTGCAGGAAGAGGAACTTGGGCAGCAGTATGGATGTTACCGTTGTTCAATCGCTTTGGACAATGGCCTAATAGTGGTGAAATCGATATCTTAGAATATGTCGGTTATGACCCAGGCACCGTTTTTTCGGCAACGCATACGACTAAATTCAATCATACAAAAAATAACAATCCCAGTGCCTCTAGAGTATTAGTCGATCCTGAAAATCAATTCTATGAATATGAAATGATTTGGTTACCAGGAGAAATTAGGATGTTTGTGGAAGGCAATCCTTATGGTACCTATCGATATGTTCCACAATTTAATCAAGACGTCCCTTATGATGATGTATTTCCATTTCAAGAAGAATTTTATTTCATCATTAATCTTGCGGTTGGTGGTAGTTGGGGTGGAGTTCAAGGCATTGATCCGCTTGCCTTTCCTACTGTATTTGAAATCGATTATTTACGCATATATGAATGGGATTATGCCAATCATGATCTCACACCACCTGAAAAACCAACAGCCCTCGCAACTTCGCAACTCGAGAATACCATTCATTGGAATCGCCCAAATGATGACACATGGGTTAGCCATTACGCGATTTATTTAGATGGTGTGAAATATCGCGAAGCAAAAATTAATCAATTTACATTCGTTGGACTTGAAGAACGGAGTTACCAAGTTCAAGTTGAAGCGATTGATTTTGTTGGTAGAACTTCACCCTTATCCGATGCTATTACCTTTAACTTTGGAGGGTAAACTCATGCTCAAACCACATCAAAAACTTGTCTTTAAAGAAACGTTTCAATCTTTGAATCGTGATGTTTGGAATTTAGAAGTAGGTGAAAAATGGTTTAACGATGAACGACAATGTTATGTGGATTCACCCAAAAACCTCCAGATCACTCCACAGGGCTTACGAATTATTGCCGATATCAATCCTGCTGAAAAAAAGTGTCGATATCAATCCATTCGTTTAAATACAAAAGATAAAAAAGAATGGCAGTATGGAACGTTTATTGCTCGCGCCAAACTTCCTCATGGAAAAGGTTCCTGGCCCGCAATTTGGTTATTAGGTCACGATATTGGAACTGTAAAGTGGCCATTGTGTGGTGAGATTGACTTATTAGAAATGGTGGGACATGATCCAGAAGTTTTACATTTTAGTTTGCATTCACAGTTACATAATCACATTATTAAAACGCAACGGACGAAGTTTCAAAAAATTCCTGGCATCATGGAAGGTTTTCATGATTATAAAATGATTTGGCGTCCCGAAGGCATTAGTTTTTTTATTGATGATATTCATTATGTAACCTTTGAGAAGAAACCAAATGATCCAATTGAAAGTTGGCCTTTTGACAAACCCTATTATCTGCTCATTAATATTGCGGTTGGAGGTACTTGGGGTGGAAAAATTGAAGAACAAGACATGCCATATGTGATGGATGTTGAAAAAATTGAGGTGTATCAAGAATGAAAGTCATTGTCAGTACTGCTTCAGGAGCTCGCTGGGCAAATCAACCTGTGACACTCTCAAAGGTGCCGATGGGGACAAGTTTAACTTTAAATCCTAACCAAACCTATCAAACCCATCTTGGATTTGGTGGTTCCCTTACTGAATCAGCGGCCTACACGATCAAAGAAAACCATGATGAAGCCACCGTGCAAAACTTATTGGATTTATATTTTTCCAAAGATGGATTAGATTATCACTTTACTCGTATCCATATGAATTCCAGTGATTTCGCCTTAGGAAATTATACTTACGTTGAATATGGTGATAAGACATTATCAACTTTTTCTATCGCCAGAGAATCTTGGTATGTCTTACCGATGTTAAAAAAGATTTTAGCCAAACAAAAAGATTTAAAAATTTTGATTTCACCTTGGTCGCCTCCAGGATGGATGAAAGATAATTTACAAATGAATCATGGCGGGGTCTTAAAACCAGAATTCCATTCATTATGGGCACAATACTACATCAAGTTTATTCAAGCATTGCAACAAGAAGGCATTCAACCCTGGGGTGTCACCGTACAAAATGAACCTGCTGCTAAACAAGTTTGGGACTCATGCTTATACACACCTGAACAAGAACGAGACTTTATTAAATTACATTTAGGTCCACTATTGCAAAAATATTTTCATGATCAAATTAAACTTCTTGTATGGGACCATAATCGGGATATCATGGTTGAAAGAGTTACACCCATCTATGCTGATCCCAAAGCCAGTCAATTTGTTTGGGGGACAGCCTTCCATTGGTATGGAGAAGAAAAGTTTGAGAATGTCGGTAAAACAAAAGCATTGTTTCCGGATAAACATTTATTGTTCACAGAAGGTTGCATCGAAGGAGGTCCTCGACCAGGATCTTGGGATACCGGAGAACGATATGCCCGTAATATTATCGGAGATTTTTTACAAGGGAATGAAGGATTCATCGACTGGAATTTAGTGTTAAACGAACAAGGGGGTCCTAATCATGTTGGAAATTATTGTGATGCCCCTATTTTATTTGATCGCCGATCTCAAACTGTGATTAAAAATAGTTCCTATTATGTGATTGGTCATTTTTCAAAATTTATTCCACCTCAATCCAAGCGCATCCAATTCATTGGAAAACTTCCTGATGGCATGCTTGGTGTTGCTTATCAAACCCCTGAACAAAACAATGTGATGGTCTTATTAAACACCACCACGCTTCCTCAAGTTTTTTCGATGGAAATTCAAGGAACTTGGCAAACCTTTACTTTAGAGGCGAAAGCGATTGCCACGATCATCAAAGATGAAAAGTAAATTACGTAAACTTACCATTCATCAATTAGCTGCAGATCTTTCGTTATCTCCAGGAACCGTCAGTAAAATTCTCAATGATAAAGGTAGTGTCACTGAAGAAACTAGAAATCGGGTGCTAGCGCGGGCAAAAGCATTAGGATATGTTGCAAGCCATTCTGCAAGAATCTTAAAGGCAGAGCACACATGGACTATTGGCGTTGTCTTTTCAGACATTGCTTCATTCGGTTTGGAACATCCTTTCTTTGGATCGATTATTCAAGCTTTTAAAAACCTCATTGAAGATAAGGGTTACGAAATTGTGTTTATTCCTAAAAAAATAGGTGCGCAAGAACAAACCTATTTACAATGGGCTTTAAATAAAAGTGTGGATGGTGTTTTGTTATTAACCGGCGACATCAACGCTTCTGATATTCAAGAATTAATCCGCGCTGATATTCCATGTGTATCCGTTGACATGGTGGATCCTTTACTTGCCACGGTGATTAGTGATGATTTTCAAGGCATTGAACTTATTTTTAAACACTTTTTACAGCTTGGATTTCAACGGATTTTTGCTTTTTCTGGATCGACGTTATCGAGAGCCTATCAACAACGAACCGAAGCCTTTGAAAAATTAACCTTACAATTTAAAACAGATCGCGCTAAGGAATTTTATTTTTCTACTGATAAATATGGCGTCAAGCATTATTACGAACAAGCACTTCTATGGATTCAAAGTTGGCAAGTCAAACCACAAGCGATTATTGCGTTTTCTGATGATATTGCGATGGGACTGATTATGGCGTTACAAGAATTAGGTTATCGCGTTCCTGAAGATATTTCCGTATCTGGATATGATGATATTCAATTTGCAGGTTTGTTTTCCCCACCATTAACGACCATTCGCCAAGATAAAAAAAGGATTGCAGAAACCGCAGCCTTAAAATTATTGTCGATGATTGAGTCTGACGATCAAACCAAGGGACTTACGAAAGTTCCTGTACAACTCATCGTTCGTCATTCCACTAAACGGATCAAATAACTTTAATTTTGGTTTTGATGAGATAGATGCCAATCGATAAAATGGCTAATATGACTCCAATGATCCACATTGGTAAGTTGAAAAAAATCAGTTGCATTATTCCAAAATAAATCAGAAGATTTCCAATCGTTAACACCCCATACTGTAACCAAGTTTGCCAGAAATAATCATAGAATTTTTTGTGCTGGAGAGTAAAAGCAATACGCAATGGATAGGTATATACCAAAGGCATACCGATGACGATAATATGTTTCCAAGTCGGTTGTTGTTTCACCCACATCATTGCTTTTTTAGTTGGTTTATATTTTTCTACAACTTGATTGGTTTTTTGGTGGAGCCAATGGATGAAAAAATAAAAAAGAGAGAACCCAATGGTAAAACCTATCCATAACACCAAACTCGCTAACCAAACATGATTTAAAAGTATGGTAAGCACGGTCAATAATAAGATGGCAGCAGGTCCTTCTAAAGTCGGATGAAGGATAGCAAGGATGAATACAAAGATGATCCCCATTAATCCTAGAGAAAGGATCCATATTTCAATCGTTGACCAAAGGCTTTCAAGCATGATTCTATTGTACATTCTTTAAGATTAGGTTAAAAATAAATCCTTTCGCAAGGAATTGAAGAAACAATGGTAAAATGACATTTAGAGGTTACTTATGGAAAAATCATTGAAAAAGACGCCGGCTAAATTCACAAAAAAAGAATGGGCCTATATTTTTTATGACTGGGCAGAATCTGCATTTACAGTTGTGTTCGCTACCTTTATCTTTCCCGGACTCTATGCATATTTATCTACTGAGGGTGGTGGCGGTTTAACCAATGATCAATCCTCCATTCTTTATCAAGTTATCATTTCTACAATTTCTATTATCATCGCGATTAGTTCACCTATATTAGGAACTTTATCGGATTATCGTGGTACAAAAAATCGTTTCTTTAAGTTATTTTTCTATGTTGGTATTTTTAGTAGCGTGTTGATTCCACTTTATCCCTATTTCCCTTGGTGGCTTGTTTTAATTCCATTTGCAGTTGCCTATCTTGCGTATAACGCGACCAATGTTTTTTATGATTCATTTATCGTTGATGTCACCACAGACGAAAGAATGGATAATGTCTCTACCACTGCCTATGCCTTTGGATATTTAGGTGGGTCTACTATTCCCTTAGTGTTAGGGATTGCCTTTATCATGTTGTTACCAGATCCTATTGATTTACAATTAACCTTTTTAGTCACGACCTTATGGTGGTTTGTATTTTCAATTCCATTTTTAAGACATGTTAAACAAGTTCACGGTATTGAGCCCGAAAAGAATCCTGTTAAACAATCCTTCGGAAGATTATTTTCCACATTTAAAGAAGCAAAAAAATACCGAAAAGTCTTCTTATTTTTAATCGCATTCTTTTTTTATATTGATGGCGTACATACCATTATTTCTCAAGCTGTTCCCTTTGCAGTCAATGCGATTCCTGAAGTTACTGGCGAAAATGTTAATGATGTTTTATTACCTATCTTCTTAATGATTCAAGTTGCCGCTTTCTTATTTGCATTATTGTTTGCGCAACTTGCCAAACGTTATAAAACAGAACATTTATTACTGGTGACCATTGGAGTTTATGCATTCATCAGCTTATTTGGATTCTTTATTAATGATGTCACGATGTTTACTATTTTAGGATTGCTGGTTGCCACTTCTCAAGGCGCGATTCAATCTTTATCAAGATCCTACTTTGGTAAGATCATTCCAAAAGAAAAAGCGAATGAATTTTTTGGTCTATACACAGTCTTTTCACGCGTTGCTGCCTTTATGGGGCCCGCAATTATAGCCGTGGTGAGTTCAATCGTCTTAATCATTAACGATACAACTGAAATTGTGGATCCTAATTTTCCTGGTGCAATGCGGTATGGTATCCTAGCCCTTATTGTCCTGTTCTTTGGCGGAGCTTACTTATTTAATCGGGCAAGAAAAATTCCCACCACTTATTTAGACCAATAAGGATATGCCTTCGATTTTAACCCATCAATATTTTGCCAATTTAATTATTGACGATCTTAAAAAATCATCACCTTTTTTGCATACTCAAATTGCATCGGTGTGGTTAGGTTCGCAAGGACCGGATCCATTTTTTTTCTATGGTCATGCTATTTTAAAGAAACGATTATCGACGACTTCAATTAATCAATTCGGATCGACGTTACACAATCAAGACCCCGTCGATTCCCTTTGGCCATTGATTGAGCAAGGTTGGATGAGTAATCAAGCCGATGAAGTAACGAAAGCTTATGTGATGGGTGCTTTAACCCATTACGCGCTGGATCGCACTTGCCATCCCTATGTTTTTTATCGCTCAGGTTTTGACGAACATGGGACTTTATCGGGTCACTATAATGCCGATCATGCAAGGTTAGAAGTAGAAATGGATGTTGCACTAATCGACCGTTTTAAACTTCAATCCAAAACCTATCAACCTCGAGTTACCTTAGATATTTCAAAAGTAAGTTTACAAACCATTAGTCAATTATATTTCCAAGCATTCCCTAAACAAACCCAACATGAGACATTTCAATTAGCAGTCGAGGATATGCAGTCGGTATATCGATTTTTGTATCATGGATCGATTTTCAATCGCTTGTTGGTCATCCTAGTTTCAGGTCGACGGTCTTTACCGATGGGTTTGATTCATCCACATCGATTACCAGCTTCAGTGAAAGATAGATCACTCAATGTTTCTCGTAAACAATGGAAAGACCCAGTCACAGGTAAAACTTCACAAGCCACGGTGATGCAAATGATTCAAGAGGCTAAGACTTATATCCTGCCATTGTTAAAAACACTCATCGATGGAAAGTTAACAAAAAGCTTATTAAAGGATTGGACTGATCGGATTGATTATGATGGTAAACCCGTTGGGAAGACCATGCAATATTTCCATTCTTATTACCCTTCTTACCAAGGTAAACCATCTCAAGATAATATTCGCAATCATCCTTCGAAGAAAAGCGTATAATATTTTTTTGTGAAACCAACTTGGCACCGATTCTCATTTCGTTATCTTAGTCTTTATTTCATAGGCATTATTGCCTTAGGTTTAGGTGTTTCATTATTTTCCCGTGCCAATCTAGGGGTTGCCCCGTGGGATACTGCGGTGATCAACTTAAGAAGCTTATTGCTGTCTTTAAATGTAACCATTACCCTTGGTCAAAGTTCATTGATTCATACCACTTTTTTATTGCTTGTCGTGTTGTTGATTGGTAAGCGTCTACAAGCTTTGTTAGCCATTTTCCCGATGCTTTTGATTTCTTTATCCATTGATTTGTGGGATGTGGTTATTTTACCTTCTTTATTTCCTTCAGCAATTCCCTTATCGTTGAGAATCGTTTTTTTCCTCTTTGCTTTATTCGTCATGACATGGGGACTTGCGACGATCATCATCAGTGGATTCCCACCTAATGTATACGACGACCTTCAACTCACCATTATCCGTGTTTTCAAAATTAAATCATTTACGCTCGCTCGATGGATTATTGAATTTTCTGGAATTACACTTGGATTAATTTATGCATTGCTTGAAGGGGATGGTTTAGGAAGTATCACTATTTTATCCTTCTTGCTCGCAGTGGCTTTTGGAAGTTTTATTACATTTTTCGTCAAACTATATCAACGATTTAAAATCATCAATCGTACCATATGAAGCAAACATTACTCGCCTCTAAACATCTTCTTTTCCTCTATGTGACAGGTGTTTTGACTGCCTCATTAGGCGTGTTTTTGATGAAATCTAGTACTTTAGGTTTAGGACCTTGGGGTGTTGCAGCTTATGAACTTAATGCTTTATTGAATCCAATTCTTGGCTTCTTTACTTTTGGTGCCGCCTCCACCGTTCATACATACACAATGATTTTATTTATCTTACTCATTAATAAAAATTTAAAATCAGCATTTGTGTTTGTTTCTGTATTATTAACGAACGGTATGGTGGATTTTTATGACTATATTTTATTTCCACAATGGGTGATTAACAATTTAGAATCTGCAATCTTGAGTCATGGGGTTGGTTTTCTTGTGTATTGTTTGGGATCCGCATTATTAATTCTTTCAACATTCCCCGGCATGGTGATTGAAGAATTTACTTTTGCCATCATGAAATTATTTAAGATCAAAAACTATCCATTGATGCGCACGATTGTTGCATATTTTGGTTTTGTTTTAGCGTTGATTTACGGTCTATTGTCTGGCACGAATGCAAGTTCGATCACTTGGTTATCGTTTGTCCTTGGTGTTGCCTTTGGACCAGTGATTCAAAAAATCGTCAAAACGATTCGCCAATCAAAATTAGGAATTCACCTTAAGACTAAACAAGCTTAAGCTTGTTGATATTCGGGAAAAACAAGCGTTTGTAGAATTGAATCCGAGGTGAAGTCATAACTGATCATTTGTTGGTTTGATAAAGTGTGAATGACTTGATTGATCATGACCCCTCGATCCACTTGCACATAACCTAATTCACTTGAAGGATGTTCGACTTTTTCAATGAGCGAAATAGGTTCTTCTTGGTTGAAATCAATTTTAAAGACAAAGTAGTAACTATGATAAGTGAACGTATAGTCATAATAAACATCCGTTTTAATATCACCATCTTCATTTTCTTCGGTCACAATGTCTTCCACAATATGGTAACTATAAGCATTGACAGCAAAGGCGAAGATGCCATGTTCAACGGATACCGTGATCGCTTTGTGATCCCATAATGCTTCTGCCCAACTCCAACCCCACACTTGACCTTCTTGGTCTGACATGTCGCTTAATAATTCTTGAGAGAAATTTAATGTTTGAATCACATCACTTTCTCCTTCTGCAGTGGAGTAAGCGGATAATTTCATTCCCGTAATTTGCCCTTCTTCATTCGCGTCATAGCCTAATCCAATGAGTTGACCATCACCCCATGGATGTTGATAAGTATCAAATCCAGGCAATACAATTTCTTCACGAATTTCCGGATTAAGTGGATCGCTTAAATCGATAATGTATAAAGGATCAGTTCTTAAAAACGTCACCACATAAGCTAAATGTTCTTGGAAACGGACAGACATAATGGATTCGCCTGGTTTTCCTAAACCTTCTTCAATAAGAGCAACTATACCGAAATTACCATTTTCTAAATCACTTAAGATATATAGACGATTGGTAACAGTGCGATTTTCCCACGACCACCACCATTCTCCAGCACGCCAATCCCAAACCGTATCCGTCGTAGCGATACGGAAATTTCCTTCAAATTCATCAAGCGCGAATTGATTGACTGCCACACCACGAATGGTACCAACTGCCACTAAGGTAAGGTCACCCGTTTCAATTTCAAGATCAAATTTCATAATCGTTGTTGTTTGATAACTTTGTGGTTCTTCCCAAACATAATTGGATTGCGCTAAATAAAGGTGTTCAAAATTGACATATAATTTTTTGTAATCAGGCGTTGTTCCTAAATAGCCAGAGGTACGGTAAGTTAAGTCTTCTGGTGTTGAACGTAAGGGAATGCCTGTTAAAGTCGTCATCGCATATAAATTATCTTCGTTAATATAAGTCATTGAAGCGTAAGGCATGTATGCTTTTTCGCCATCATTTTCAATATAAGATGGGCGTAATTCTTGACCAACTTGATAAGAATAAAAATAGTAATGACCAACTAAAAATAGTGTTTCTTGAACGATGTTATCGCCTTCCATGATAGGAACAATTCGGTGATCAATGAACGCTGCATCCGTTTGAAGACTATACACAATATTTAAAGTTGCACGATCAATGATCATCACCGATCCAGTGGGTTGCCACCAAACAAAATCTGCACAGAAATAAACATCTCCATTTTCATCTTCTTTGGCACATGAAGATTGAGTTAAATTATAACGATAACCAATAATAATTAAATATTGATCCGTTAAATACATACTGTCGGTGTATACCGTTTCTTCTGCAGTATTTAAATTAATGGTTGTAACATATTCCACCACATTATTTGTATCCACGGTCATCACTCGCACACGACTATCCCAGCGACTTGCATAATAAATAAATTCACCATCGGTCTTAACAACATCGCCTTCCTTGACGCCAGCAACTTGACTATTGGTATCAACAAATGAATTTTCTTTACTAGTTTGTTCTGAATTAGCTGTTGAATCTTCTGCAACACCTGGACTTAAGACACCAGTAAATTCTCCCCTGGTTTCATTTGCTGCTTGAAGAAGAGAGCGTAAGTGATTTTCATCCTGGACTTGATTGATACCCACTCGTTGAAGCGGAACGGGATCGACGGACTTTGGTGTTAAAGTCCCCACCAACAATAAAGAGGTGGTTAACAAGAAACCCAATAATGGTCCAACTTGTATCTTTATTTTAGGTTGGAATGTTCTTTGCATCATGAAGTAAGCAAAACTGACCAAAAACCCTAAAAAACCTACAAAAATCATTAAATTAAGAATATTATTCATTTCAAATTCCATCCTATCTACATTATAGACAAGTCAAAAGGCGTTTTCTTTCTCGAATTCATCACTTGCTTAAGTTAAAATAGTATTAATGGTAATTTATCACATAATGTTCACTCATTTTAATAGAAAGAAATAACCCCAATGATTTACACAATTACGTTAAATCCAAGTCTTGATTACTATTTAGATTTACCAAAATTAAAACTAGGTTCTTTAAACCGTTCGTCGAATGCAAAAGTCGTTGCAGCAGGTAAAGGCATCAATGTTTCTGTCATGTTAAATACTTTAGGGGTAAAATCCACCATCCTTGGTTTCTTTGGTGGTTTCACTGGTGACTACATGTTAGGACAATTAGGTCGTTACTTAAATATCCACCTTAGACCAACGATGATTGAAGGAACATCTAGAATTAATGTGAAATTGATTCATGATCAAGAAACTGAACTCAATGCTTCAGGTCCAGAAATTAATGGTTCAGAATTGAATAATTTACTCAATCAATTGAATACAATTACTTCAAAAGATGTTGTGGTTATTTCAGGATCTACCACTGCGAATGATAAAACCGGATTGATTGAACAAATTGTCAAATACATCATTCAAAGAAAAATCGATTTTGTCTTAGATGTTTCTGGACAAGAATTAAAGAAATTAATCAAATATAAACCTTTAATCATTAAACCCAATTTATCTGAATTTCAATTTTTAGCAGACACAGAAGCCACTGATATAAAGAAGTTACTTCCTCAAGCTAAGAAAGTGGCAGAAATTACTCAAAATAGAGTGTTGTTATCCTTGGGTGAAAATGGTGCTATTTTCGTCGATAAAAATAAAGCTTATCATGTGGAAGCTCCTCAAGTTAAAGTCCAACATACGGTTGGTGCTGGCGATGCTTTACTTGCGGGTTATATGTCTAAATTTGAAAAAACTTCTGATCATAAAGTATCCTTAGCCTTTGCCATGGCCTTAGCTGTCAAAAAGGTAGAAGGTGGCGATGTGACCAATTTAGCTGAACTCGAAAAATTAGCGGCAACAATTAAAATTAAGACGCTTTAATCATGAAATTAAATTATCAACGTACGATTCTAATTGGTTTAGCATTCTTATCGATCCAACTCTTTTGGGGTTTTTATGAAGCGGTCATTTCTAAAATGCTCGTCGATTCATTTGGACTGAATCCATTTTGGTCTAATTTTGTCATGACGTTTGATAATCTTATGGGTTTGTTTTTATTACCCTTTTTTGGAACTTTATCTGATCGCTCTACTTCTAAACTAGGTAAAAGAACTCCCTTTATTACCATCGGGATTATCATTGCCGCCTTTTTTATCGTGGGGGTTGCATTAGTTGATTTTTATCAACAATCTGCGGTAGTCGATGCGGGAATTCTAGGCATTACCCAAACCAATCAAAATTATAGTTTTGCTACCCAAACTGATTTAAAAGATCTCATCATTGATATTGCAGTAACGCATAATCGTGATTACACCCTTGTTGGAGATGTGGTTTATTTTGCAAGTAAATTAGACGCATCCTTTGTTCGATATACACTTATCTTCAATCAAATCACATTGATTTCACCAATTTATTTAATTTTATATATCCTGACATTATTTATCGTCTTAATTGCTATGTCTTATTATCGAACCCCTGCCGTTTCGCTGATGCCTGACATTACCCCAAAACCATTTCGCAGTGTTGCCAATGCCATTATTAATTTAATGGGAGTTTTAGGATACATAGTGGCCACGCTCATTATTAACGCAGCCACCGAAGAATTTACTTCCTATATTCGTGCCTTCATCATGCTCTCATTAACCATGGTTGCAATTTTATTATTATTCCGTTTTATTGTGAAGGAAGTAGCTTGGGTAAAAGACATGCACCGCGTTTCGATTCAACAAGGTTATGAAACGGAAGCAGAAGATCAAGCAAGAAAAGACAATGTTGCCACCCCACTGAAAAAAGAATATCAATTAAGTTTTTGGCTAATCATGGTGTCTGTATTTTTATGGTTCTTTAGCTTTAATGCAGTGACCACAAAGTTCACGGATTATGCTAGTAATGTCCTAGAAATCACAAACTATGTTTTACCTGTTACGGTCGCTAACATTGCAGCGTTAATTGGATTTTTACCCCTGGCAGCACTTGCGAATAAAATTGGTAGAAAAAAGACTGTCTTACTTGGGATTCTCATGCTTGCATTAGGAACGCTTGTTGGTTCATTTTTAACAGTAGAAACTTCATGGATTATCTATCTCATCATGCCAATCGCTGGCTTAGGATTTGCCGCAATTAATGTCAATTCCTATCCGATGATTGTGGAAATGTCTTCAGGAAGTAATATTGGTAAATATACCGGTTACTACTATACTGCCTCGATGGCAGCGCAAATTTTCACACCTTTATTGTCTGGGGCATTAATGACAGCCTTTGGATTAAGATTGCTATTTCCCTATGCTACTTTCTTTGCATTATTAAGTTTTGGAACCATGTTTTTTGTGCGACATGGTGAAGCAAGTAAACTTAAATCTGAGTGATATAATAAATTCGAATCGAGGAGACCCCTATGATCATTGGTGTCCCAAAAGAAATTAAAAAATTAGAATATCGCGTCGGCTTAACCCCAGCATCTGCAAAGGCATACCTACAAGCTGGTCATCAAGTTTTGATTCAACAAGATGCAGGTTTAGGGTCGGGTTTTTCAAATGATGAATACCTTCATGTGGGTTGTAAAATTTTATCCACCATTCAAGAAGTTTATGCAAAAGCTGAAATGATTATTAAGGTAAAAGAACCACTTGAAGAAGAATTTAATTTACTAAGACCTCATCAAATTCTTTATACCTTTTTACATTTAGCCGCGGCAAAACCGCTTACCGATGCCTTATTAAAAAATAAAGTCACTGCAATTGCTTATGAAACTATTAAAGATACAAATGGTAGACTTCCAGTGCTAAGACCAATGTCAGAAGTTGCGGGTCGACTCGCTGTACAAGAAGGCGCTAAATTTTTAGAAAAAGCTTTTGGTGGTCGCGGTGTTTTATTGGGTGGTATTCCAGGTGTTGAACCTGGTCATGTCGTTGTCTTAGGTGCGAATGGTTATGCTGGATTTAATGCCACACAAATTGCACTTGGTATGCAAGCGAAAGTCACCGCGATTGACGTCAAGTTTAATCAAGTCGAAACCTTACTACCATTTGCCAATGGTCGATTAACGATGTTGACCTCTAACGAAACCAATATTCTCAATAGTATTCAACATGCCGATCTTGTTGTCTCTACCGTCCTTATTCCTGGAGATGCTGCGCCTAAACTGATTAAAAAGTCTTATTTGAAAATGATGCCAAAAGGTTCAGTCATCGTTGATGTGGCGATTGATCAAGGCGGCAGTACGGAAACTAGTAAAGTAACGTACCATGATCAACCCATTTATGAAATCGATGGCGTCATTCATTACTGTGTTGCGAATATGCCAGGGGCAGTGCCGCGAACTTCCACGATTGGTTTAAATCAAGCAACCCTTCCTTTTGGTTTAGCGATCGCAAATTTAGGATTCAAAGAAGCAATGAAAAAAGATCCGGGTCTAGCAAGCGGACTTAACACATACCAAGGCAAGATTACTTTCCCGGCCTTAGCCCAATTATTTAAATTACCTTTATTAACCGTTAACGAAGTGATTTCAACACGTTGATCATCGACAAGGCTGCTATTGCACATTCATAACCTTTGTTGGTTTTATCTCCTTTCGCACGGGCTTCTGCCTGTGCTTCATTGTCTGTAGTTAACACACCAAAAATCACAGGTTTCATTAATTTCAAACCTACATCCATAATGCCTCGTGCTGTTTCTGAACACACATAATCATAGTGACTGGTTTCTCCACGAATCACTGCCCCTAAACAAATCACCGCAGCGGTCATCATTTGTTGGCCAGCAGCAAGGGCGGCAATCGGTAATTCAAATGCACCAGGAACTTTAGTTACAACAATGTTTTGTTTGGAAAACTTTTGGTCAGTCAAGGCGCGTAATGCACCTTGTAAAAGTTGTTCAGGAATAGGGTTATTGAATTCGGAAACGATAATGTGAATTTTTTTCATGAGTGAACCTCCTTATGGTTTCATGAGTTGACTAATCTCTAAAATTGGCATCCTTAATTTGGTCGCAAGTTTAAATAAATCTTGACGACGGGCCATCTTACCATTGGGTAATATAATTTCACAAATGACGGCTACCGGTTTGAGTTTAGCTAACTGCATTAAGGCTAAAGATGCTTCCGTGTGGCCAGGTCGAGATTGAACACCACCCGCTTTACCGATAAGAGGAAAGATATGACCAGGTCTAACAAAATCATCTATTTTTGCATTTGGATTTGCCAATTGATTTAATGTATCTGCCCGTTCTTGAGCACTTATCCCAGTTGTATTGGTTTTTGCATCAATGGACACTGTAAATGCAGTACGGAAACTTTCAGTATTGGTTTTGACCATCAATGGTAAGTCTAGTTTTTTAGCAATGGTATCACTAATGGGAGCGCACACTAAACCTTTACCTAGTGTAATCATGGTGTTGATTGTTTTTTCAGTCGCGAATTCCGCCGCCATTACAAAATCACCTTCATTTTCACGATGAATATCGTCGACCAAGATAATCAATCGACCTTTTTGTAAGGCATGAATAGCTTCTAAAAGTGATGAAAATTTTGTTTTCATTTTTGCATTAATTTCTCAACATACTTCGCCAGCATATCGACTTCAATATTAACTGGATCACCAATCTTCTTGGATAATAAAGTGGTATGTAGTTTCGTGTGAGGAATAATCCAAAGTGCAAAAGACGTTTTCGTTACATCGGTTAAAGTTAAAGAAATACCATCCACTGCCACACTACCTTTTTGAATCATATATTTGGTGAGCGTTTCTGGCACTTCAATCGTGACGATGGTGGCAATGCCTTCTTGCTTAAGATTAATAATTTTACCAACGCCATCAACATGGCCTGAAACTTGATGACCCCCATTTCGTTGACTCGCGGCAAGGGCTCTTTCTAAGTTAATACCCGTCCCTTCTTTCCATAATCGTAAAGCGGTGACCTGAATGGTTTCTTTCATCACTTCCACATCGTAAGTTCTCAATGATTTTTTCACAACCGTTAAACAAATCCCGTCATGCGCAATCGAGTCACCAAGTTTTGTACCCTTTAAAACCTGTTTAGCTTGAATGGTGTAACGGAAACCATCTGCAAGTTGCTGTATTTTTTGAATGGTACCAATTTCTTCAATAATGCCTGAGAACATATTATTTAAACCTTTCAAAATAAGCTTGATTGAGTGAGCGATTTTCAGCATCCATCAAACCCGTGACGACTTCGATTCCAGCTTTTTTCAATACGTTGACGCCATCTCCATTTTCGATGGGGTTGGGATCCAAAGAAGCGATCACAACCTTTTTAACTTTCTTGCGAATTAAAAATTGAGCACAAGAAGGAAAATAATCATCGTGTGCACATGGTTCTAACGTCACATAGACAGTGGAACCTTCTACATCAAAGTCTTGGTCTTTAAAGGCGGCAAATTCTGCATGTAGACCAAAAAGTTTTTCGTGGTAACCCTTGGTAATGACATGGCGATTTTTGGTAAATACAGCGCCGACCAAAGGATCATGACCCACCATCCCTTTTGCCTGCGCAGCAAGGGTGAAGGCTTGTCTCATAAAATCCATGTCTGTTTTAATTTTCAAATAAAAACCCTGACCTTTAAGTAAGTTCAGGGTACATATGAAAAATGACATCTTCTTTCATCCAGACTTTACTGTCGCCACTTGAATTACACAAGTTCCTGCATTGCTGCTCGCGGGGTTGACCGCCGATTGGGAGTTACACCCTACCCTGAAGATACGCTTATATTATAGGAGAACAAATTCAAAAAGTATAACGATATGATTAAAGGAAAATTCATATCTTTTTAATGGATTTTCGGTTAAAATATGAAGGAAGAGTGGGGACTTTATGAAAGTAATAATCACTGGAGATCATCTACCTGTCTTAACGTTAGAACTAAGTGCCAAAGACACCATTTACACTGAAAATGATGTCACCACGATTTCATTGATTACCCCTGAAATCACGAAGAAAACAATTTCAACTGCAAAAAAACTTAATCCATTTTTTTCAAAGTTAATTTTTGGTGATGCTAAAGTTTTGGATGAATATAAAGCGACGAAAGCAGAAAGCATCATGGCATTCTCCGCGCCTTTACCAGGACAAATTGTTACTCTAAACATTACCAAATCAAAACCAATCGTCATTAAAAAAGGTTCGTTATTGGCCATGACTAAAGGCTTAGAAATTAAACCGAGAAAGAAGTTTAATTTATGGGACGCTTTGTTTGGCAATGATGATTTAGCATTACAAGTCTTAAGCGGCCAAGGAACTGCCTATATTCTTATCGATAAGGATGCAAAAACATATAACTTAACGAAAGGTAAAGCTTTAAGTTTTGATCAAGCGGCAGTTGCATATATGGATGCTTCCATGACCTTAATGGTGAAACGTACGAATATTTTTAAAGCCTTCTTTTTTGGAGGTAACGACGTAATTAAATATAAAGTGACTGGTCCAGGTAAAATCGTCACCCAAAACGCAAACTACCAAAGGATGTAAAATAAAGTTATGGATTACCAAGCACTCTTAAACCAATACATCGATTTAGAAAAGAAACGCCAAGATGAAGGATTAGAACTGATCGCATCAGAAAACTATACCTCTTCTCAAGTAATGGGGATTCAAGGCTCCATTCTCACCAATAAATATGCTGAAGGCTTCCCAGGTAAACGTTACTATGGTGGATGTGTTCATGTTGATAAAATTGAACAACTTGCGATTGATTTAGCTTGCCAACTTTATGCTTGTAAGTTCGCTAACGTCCAACCCCATTCTGGATCAAGTGCCAACTTTATCGTGTATAGTGCCCTTTTAAAACCTGGCGATAAAATCATGTCTTTAGGCTTAAATGAAGGCGGCCATTTGACGCATGGTAGTAGTGTGAACTTCTCTGGTAAACTTTATCAATTTATTCATTATGGTTTAAAAGCAGACGGTAAGATTGATTATGCTGGGATGCAAGCACTTGCTCGAAAAGAAAAACCTAAACTCATCGTTGCAGGTTTCTCTTCCTATCCATACTTAACCGATTATGAAGTATTTTCTAATGTAGCGAAGGAAATTGGTGCAATTTTTATGGTTGATATGGCACACATTTCAGGCTTAGTCGCGGCTGGCGTTCATCCTTCTCCATTCCCATATGCTGATGTGGTGACCTCCACAACGCATAAAACCATTCGGGGTCCACGGGGTGGCATGATCCTTTCGAATAACGAAGAATATATGAAAAAGATAAATTCAGCGACCTTCCCTGGCGCACAAGGTGGACCTTTGGTTCACGTCATTGGAGGCAAAGCGCAAGCGTTCGCAGAAGCTTTAGAACCTAGTTTTAAAGAATACGCAAAACAAATATTAAAAAATACAAAAGCTTGCGCAGATGAATTTGCTAAATTAGGGGCAAAAGTATCTGGAACTGAAACCCATTTATTTTTAGTCGATACTAAATCTAGTTTTGGTTTAACAGGATACGATAGCCAAGTAAAGTTAGATGAAATCGGTGTGACCTTAAATAAAAATATGTTGCCGAATGATCAAGAAAAACCTCAAATTACTTCTGGTGTGCGAATTGGTTTTGCTGCTTTAACCACTCGAGGTGCTACCGAAGAAATTGCTAGAGACATCGCAAGATTAATTTATCGTTATCTAAAAGGTGAGATTCAAAAAGAACTTGCGGAATCGATAGTGAAACGAACGGTTAGTTTACTAAAACCTATTCACAGCATTTAATCTATGAATAAATTACCACGGTGGTTCAAAGTTGGTCTTTACCTCACCGCGGATTTTTTTGCGATTTTATCGGTTGGATTTTTAATTCTGTTTTCTAGAGATTTATCTTTAGCCATAACATCATCATTTATTCTGACCTTAACAACATATGCTTTGTTATTAATCTTCATTCTAAACTTATTTAAAGTTTATGCGATGATTACAATATATTTTGGCCTTATTGATTCATTTAAAATTGGTCTAACTACCATCCTATTTAACTTGGTGTTTTTGGTTTATGTATTAATCCGTGAAATTCCTTTTTCAATTCTTGAAGCCGTATTTGTTTTAATCAGTGTTCCCGCTTTACTCATTGGTTTAAGAGTGGCGAGAAGGACTTTAGCGATTTTATTAGGTTATCAACAATCGAATCGAAAGAATTTAACTCGTACATTGATTATTGGTGCTGGTGCCGCTGCCAAAATTGTCATCGATGAACTAAGAACCAATCGATCATTAAATGCCACTCCAGTCGTGGTTGTCGATGATGACCCACAAAAATGGAAACGTAAATTTCTCAATCTTCAAGTCGAAGGTCCCATCACATCATTACCAACGCTAATTGAAAAATATAAAGTAAGCCAAGTTATTATTGGGATTGGTAACATCTCTCGTTCTCGACTATTTGAAATTTTAAGAATCATGGAAAAATCCAATGTTAAGATTCGCCGTTTACCTTTAATGGAAGAATTAGAAAAAGACGGCCAACAAATGAAAGTGAAAGACGTTGATGTGAACGAATTACTTGGCCGTGATGTGGTACCACTTATTAATGATGAAATTAAAAATTTCATCAAAGACCAAGTAGTGTTGATTACCGGTGCGGGTGGCTCTATCGGTAGTGAATTAACCAGACAAATCTTTACCTATCAACCCAAAGCAGTTGTCTTGTTTGATATTTATGAAAACGGTGTTTATGATGTTCAACAAGAATTAGTTCGGATGAATCAAAAACTTCAAAATCAGATTCCGATTCATGTTCAAATTGGTGCAACGTACAATTTTGAAAGGTTAGAACAAATATATAAAACTTACAAACCAAATTTAGTATTCCATGCGGCCGCATACAAACATGTTCCTTTAATGCAAGATTCTCCCCAAGAAGCAATTCGTACCAATGTTCTAGGAACTTATAATGTTGCCAAACTATCGCAAATGTACCAAATCAAAAAAATGGTTTTGGTTTCTACGGACAAAGCAGTTCGTTCAACGAACGTGATGGGGGCAACAAAATACTACGCAGAAACGATTATGCGTCATTTTGCCAAACAAAAAACTGGAACATCCTATGCTGCAGTTCGTTTTGGGAATGTGCTGGCTAGTAATGGAAGTGTGATTCCTTTGTTTAAAAAACAAATTGAAAAAGGCGGTCCTGTGACTGTAACCGATCGCAATATCACTCGTTTTTTTATGACTATCCCCGAGGCAGTAGGTTTAATTCTGCAAAGTGGTGTTTACGCTCAAGACGGAGAAATTTTTGTCCTTGATATGGGTAAGCCAGTAAAAATTTTAGATTTAGCTGAAAAGATGATTCGGCAATCCGGTTACATCCCTTATGATGAAATTAAAATTGAATTTACAGGATTAAGACCAGGTGAAAAGATGTATGAAGAATTGTTGCTTGATCCTAAAACTACCATTAAAACGAAGAGCGAGAAAATATTTATTGACCGAACTGAACAGATTGGTTTTAATGAAGAGGGTTATCAACGCTTATTAAAGTTAGCGTTAAATAATAGTGAATTGGTTACTAATGAACTTTTTCAACAGTTAAACCTAAAGGGGTAAATATATGGATATATTTGCAGGAAAGACTCTATTAATTACAGGTGGAACAGGTTCCTTCGGGAATGCAGTGATGAAAAGATTTTTAAGTACATCAATTAAAGAGATTAGAATTTTTTCAAGAGACGAAAAAAAACAAGAAGATATGAGGCGCTTTTATAAGAATCCTAAAATTAAATTTTATATTGGTGATGTAAGACAAGAAGGAAGTATTGCTGATGCTATGGTTGGTGTAGATTATGTTTTCCACGCCGCGGCATTAAAACAGGTTCCTTCATGTGAATTTTTTCCAATCGAGGCTGTGAAGACCAATGTATTAGGGACAGAAAATGTATTGAATGCAGCAATTCATGCCGGGGTTAAAAAAGTAATTTGTTTATCTACAGATAAGGCAGTCTATCCAATTAACGCGATGGGAATTTCTAAAGCGATGATGGAGAAAGTTTTCATCGCAAAAGCGAGAACAATCGACCCGTCTAAGACATTAATTTGTGGCACGCGTTACGGAAATGTCATGGCCTCAAGAGGTTCTGTTATTCCATTATTTATCGATCAAATTAAATCAGGTTTACCATTAAGTGTGACCGATCCAAATATGACACGTTTTTTGATGTCACTTGAAGAGGCAGTTGAACTCGTATTGCATTCTTTTGTTCATGGAAAACAAGGTGACATTATGGTGCAAAAATCACCTGCTAGTACCGTTGAGGACTTAGCGAAAGCTTTAATTGAACTCTTTGGTGGCAAGAATAAAATTCAAGTCATCGGGACTCGTCACGGCGAGAAACTATATGAAACGCTTCTAACAAAAGAAGAATTTGCAGTAAGTGAAGATATGGGAAACTATTATCGTATTCCTGCTGACAACCGGGATTTAAATTATGATGTTTATGTTTCATCGGGTTCGCCAAAACTATCTTCATTAACAGAATATAATTCTCATAATACGAAGCGCTTAAATATTCAAGAAATTAAACAAAAGCTAATACAACTTGAAGAAGTAAAGGAAGCCTTATCGGGATGGAAAAAATAGATCCTATTCTTATCACAGGTGCAAAAGGTTTTATCGGTAAAAATCTTTCTGCATCTTTAAAAGGATTAGGTTATCAACGATTACTTTTGGTTGATAAAGAAACGCCTAATGATGTGTATGAACGTTATGTTAAAGAGGCAAAGTTCATATTTCATTTGGCTGGTATTAATCGGCCCAATGACCCTAATGAATTTATTGAAGGCAATGTGTATAGTGTTTCAAAACTTATTAATTTTATTCAATCAAGTCACTCAAAAGCACCGATTGTAGTTTCTTCATCCATTCAAGCGATTGCAGATAATCCTTATGGGAAAAGCAAATTAGCTGGAGAAGATTTATTAATTTCATTTTCTAAGCTTCATCACCACCCAATCTACATTTACCGGTTTTCAAATGTTTTTGGAAAATGGTCAAGACCAAATTACAATTCTGTTGTAGCAACCTTTTGTTATAACGTTTCTAGAAATTTGCCGATCAAAATCAATGATGAACATGCAAAAGTTTCTTTAATTTATATTGATGATGTAGTGAATGAATTGATTCGGTGTTTAGAGGGCAAGGTTGAAACGATTGACGGGATTCTTAGAGTTTTACCTGAATATGAAATAACCGTAGGGCAACTAGCAAAAACGATTCAAGGTTTTGCTCTATCAAGATCAACTTTAATCTTGCCAAACCAACAAAACCCACTTCACAAAAAACTTTACGCAACCTACTTGAGTTACTTGGATGAAAAACAATTTTCATTTGAGATTAAATCCCACTTGGATCAAAGGGGTTCCTTTACTGAACTATTCAAAACATTCGAGCAAGGTCAAATATCTGTCAATGTCAGTAAACCAGGCATCACCAAAGGTAATCACTATCACAACACTAAAAATGAAAAGTTTATTGTGGTAAGTGGTGAAGCATTGATACGTTTTCGCAAAGTTGGTGAAACAAATATTATCGAATATAAAGTAAGTGGCAAAACTATACAAGTTGTAGATATACCACCTGGATATACCCATAGTATTGTGAATTTAGGCAAAGAGGATTTGGTCACGATTATGTGGGCTTCTGAAATCTTTGATCCTTTGAATCCAGATACATATCCCATGGAGGTTGATATAAAATGAAAAAGCTAAAAGTGATGACGGTTGTAGGTACACGTCCGGAAATTATACGATTATCAGAAGTGATCAAGGCGATTGATCGCGCTTCAAATGTGTTTGAACAAACGCTTGTCCACACTGGTCAAAACTATGATTATGAATTAAATGAAATCTTTTTTGAAGATTTAGGACTTCGTAAGCCAAATGTATTTCTTGCAGCAGCAGGGGAAACCGCTTTATCAACTATTGGTAACATCTTAATCAAAATTGAAAAGGTGCTTGACGAGGTAAAACCAGATATATTTTTAGTTTTAGGCGATACCAATTCGGCTTTGTGCGCAATAGCAGCAAAAAGAAAAAAAGTTCCCGTTTTTCATATGGAAGCAGGTAATCGTTCATTTGATGAAAGGGTACCTGAAGAATTAAATCGTAAAATTGTTGATCACATTGCCGATATCAATTTACCTTACTCCACCATCTCTAGACAATATCTCTTACATGAAGGCTTACCAGCTGATCGAATCATTAAAACAGGTTCTCCAATGAAGGAAGTTATTGATAATAATCTCAAGAAAATTAATGCCTCAGTTATTTTAAAGGAATTAAATATTCAAAAGAATGCTTATTTTGTTGTCTCTGCACATCGTGAAGAAAACATCAATGATGAAGCACATTTTGCAAATTTAATTGCCACATTAAATATGCTTGCAAAAGATTATCAACTTCCAATTATTGTGTCCACCCATCCAAGAACCAAAAAGATGATTGATGCAAAAGCGGTCAAGGTTGATCCGCTTGTTAGATTACTAAAACCATTAAAATTCTCAGACTATGTCCATTTACAGATGAATGCAAAAATAGTTTTATCTGATTCAGGAACTATCAATGAAGAAACTTCGATTCTAGGATTAAAAGCTCTAAACATTAGGGATGCTCATGAAAGACCAGAAGCGATGGAAGAAGCGAGTACGCCAATGGTAGGTTTAAATCCAATGAAAGTTAAACAAGGTATTGAATTAATTGAATCAACTTTAAATCAAACCATTCTTCCTGTTCAAGACTATTCAGTTATCAATGTTTCAAATAAAGTAATTCGCATTTTACTATCTTATTTTAATTATCAAATTCCAAAGAAGTAAGATTGCTTTTTTAACCATTTAAGCGTAAGATAAAGATACCCCCCTATAGGAGGGGTATTAAATCTATGGAAAAGCAACAATTTCAAATTGAAGGAATGACGTGTGCAACTTGCCAAGTCACCGTGCAACGAGCCGTTGCTCAAATTCAAGGTGTTAAGCAAGTCAACGTTAATTTAATCACCCATGCCATGCAGGTTGAATTTGAACCTACCGTAAAAATTCAATCCATTATTAAAGAAGTAGAAGAAGCTGGATATGGTGCTAAAGTCATAAGCAAAGATCAACCAGAACAATTTAGAAAACAACAAAAGATTACTCGAAGTTTAATGAAGAAACGTCTTATTATTTCTTTTTCACTTTTATTGCCATTATTTTATATTTCCATGGGGATGATGGTGGGCTTACCACTATTTTCTTTTTTAGATTTAACATATGTTAATCTTTCGATTCAATGGGTTTTAACGATCCCAATTATTGTTGTGAATTACCGTTATTTTTCCGTTGGTATAAAACGATTATTCAAAGGCGATCCAAACATGGACACCTTGGTTGCCATTGGCACTGGTGCAGCGATTTTATATGGATTTTACATTACCGTGATTTCATTTTATGGCGAATGGATTCAAAACATGGATTTAAGTATGATTTGGATGAATCAGTTGTATTTAGAATCTGCTGCTACCATTCTTTCTTTAGTCACTTTAGGAAAATACTTAGAAGAAATTTCTAAACAAAAAACCTTAGGGGCTTTAGAAAAGCTAATGGATTTAAAACCAAAAAAAGCTTGGAAAAAAATCAATGGTGACACTGTTGAAGTCTTAGTCAGTGATCTTCATATCGGAGATGTAGTGGTGGTTAGACCTGGAGAACTCATTCCTGTGGATGGGGTGATTCAATCTGGTGATACGATGGTGAATCAAGCGTCGATTACAGGTGAGTCTTTACCCGTTCATAAACAAACCGGGGATCAAGTTATTGCCGCGACGCTTAACCAATTGGGTGCAATCGAAGTGGAAGTTAAATTTCTTGGTGATGATACCACGATAGCTAAGATCATTCGTTTGGTGGAAGAAGCAAGTCAAACCAAAGCGCCCCTTGCTAAACTCGCAGATGAAATTTCACGAATCTTCGTGCCGATTGTTTTAGCAATTGCTTTCTCAGCATTTCTTATCTGGTTACTCCTTGGTGAATCCATTGAATTTGCCTTACAAATCATGATTGCGATTTTAGTCATTTCTTGCCCATGTGCATTGGGTTTAGCAACCCCGGTGACAATGATGGTAGGCGCTGGCAAAGGTGCTGAATTAGGGATTCTTATTAAATCTGCAGAAGCGATGGAAAAGTTACACACGATTGATACCGTGGTCATGGATAAAACCGGAACGATTACTCAAGGTAAACCTGTCGTTGTCGATTTGATCATTCAAAAAGGTTACGCCCTTGAATCTATCAAACAGATTGCTGCTTCTATTGAATATCATTCTGAACATCCGCTTGGCAAAGCCATCGTAGATGCTTATGAAGATCAACTATTAACGGTCACCGATTTTGTTTATGTTCCGGGGATGGGTGTGCGCGGCAAAATCAATAATGAAACTTATCGCCTAACAAAAGTTAGCCATCTTACAGATGATTTAAATAAAATCCTTGCTACCGGAAAAACGATCATTGAATTGAATGGTCCTCAGGGTCTTATGGCACACTTCGTCATCGCGGATGCGGTCAAACCTTCTAGTATCGAAGCGATTCACGCATTGAAAAAACTTGGAAAAAAATTAGTGATGCTAACTGGGGATTTAAAACCTGTCGCTCAAAGTATTGCAAACGACGTCGGTATCACTGAAGTTGTGGCTGAAGTCTTGCCACAAGATAAAGATGCAGTGATTGCCGATTTGCAAAAACAAGGTCGCAAGGTAGTGATGGTGGGTGATGGTATTAATGATGCCCCTTCCTTGATGAGGGCAGATGTTGGGATGGCGATTGGAGCCGGTACTGATATTGCGATTGACGCTGCTGACATTGTTCTTTTACAATCCGATCTAAGACAAGTGGTTTATGCATTTGATCTTTCAAAAAGTGTTGTAAAAAATATGAAAACCAATCTATTTTGGGCTTTTTTCTATAATTTGATTGCCATTCCCTTAGCCGCGGGGGTTTTGTTCCCATTTTATGGTTGGCTATTATCCCCGATGATTGCCGCCCTTGCGATGGCGTTTTCCTCAGTTTCGGTTGTCCTTAATGCACTTCGATTACGAAGCTTTAGGGCAAATATAGTAAGATAAGAAAGGAGTATCGAATATGGCACAAATCAAAACCTTAAAAGTTGGTGGGATGACTTGCATGCATTGCGCTGCAAAAGTGACCACGGCACTGAAGCAAGTTCCAGGTGTGAGTAACGTCAAAGTGAATCTCATGTCGGAAGAAGCAGAAGTGATGTTACAAGGTGCTGTCACGGACGATGCTTTTAAAAAAGCGGTTGTCGGTGCTGGTTACCAGTTTCTCGGCAGCAAATAGAAAGTAGGGTTCCGTATGGAACAACCTCTCATCTCCTTGCGAGCAGATGCTTATCCTGCTTCGCCTATTCGTAAATTATTACCTTATGCCAAAGCTGCAGAAGCAGCAGGTCATAAGGTTTTTTATTTAAATATTGGTGAGCCTGATTTACCTACGCCTTCGGTATTTATTGATACGATGAGACGATATCAAGCCCACCATATCGCCTATGCACCTTCTCAAGGTCATCCCACTTTATTAAAAGCTATCCAAACCTACTTTGCGAAAGATGGCTATCATTTTGATTTACAAGATCTACAAGTGACCCAAGGGGCAACCGATGCCTTATTATTTTCTTTTTATGTGATCTGTAACCCTGGTGATGAAATCTTAACACCTGAACCTTTTTATCCTAATTACTTAGCGTTTACCAAGCAATTGGATATCAAACTTGTTGGTATTCCTACCTTTGCAGAAACCGGTTATGCGATTCCTTCGATGGATGTGATTGAAAAAAGAATTACAACCAAAACCAAAGCCATTCTCATCGCAAATCCAAGTAATCCTTCAGGTAGAGTCTATCGTGATGAGGAATTACAAAGATTGATGACATTAGCAAAGAAATATAACCTTTGGCTTATTGGTGATGAGTTATACCGTAAATTAACCTTTGCCAAACATCAAGCGATTTCTTTAGCCCATTACCAAGATATCCAAGAACGCTCCATCATTGTTGATAGTGTTTCGAAACGTTACTCTGCTTGTGGTGCAAGGATTGGTTGCCTACTGAGCAAAAATAAGTTGTTCATGCAAAAAATTCATCGTCTAGGTCAATCGCGTTTAGGGGTATCTTTATTAGATCAAATTGGTGCAAGTGAACTTTATCAGCTTCCAGAAAGTCATATCCAATGGACACGTGATCAATATTTTGCCCGGATTGCCATGGTGATTGAAAAGTTAAAAACGAATCCTGCAATTCAATTTGTGGTGCCGGAAGGTGCTTTCTACATGATGTTACAAGTGCCCGTCAAAGATGCTGAAGCTTTTGCGTTATGGCTAATTCAAGATTTTAGTTATCAAGGTCAACGATTATTAGTCACACCTGGAAAAGATTTTTATGTCGATGCAACTCGAGGTAAACAAGAAATTCGGATTGCCTTTGTATTAGAACCCAAGGCGATGGCAACCGCGATGGATATTCTTTTAGCTGGATTAAAAAGCTATCAATCCTTAGGCCGGTAATTGCTTTTCATATTAGCATGTGCGGTC
Organism: Bacilli bacterium; assembly: GCA_049419605.1. GTDB lineage: Bacteria > Bacillota_I > Bacilli_A > RFN20 > CAG-826 > UBA970. Next base: position 47,358 of record JBMSKF010000005.1, read on the forward strand.
GTATAGTATAATTTTTTCAACGGTTATCACAAATGAAAAAAACCACAGGTGAAAAAATCATCGTACAAAATCGTCGTGCAAACTACGACTATTTTTTATCTGATTTTTTAGAAACTGGCATCACCTTGACTGGTACAGAAGTTAAAAGTTTACGCGCTGGTGGTGGATCTTTATCGGATAGTTATGTGGTCAGTCGTAATCAAGAATTATTTTTATTAAATATGAATGTTGCCCCATATAAACAAGGAACCTTATTCAATCATGAACCTTTACGGACACGAAAACTATTAGCCCATAAACAAGAAATATTGAAGATTACCAAGGCTATTCAAGAAAAAGGATTAACTATTATTCCTGTCAAAATTTATTTAAAGCACGGATTAATTAAAGTTTTAATCGCAGTCGCCAAAGGTAAGCAGCACTTTGATAAACGAGAAGCGATTAAAAAGAAAGATACCGAAAGAAAAATGAGGGCTGCTACTCACGGGGATTTTCATGATTAATTCAATTATTGATTTATTGCAGTATTTTTCTAAAAAGGTCTCTCCCATTTATTCACGGGAAAAATATGATTTGTTTTTAAAGGATCATCCCTTCCAATTTCGCATACCTGCGATTCATATTACTGGGACGAACGGCAAAGGGTCGACGGCCACTTTTTTAAGAAATATTTACCAAACTCACTTTCGTAAAGTTGGCTTATTTACCTCACCTTCTTTAGCCCGTTTTCAAGAAATGATTTACGTTAATTTAGAGGAAATTAGAGAAGATTATATTCTTGGTTTCTTTAAGAAATGGCAGCCTATTTTTGATCAATATGAACTCACAGCATTTGAAATGCAAACCTTACTCGCGTTTCATTATTTCCAAGATCAAGGTTGTGACTTTGCGATTATCGAAGTTGGGATGGGTGGCAAAATTGATGCGACCAATATTTTTACACCGGTCTTAAGTATCATCACCAATATTTCACTTGAACACAAAGCCTATTTAGGTGACACCGTTGAAAAAATTGCTGACCATAAAGCCGGGATTATCAAACCTAAGGTTCCTGTCCTTGTCGGCCCATTACCGCCTGGCGCGATGAGAGTGGTTGAAGATGTTGCCACAAAACTACAGTCACCTTTGTTTAAACGTGAACCATATCAAATTATTCAAGAACAATACCCACTCAAATTCAAATTTGGTAGTGATGAACCTTACACCTTAACAATGACCGCGACCTATCAATTTGAAAATGCGGCATTAGCGTTACAAGCTGTTCAGATTCTTTCAAGTCGTTATCGAATTTCTTCTAGTGCCTTACATCAAGCTATTCATGATACGTTTATGCCTGGCCGATTAGAAGTGATCAAACAATCTCCAATGATTATTTTAGATGGTGCACACAATCCTGGTGGCATTGAAGCCTTAGTAAAGACATTATTAAAACAACCCCACACCTCAATTTATATTTTATTTGCCGCGTTTAAAGATAAAGACGTCATCCCAATGATTCAGCAACTCACCTCAATCAGTAAACATATTTTCCTCACTACATTTCCCCATAGTCGCGCCAGGCAGAAACACGATTATCAAGGCTTAGACTATCCTTTTATCGAAAACTTTGAGGTTGCGTTAAAGGTTCTCAGCGAAGGAATGCCGCCACATAGTGTATTATTAGTGACGGGTTCACTTGCCTTTGTAGGCCAAGTGAGACTGAAATACATTAGTTAATTTAAGGAGAAACGTTATGCAAAATCAAATCATTAGAAAAATGACAATATCCGCCATGTTGATTGCCATCGGATTAATCTTAGAACGCGTCTTGATGATTCCCATTGGTGAAGTCAATCGTATCGCTTTTGGATCAAGTGCAATCATCCTTGCTTCCTTAATTGTAGGACCAGTGTTTGGTGCCATTGTGGGTGCCTCCATTGATGTGATTGGTTTTCTCATCAATTCAGTAGGAACCTATACACCTTATGTAACGATTGGACTAGCTGTCTTAGGCATTCTACCTTGGTTATTAAAAAAAGTGATGGTTTCTATAGAAAAGTTACCCGGCTATTTTAACTTAAGTTATGGATTATTAGCGTCACTTCTTGCCTATGGCATTTGGTTTATTTATTCGCGCGATGGTTACACCTTCAATTTAGGCGGTGGAAATTTTGCGGATGTCGATTTATCCACTCCATTTGTTCGTTACGTATTACCGCTTGTCGCGATGATCATTTTTTTTGGATTTATTTATTTGATTAGTCGTTTAGAAAAACGTTTTTCTGACACGAACAAATCTCAAACTCTCAATGCAAAATCAATCGTATTTATTGTGTTAATTTCTGAAATTCTGATTAGTATTATTTGGGGCGTTCAATGGCGCGTTTGGTATTTAGGAATTCCGCCATTAGCCTTGTATTTTAATCAAGTTGCATTTTTTGTGATCGCGTTCCCAGTGAAAGCGTTTATCGTTTTAACTGGATTAAGAACGTATCAACAACGGATTCAGTAAGCCTATGGAATTTTCAAAAGGGTTACTTATTTTTTCTGCGGTTATCCTTGGATTGATTATCATTCTTTCAATCATTGTCATGATGCTATAGGAGGTTAGGATGAAAGCACTCACCAAAGCATTACGCCAACAAACGATTTATCAAGTATTTGTCCGTAATCACACCGAAGCAGGTACGTTGAAGGCTTTGATTAAAGATTTACCTCGTATTCAAAGTCTAGGTGTTAGCATTCTTTACCTACTACCCATACATCCTATTGGGGTCGTTGCAAGAAAAGGAAAGGTCGGAAGTCCCTATTCCATTCGAGATTACTATGCAATTGATGAAGTTTTAGGTAATGAACAGGATTTAAAAGCACTCCTGAATGAAGCGCATCGACTTGGTTTAAAAGTGATGATGGATATTGTCTTCAATCACACTGCACGGGATGCAAAGTGGGTCAAAGAGCACCCTGAATATTACTATTACAAAGATGGAAAACTTGCCAATCGGATTGGCGATTGGTCTGACATCGCTGACTTAGATTTAACCAGACAAGATGTAAGAAAAGCTTTATTGGATGTCTTGATGTATTGGACCCAATTTGGTTTTGATGCATATCGATGTGATGTTGCGCCATTATTACCTTTAGATTTTTGGCGAGATGCAAAAGCAACCATCAATGGAATCAATCCTAACACCATTTGGTTATCCGAATCCGTGCATCCCCATTTCATCCAATATTTAAGAGGAGAAGGTTACAGTGCCCATAGCGATGCAGAAATGTTTCAAGTTTTTGACATCCTTTATGATTATGATGTCCATGAATTTCTCCAACAATATTTGACTGGAAAAGGTGAACTTTCAACTTATTTAAGAATGGTTCAAGCACAAAGTTATATTTATCCTGAAGATTATGTGAAAGCTCATTTTTTAGAAAACCATGACGTAAGTCGAATTCATCAATTGGTGACCAATTTAACAACCTTAAAAAATTTAACTGCATGGTCTTTTTTTCAACCAGGGATTGGTTTTATCTATGCTGGCCAAGAATACCTAGCAACCAAACTCCCTGATCTCTTCGAAAAAGATCCTATTTCACAAGCACAAAAAGATCAAAATTTTTATGATTTTGTGACTCGTTTGATTGCCATCAAAAAAATGCCTTATTTTGGCGAAGCACGCAAAATGATAATTAACGAACATGCCTTACAATCCAATTTGATTGAGGCTACGTTAAGTTATCCTCAAGGTCAGTTGGTTGGTTACTTTAATATAACCAAGGACATGAGAAACATTTACACCTCTTTAAAGGACGGTCTATATTTAGATTTAATTTCTCAACAAAAGATTGCGGTGAACAAAGGCATTCTCACGATTAAAGAGCCATTAATTCTTGTTGTTTCCTAGTAATTTTGATAGATTAATCTTAAGAATATGAAAAATTTTGTACTCATTGCCCCTATTTTTCCTTACACTTTTTATCAATTTGCGATTGGATTAAAGAAACAAGGCTTTCGCGTCCTAGTCGTAGGTGATGTTCAGGAAGCGTATCTACCTCAACCTTTAATCGCAAACATGGATGGCTATTATTTTGTTCACGATATGAACCACTATCCCAATTTGAAACCAGCGATACAATATTTTATCGATCGGTTTGGTCCTATCGATTATGTTGAATCGAATATCGAACATTGGTTACGATACGATGCACAACTCCGGCAAGATTTTGAGATACCCAATGGCTTAAGACCTTCCCAATTACAAGTCTATCAATCGAAATCAGGGATGAAGCAGTTTTATCAAAAGGCTGGAGTTCCCGTTGCTCGATATCAATTATTGACCACGCTTAATGCTGCATTAGTCTTTGCGAAGGAAGTAGGGTATCCATTGTTTGTCAAACCAGACATTGGCGTTGGTTCACAAGTATCCTATAAGCTAACCACGGAACAACAACTTACAGATTTTTTTGCAAGAAAACCAGATCAAGTCTTTATTCTAGAAGAGTTTATTGAAGGAGAAATCTTTTCCTTTGATGGCATGAGTAATTCAAATTCAGACGTTGTCTTTTATACGGGTCACCAATTTCCTATCAATATTGCTTCGATTGTGAATGAGGATGCTGAAACTTATTACTTAACCTTAAAGACGTTACCTCAAGAACTGATTGATAAAGGGATGGCCTCTGTTAAAGCATTTGGATTAAAACAACGATTCTTCCATTTTGAATTCTTTCGCTTAACCAAAGATTATCCCCATCTTGGTAAAGCGGGAACGTTTGTCGCGCTTGAAGCAAACTTAAGACCACCCGGTGGTTTTACGATGGAAATGATTAACTATGCTAATAGTGTCAACGCCTATCAAATTTACACTGAAGTGATGGCAACTGATGCTTGGAAGAAAATAGAAGACCATCCGACGTATTTCTGTGCCAATGCTTCAAGAAAAAATCACCACCAATATCGCTATGATTTCCAGGCGATTAGGGATAAATTTTCACAACACATCGTATTTGAAAACTCATATCCCTATCCGATTTCCATCGCCATGGGTGATTATTTTTTCTTAGCTAAATTTGCAACAAGAGAAGAAGTGGAAACCTTTTATCAATTTGTTTATGCAAAATAACTTATAATTAATGTATGGCAATATTGGTCACCGGCGGAGCCGGATACATCGGCAGTCATACGGTCGTTGAACTACTTCAACAAAACGAAGAAGTCATCATCGTTGACAATTTTTATAATGCTAAACCTGAAGTTTTAAAACGGATAAAGCTTATTACAGGCCGCACTCCTGTGTTTTATGAAATGGATGTTTTAAATGAAACCAAGTTATCGCAAATATTTTCCCAACATACCATTCATGCAGTCATTCATTTTGCTGGTTACAAGGCGGTCGGGGAATCGGTTGCAAAACCACTAGACTATTATCACAACAATTTAAATTCTACGATTGTTCTTTTAAAAGTTATGTTAGCCCATCAAGTTTATCAATTGGTCTTTTCTTCTTCGGCTACTGTTTATGGAAATCCGCAAAAAATGCCAATCAAGGAAACCGATCCAATTGGTGGCACAACCAATCCTTATGGGTCTACCAAGTTAATCAATGAAATGATCATCGAAGATGTCGTCAAAGCGAATCCAAAACTTCAAGCAATTATGTTGCGCTATTTCAATCCCATTGGCGCTCATGCATCAGGTTTAATTGGAGAAGATCCCCAAGGTATTCCAAATAATTTAATGCCATTTATCACCCAAGTTGCAATTGGAAAACGCCCTTTCCTAAGCATCTATGGAAATGACTATCCTACAGTGGATGGAACTGGTGTGAGAGACTACATTCATGTGGTTGATCTTGCTTTAGGCCATTTAGCCGCATTAAAAAAATTAAAAACCAATCCAGGATTCCAAGTCTATAACTTAGGAACAGGACAAGGTACTTCCGTTTTAGAAATGATAAATGCTTTTGAAAAAGCAAACCAAGTTAAAATCCCTTATCAGATTGTGGCTAGACGCCCTGGTGATATTGCCATTTGCTATGCAGATGCTTCAAAAGCCTACAAAGAATTAGGCTGGAAGACACAAAAAACGGTTTTTGTTGCATGTAAAGATTCGTGGCACTGGCAGCAAAAAAACCCCTTAGGTTTTTCGTCATAATAAATTAACAATCGCTTAATTATAAAGTGGTATCATAATTCCAATATTATTGAAGGAATATTGTTGGAATTATTTATAATATTTTTATGAACGGACTTTTAAAGAAATTACATCCCTTTCGGATTTGGTTCTTAGCTGGATTTATACTCAGCAATACTTTTATTGCAGGTAACTCTTTATTGTCTGCTGAAGAGTCAGGTGACCTTTCTACGGGAATTTCTGAAGTGATCATTTCAGTTGCCAGGGCCATTCTACCTCCGGCGACAGTCGTGGAAGTGCCTGCAGAAAACATCACACTCAATCTTCGAGATAACGCCACTACGATATATATTGGTACATCGAATCGAATTACTCCAACTTTTTCACCGGTCAATACTACTGATAAAACAATAGGTTGGACATCCAATAATCCATCTATTATTGAAGTGACGAATGGTGGGATTGCAGTTGCAAGGGATTTTGGTTCTGCTACCATTACCGCCAACACGATTTACAATAATGTTTTTGCAGAAATTTTAATCGAAGTGATTGATTTTCCAACGCTTGTGGATTTTACTTTGGAAGCTTTTATTAATGATAATCCCACGTCAACCATTGAAAAAGACACAACAGCAAAATTAAAGTTAAATAACCTTGCACCGACGAACGCCAAGACAACCGGTCTGTTATATACAAGTTCAAACGTCAATATTGCAACGGTAAACGAAGATGGCGTTATCTATGGTGTCATGCCAGGTGAAGTTACTATTACGGCAAGCTTAGGCGTAATTTCTCGATCTATCAATGTAACGATTGTGGATGAAATCGAAGTAATTCAACCAACTATGCTAAGCTTGATTGGCGATAGGATTGGTTATATTGGCAGAAACTTTACGCTGATCACTTCTTTTGGTGAAATCACCCCCACTGACACTCAAGTTACCTTTCAATCGAGTAATACTCGTGTTGCAAAAATTAATGATCAAGGTTTGGTGACACCGGTTAATTTCTCTGGTTATGCTCCCCAAGATGTGACCATCACTGTTTATGCAAATGCGAATCCTTTGCTACAGGATTCATTTGACATCACCATTGAAAAAGTATTTCCATTAAGTTTACAAATTGCTTCCACGAATCAAGTTGAAAACGGAAGAACCACCAATATCAATCCAACCTTTTATCCATTGGATGTCACTGACCGTCAATTAACGTATGTATCGAGCGATCCATCAATTGCTACAGTGAGCAGTGCAGGTGATTTTGGTGTGGTATTAGGAAAAGATGTCGGCACGGTGACCATCACCGCGATTAGTGTGATGGATCCATCGGTTCAAGCCACCTTACAAATTGAAGTTATTCCTGCTACTTTATTAACCCCTGATGTGATCACGAATATATATTTATTTGTCAGAAAAGGGATTGGTCATATGGGCTTAAATTTCTTAAATGGGATCCTAGGATTTTTAACATTCTTCACTTATTTATATGATAAGAAAAATCGTTATCTCTGGATATCCATTGGCACAGGATTTGTCCTTGGATTAGTATTTGAGGGTTTACAATTTTTTGCCCCTGGTAGAAGCCCAGTTTGGATTGACGTCGCATATAACACTATCGGATACACTTTTGCCCAATTATTGATGGTCAGTCTATTGATCGGTATCAAAAAAAGGTCAAATAAGAAAATCAAAACATAGGAAAAAACCAATCTACATGGATTGGTTTTTTATATTCGTTTAACGAGTAGAACTTGATAAGGTCGCATCAATACTTGACCATTTAGTAAAGTGCCAACAGGATAGTGACCGGTGCTATCAAACATGACTTCAACACGATCTTGACTCGTTCCCCAGGCGATGATAGAGGTTAATGCACCACTACTTTTTGCTTCTCTAGCATTGGCAAAAACATAATAAGGTTGACTGTCTTTGGTTAAGGCCATCGCAATCGTAGAGTAGGTTAAAGGACTATTCCAAAATCCTAAATTGGTTTGGACTTCAGTCGCAGATTCTAATTGGAAGGAAAGACCATTCTTTCTTAATTCAATCATGCTTGCGTATCGTTCAAACTGGGCAAGGTACGTCACTTTTCGATCCCATTTAAAACTGTTGGTAAAGTCAGAAGATTTGTAGGAGTTATGAGAAATGCGTTGTCCGTTAATCTCAAAGACATATTGGTCTTCATCTTCGGCTTCGGCAATTTTGGTACGCATGATTTCTTCACCAGCATGGATAAATGGAATTCCTGCTGCAAAGCTAACAAGGGCATTAATGCCTACACTGGCGTTTGGCGCATTTTCAATCCCCACGGTACCTTGTAATTGATCATAGAGGGTTAAGTTATCATGGGCAGAAGCATAGTTCACCGTTTTATTTGGATCCGTATAGGTGGTGTTATAGTAGTCGCCGTTTTTGCCAGCGAGCATCCCTTTGACGCGATTGATGAAGGTCACATTACTCGCATTATCATTTTCGCCTTTTTGGAACCAACCATATTCGCTTCCATTGCCCCAATTGTTTTCACCTTTTAAACCATTTCGACCAGCATCATTAAAACCACCCACTCCATTGAGTCGGTTGTAAACAGAATAAGTATTGGATTGCTCTGCTAACGGTAAAGTAGTATCGGAAAAGCCTTTCCAGGGTTCACCATAAATGACGATATCCGGATCAATTTCATTTAATGCGTCACGAACTTGATTCATTGTGTCGACATCGATCAGTGCCATTAAATCAAAACGGAACCCTTTGATTTTATAAGTCTCTGCCCAAAACTTCACTGAGTCGATCATGAATTTTCTAAACATGGGACGTTCAGATTTCGTTTCATTGCCAACGCCAGCACCATCAGAAAAGGTACCATCTTGATTGAGTCGGAAATAATATCCTGGTACTAGCATGTTAAAGTTGGAACCCATGGCACTCGCGGTGTGATTGTACACGACATCCATGATAATGCGAACATCTTGTTCCGCAAAAGCTTGTACCATTTCTTTAAACTCTAAAACACGAACAGAACCATCACGAGGGTTGGTGGAATATTGACCTTCTAAAACATTAAAGTTTAGTGGATTATATCCCCAGTTAAACTTATTGGAAAGTTCGTTGTTGGCTTGATCATAGAACGGTAGAATTTGTAATGCATTAAATCCAAGTTCTTTAAGATGATCAAAACCAGTTGCAACAGTAATCCCATCTTGAGAGGTGTAGGTGGTTCCAGATTCTACAAGACCTTTAAACTTACCTCGGTTGGTTTCTGTACCAGTCCAAGAAGCATCCATCGTGAGATCACGCACATGAAGTTCGTATATAAGTAAATCTGTGGGTGAGCTAATATCTTCAAAGGTAACTTGGTCCCAACCTTCAGGTTGAATCGTATTCACATCGATAATTTTCGCTCTGACACCATTGACCCCAGCGGTTCGAGCATAGGGATCCATGACTTCATTCGTTCCTACAGCATTCGTAACCGTGTACGTATAGTAACGACCAATCAAGCCTCGGTGAGCAGTCAATGGTAAAACTTGATAGTAAATTCCTTTGACTCCCTGACTCATCGTGTAGGTGCCAATCGGTAAATCACTAATCGTTTGTCCTGTAATAGATGAGGTATCCCCAGATGTATAAATGTTTAAACGAATCTTTTGTGAAGTTGGTGCCCAAACTTTAAAGATGGCTTCAGAAGCATTGAAGGTTAAACCCAAATCATTGCCTGTATACGTGTATTCCTGATTGAATTTTGTGGTTTCAAATAATCTGTTTGCGAGTACGGTCCTGATTTTGGTTTTGGTATCGGTGGGTTTGAACTTGACCCTTACGCGATAAAGTAAACTAATATCCGCATCACTTGTTAAAGGTGCTTGAAGACCATTATTACCAGATCCACCAGTCGCAATGACGTCATCGCCTGCAAGAATTTCATAACTTGTAAATGGAGCGTTTGTTTGTATTTCAATTCGATTCCAACTAGAAAAGAATGCTCCTGTGATTCGATCACCGGTCGCATCTGCTTCTGTAAAGTAGTACTCCGATTCACCTAAGATTAGATAAACATTCATCTCCCCTTCTGCAGTAACAAAGGAAGAAAAATCTGCAAAGAAAATTGAAGTATCAGGAGATTGACCTGCCCATGTATTCGCTGGACGAACAATATAATTTAATTTACTTCTAGTTTCCCAAGTATCAATGGGTAACGTGATGTAACCACCATATGCATCGGATTGAGTAAAGATAAATAATTCACCATCAAAACCATCTTCCCAAATCCATAAAGCATGATTTGCATAATTGACAACATTATCGCCTCTTAAACGAAAAGTGATTTCTGATATTGATACATCAGTTATTGAAGAATTGGTGGTTGAATTTGAATTACTTGGACTAATTGAAGAATTGGAGGATGAATGATTACATGCCGAAAGTGTAATAAGTCCTAAAAGTAAATAAATCGAAAATCGATGTTTATTCATTTAAGAAATAATAACATGAAAATTTAATTAAATTTAAACAGCAGATCCTCTAGTGTAATTTTCTGAAAGTCTATTTTTTTTGTCAGTAATCGTGGTTGAATCTCCAAAGTCATCTTCCACAGTTGTGGAACCATCAAAAGTGTTGGTAGTGAAAAATAAATCATCAATTTGTGGATAAGCATTAAAACCATTTGCTGTGCTAGTTGAACACGTGTCAATTTTATTTAATAAGGCTACAACATCAGAATTACTTAAACCAAGATTATCTACTGCCGTGGCGTTACGTTTAGTCCCATCACTACCTAACCAAGCTGAAATTGCAACCGCCTTGTAGTTTGTTGGACCCGTTAAAAAAATAGAACTCATTGATATATCAACAGATTGATTGCTATTTTTATCGCCATTACCATTTGCCCTATCCTTTACTAAAAAATTCGTTGTGTCAGAGGGCACGTCATAATAAAACATTCCTTGCCAGTAATTATTTATTACTTGCGTCATTGCGCTTGCGGTATTAAAGGTGTTAGATGTAGATCCACCCCAATAATAAATGAACATTTGATCACCAGCATCCCATGCACCTTCTAGATAGACGTATATGCGTTTATCATCAGCGGCAGCCTGAGGTTCAAACTGACTAGTATTGTAGTTAACCGATAAGACCACACCACCAACCATAAAAGTTGTAAGGGTGGCTAAAAGTGTTTTTTTAAAGTTCATGATAAGATGTCCCCACTTTGTAAATGACTAAAAAGATAACAATTTAATGATATGTTAGCGGTTACATTTTAATTTGTCAATAATCTTGATGTAAATTTTGATGATAATTCTTTATTTTTGTTCGTTTTATTTGAAATAGAATCCTTAAATTGATTTGTGATAAGATATTTTTAGGTAAAAACATATGCCAAAACGAACCAATTACATCTCTTGGGATGAATATTTTATGGGTATTGCGGTTAATTCTGCGATGCGTAGTAAAGATCCTTCTACCCAAGTTGGAGCTTGTATCGTCAATCCGATGAATAAAGTTGTGTCTATTGGATATAACGGTATGCCTTCAGGTGTCGATGATGACCAAGTTTCTTGGGAACCTAAAGATGGATTGGATAGTAAGTATCTTTATGTCGCCCATGCGGAGTTGAATGCCATTCTTAATGCTAAAGATGGATCCGCTTTACAAAACACGAAAATCTTTGTGACGTTATTCCCATGTAATGAATGTGCCAAGGCGATCATTCAATCCGGGATCAAAGAAGTCGTCTATCAAGAAGATAAATATAAAGATTCTATTGCCTCTCAGGCTGCTAAGAAATTATTTGCCCTCGCAAAAGTGAAGACGACGCAATATCAAGGTCGATTACCTCATATTGATTATAAATAAATGAAAAAAGAAAAAAATAAGTTTGGTTTGATAAAAGGATTTGGACGACGTTTTTTTTTATTGACGCTTGTATACATCACTTTTATGGTATCGATCTGGACAACGCTTGCCCAATTCTTTAATGAAGGCGTTGGTTTTAATTGGATTTTTTGGTTAGTCATCAGTCTATCTTTATTATTATGGATTGGCTTAATCGTATGGGTGGAGTTATCCCAACTCAAACGGTATGGCCATGATTAATGTAGAACATTTAAGTTTTGCCTACGAAGAAAACAAAAAAGTTTTAACAGATCTTTCCTTTACCATCAAACAAGGACAATTTGTTGCCTTGATGGGACATAATGGTTCGGGTAAATCCACCTTAGCGAAATTACTCGCAGGATTATTAGAAAATCAATCCGGAATCATTAACATCGATGGTGAGTTACTAAACCAAAGTAGTATTCGAGATATTCGTAAGAAACTTGGTATTGTTTTCCAAAATCCTGATAACCAATTCATCGGTTCAACGGTCGCGGATGATTTAGCCTTTGGTTTAGAAAATCGTTTAGTCCCTCATCAACTCATGCAAAAACGAATTGAAACTTTTGCAGCGCAAGTAGGTATGAAAGCTTTTTTAAATCAAGAACCTACCTCGTTGTCGGGGGGACAAAAACAACGCGTGGCGATTGCAGGTGTTCTCGCCATGGAACCGAAGGTTTTATTATTGGATGAAGCAACGGCGATGTTAGATCCTCAAGGTAAAAAGGAAATTAGAGAATTAATTTTAAGTATTCGTAAACAGTTTCCCAATCTCACTATCTTAGCAATCACGCATGATGTTGAAGAAGCGGTACTCGCCGATCAATTGATGGTGTTAAAAGAAGGTCGGTTAGCCTTCCACGGATTACCGGATACCTTGTTTAGAGATGATTCACTCGTCAAAAGTCTAAAGTTATCTTTACCTTTTGTGTATCAACTATTAGCGGCTTTTCCAAAGCAAGCGCCTACTGATATGTTTGATTTGGATGCATGGGCGGATGCTTTATGCCGATAAAATTGAATCATGTTTTTCATATCTACTCACAAAAAACACCTTTTCAATTTGAAGCTTTACAAGATGTATCGTTAGTGATTGAAGAAAAAAGTTTTACTGCGATTATTGGTCATACTGGGAGTGGTAAGTCTACCTTAATTCAACATCTCAATGCATTACTTTTACCCACCTCTGGCGAAGTAGAAGTGAATGGGATTGTCATTCGGGCTAACCAATTACCTAAGGAAGTTAAAAAGATACGCCAATACGCGGGTGTTGTATTTCAATTTCCGGAAGCGCAACTCTTTGAAGAACGCGTTATCGATGATGTCATGTTTGGTCCTTTAAATTTTGGAAAGACTAAATTAGAAGCAAAAGAAGCTGCTATGGTTGCATTACACCAAGTTGGTTTAGATGCTTCATTTGATGAACGATCTCCTTTTGAACTATCCGGTGGTGAAAGAAGAAGAGTGGCGATTGCCGGCATTTTGGCAATGCAACCTAATGTTTTAATTCTCGATGAACCAACTGCTGGGCTTGATCCAGAAGGTGCCACTAAGATGATGGAATTATTTACACAACTTCACCAACAAGGCATGACGATTATTTTAGTGACCCATGATATGGAATTAGTGTTGAAATTTGCCAATCAAGTTATCGTCATGGAACAAGGAAAAGTGATTACACAAAGTTCTCCTCAAGAATTTTTTTATCAACAAAATCATCAAGAAAGTTTTATGCATCCCCCGCTTGTTCAACTCATTAAGAAACTAAGAAAAAGAGGAAAAAAGATTTCTTCAAATCAGGAAAAATCATTAGAAGCGTTTATTGCAGGTTGGAAAGGTTAACAGCATGGCGGCGATCACACTTGGCCGTTACATGCCATATAACTCGTTGATGCATCGATTAGATCCTCGCATCAAATTATTTGCCATGATTGTTACCATGGTTTCTATATTCTTGCGCTTTGGATCTGTCTGGACTGATCTCGCTTTTTATACCTTTATCTTTTTGATGATTGCCACCGTCATGCGGATGACCAAAATTAAATTCAGGCAACTTTATCGTCAATTAAAACCTTTATGGCTCATGCTAGTGTTCTTATTGATGATCAACATTCTTCTTCCCAACACCCAAGAAATCAGCGGTTACATTTCACTTTGGGGTTTTAAAATTTACTATGCTGCGTTGCTACAAACCTTTTATATTGTATTTCGATTAGTGTTGATGATTGCCTTAACATTAGTGATTACAGCCTCTACTCGACCTTTGGATTTAACGTATGCGATTGAATGGTATTTATCGCCTTTGAAGGTTATCCGCTTTCCTAGTCACGAAGTGGCGATGACCATGAGCATCGCGTTGCGATTTATCCCAACGCTTCTAGAAGAAACCTATCGCATCATGAAAGCGCAAGCCTCTCGAGGTGTTGATTTTATCAACGGAAAATTAAAAGAAAAATTACGAGCGATGGTAGCCTTAATTGTTCCTTTATTTATTTCTGCGTTTCAACGGAGTGAAGAATTAGCAAATGCGATGGAAGCCAGAGGTTATGATCCAAGTGCAAAGCGTACCCGATATCGTGAATTGATTTGGCATCGTCGTGATACCTTCGCTCTTATATTCATGCTGCTATATCTTGGTTTATTTGTAACGTTAAAGGTTACAGGTTTTACATTACCTATCTAAATGATGAAACAAAGATTCGTTGGTATTTTAATGTTTAAAGGAACGAAGTTCCAAGGTTGGCAAACCCAAAAACAAGGTCGCTCTATCCAAGAACATGTGGAAAAGACATTGACCACCATTTTCAATCAACCGATTCAAGTGTATGGTGCGTCAAGAACAGATGCAGGTGTGCACGCTAGAGGTTTTGTTTTTCATTTGGATGCAGAAACTGAATTGGCTCCTACAAAAGTAAGATATGGTTTTAATCGAATGATTGATGACGATATTTATTTGGTGAGTTTAAAACGAGTCCCATCTACCTTTGAAGCGCGTTACCAACATTCTAAAAAAACTTATACTTATCAAATCCTTTTAGGAGAAAGAAATCCTTTTTTAAAAGATACGGTGATGCACATACCACATCCTTTGTCATTAACTAAGATAAAAAAAGGGATGCGATTTTTTATTGGCCAATATGACTTTCGTAATTTCACGACAAAGAAAGAAGATGGAGCAGATTTTGTCCGTACAATCTTTCAATTCAAAGTAAAAGAACAAGGACCTTTATTAACTTTCACGATTGTGGGCGACGGGTTTATGACGTACATGGTGAGGATGATAATGGGATCTTTAATCGCAGTCGGTGAAGGTAAATTAACCCTTGAAACTTTACAACAATATATAGACAATAAGCTAAAAGGTCCTGTCTCCTATAAAGCAGAACCCCAAGGGTTATGTTTAGAAAAGGTGCGTTATGAAAAATAAACTAGATTACTGTTACCATTCCCACACGATGAGGTGTGGTCATGCCTATGGGACGGATGAAGCCTATGTAAAGGCTGCAATTGAAAATGGTTTTAAGGTGATAGGTTTTTCCGATCATATTTTTTTCCCAGGTATTTCCCAACCTGGCATGAGAGGCGACTATAGCCAACTTGAAGATTATAAAAAAAGCGTACTTAATTTAAAGAATCAATACGCGAAAGAGATACAAGTTCATTTAGGTTTTGAGGCTGAATATTATCCAGTTTTTGATCAATATTATCATCGCCTTAAGAAAGATCACGGTTTTGAATATTTAATTCTCGGTCAACACTTTCGTTTAGTCAACAAAAGTTTTCCAATTTATTATGCCTCCGTTAAAGATCCTGCCTTAATTCATGAATATGCAGATAGTATTATTGAAGCGATGAAAACAGGATTATTCTCTTATGTAGCTCATCCTGATCTCTATATGTTAGGGTATGGCGGTGGTTGGGATGAACATGCGAAAGCGGTCGCTCATAAATTGGCCAAAGCCTCTGTTCAATTTGGTGTACCTTTGGAACTAAACCTTGGTGGAATTAATGGTAGAGGGTTGATGATGATTCAAGGTGAATATCGTTACCCTTATCCTTATGAAGGTTTTTGGGCTATCGCCAAAGAATATGGGGTTACCACTATCGTTGGGTTAGATGCTCATGCCCCCGACGCATATCGTGGCACAAAATATCAAATTCTCTTTGATATCATCGAAAAGTATCAATTAAAAACGATTAACCGATTAAGTTTCAAGTGATATAATTTGAAAGATTTAAGGGAGACTCAACATGGGACGAGCATATCAAGTTAGAGCATCATCAATGGCGGCAACGGCTGCAAAACGTTCCGCATTATTTATGCGTGCTTCTAAAGAAATTTATATGGCCGCTAAATCAGGTACTCCAGATCCCGATAGTAATTTAGCTTTAAGAGCAGCAGTCGATAAATACCGAGCCTTGAATGTAACCCGTGAAGTCATCGAACGTGCGATTAAAAAAGCTGCAGGTGGAGAAGTCGAAGCTTATAACGCTGGACGTTATGAGGCCTTCGGTCCAGGTGGCTGTCTCATTATCGTCGATACCTTAACGGATAACACCAATCGTGCCATTTCTGAAGTCCGATCGGCCATCACCAAGCGTAATGGCAAAATGGGATCAGTATTATTTAACTTTACAGAATATGGTCAACTTGTCTTCACAGGTCAAACGCAGACCGCGGTTGAGGAGCAACTCATCCTTGGGGATGTAGATGTCCAACAAATTAACGTCCAAGGTGATCAATTAGAAGTTCTCGTGAGTCCAACAAGTTTTGCTCAGGCAAAGAAAACGTTAGAAACGATGGGGGTTAACACCTTTATTGTTGCTGAAATTACCCTGATTCCAAATGAAATGATGACCTTAGAAGGTGAAAATTTACAACTTTTTAAGCAATTATTGGATGTTTTAGACGAATTACAAGATGTGCAAAA
>JBMSKF010000006.1:0-60422 GCA_049419605.1 Bacilli bacterium
TGGCCGCTGATAAAGGCGCGCCAGAATTAGTCGAAGGTGTCAAATTATTTTTAGCACGTAATCCTGGTGATTACCGTTTAGTCGCTGTCGGTAAACAAGAAGAACTCCAAGGTTTAAAAGGGATTGCGGAGATTGTCGATGCTCGAGATGTTGTTCCCATGGAAGCAGGCGCACGCGATGTGTTAAGAATGAAGGAATCGTCCATGATGAAGGCGATTGATTTATATGAAACGCTCAAAGCCGATGCGATGATTTCTTGTGGTGGCACCGGTGCCTATTTATCGGCCGCAACTTTAAAATTAAAACTTATTCCTGGTGTGGAACGTGCGGCTTTGATTGTTCCCATGCCCAATGCGATTGGTAAAATTACCAACGTTTTAGATATTGGCGCAAGTAATGAAAATAGTGCTGAACATTTAGTGCAATTTGCAGAGATGGGTCGTTTATTTAATCAAGCTGTGTATGGAAATAAAGTGCCTAGAGTTTATGTGATGGCCAATGGCACTGAACATAAAAAAGGATCACCTGAAAGTAAAAAGGCTTTAGAAATGTTAAAGGCAATGAACTTTCCTGGTCTCCAAGGCAATATTGAAGGAAGAGAATCTTTAAGTGGGATTGCTGATGTCATCGTCACCGATGGTTTCACCGGTAATGTCTATTTAAAGACCACAGAAGGTGTTTTTAAAATCATGTCGAATGAAATTAAGAAAATCTTTAAACGGAATATTTTCTCGATGCTTGGTTATCTCTTTGCAAAAAAAGGTGTCAAACTCATGCAACATCGGTGGGATTATCGGACCACCGGTGGGAGCATGTTACTCGGACTTAATGGTGTCATTGTTAAAGCCCATGGTAGTAGTGACCGCGTCGCGTTTTCTTACGCGATGGAAGTGGGTAAGAAATTAGCGGAAGCGAATATTGTCGAAACGATGAAGAAAGGATTTGCGAATGCGACCAGTTCAACAACTTCTGGATCAACTCCAACTTCAGCCACATAACTTAGGGCTTTATCAACTAGCCTTTACCCATACTTCTGTGAATGCCTCAGGCAAAAGTATCGGTAAAGACTACGAACGATTAGAGTTTATGGGAGATGCATTTATTTCCATGGTCGTTGCCGACCTTGTGTTTAAACTTCATCCAGAATGGTCCCAAGGGGAATTGAGTAAGACGCGTGCTAAATTTGTCCAGACCAATAGTCTTGTAATCATTGCTAGAGACTTAAAGATTTCAGAATATGTCACGATTGGACCGTCTATTAAAAGAGAAATGGTTGAACAAAGTGACAAGATTCTTGAAGATATTTTTGAAGCTTTTGTTGGCGCGATTTATTTGGATTTAGGGTTTGAAAAAGCTTATGCCTTTGTCAGTTCCTTTTTCCAACCTTTAATTGTCGGTGTCAGTATGGACGATTTAACGGACTATAAAACAAGATTACAAGAAGAAATGCAAGCAGAATTCCGTGAAGCGGTCACGTATGAGAAGGTCGATGAATCAGGACCTGCTCATGATAAAAGTTTTACTTTTCAAGTGAGTTTCAATGGGATTGTTTTAGGAACTGGCACAGGTCCAAGTAAAAAGAAAGCAGAACAAGCAGCGGCTAAACAAGCTTTAGAAAAGAAAGTAGTAAAATAAGGTATGGGATTTTTTGTAAGTTTACTTATTTTTATTGCCATCGATGCACTCGTAAGTAGTGTGCTCGTTGCCTTTGGTGTCGCCTTACCGATTGTGGATTTAGTGGTATCGTTCACCGTTGCCTTTGTTTTCGCTTACATGAACAGTCAAAAGCCAGTGTTAAGAAATATTCAATTTCACAAAAACTTTGCCTTTATCTTTGTGGTGTTACTCTTAATGCGTTACTTATTTAACTATGCCTAAACTGAATACCTTGGCCGCCTTTAGTGACATCAATGCTTTATTTGATACGTATGGCAAACTTTTGACCACGCATCAACAAAGGTTGATGTCAGATTACTATCGATTTAATTTATCGTTAAAAGAAATTGCCGATCAACAAGGGATTAGTCGAGCAGCGGTTTCTGACACGTTAAATAAAGCAAAAAAAAGTCTCTATCATTTTGAAAAAATCTTGCAAATGAAATCGATCCAAGATCAACTCAATGCAATCATTGAAGATGTAAGTTTACCCTCACCACTCAAGAAAAAACTATTAAATATTTTAAAGCGATAGTAAAGCGAGCAGAAGGGTAAAGGTTCCAACCCCGACTAGATAATAACCAAACCATTTGAAATGTTTTAGGTTTAAAAATTGAAAGACCAATTTAAGTGTAATCAAGGTGACAATGCTGGAAACAATCGTCGCGATGATGGAATAGGCAAGCAACGTTGAATCAAAACCATCAATCCGATCAAATGAGACGACAAAGCTTCCTAATGTAATTGGGATAAATAATAAGAACGCAAATTCTTTTGCTTTGGCTAAGGTTAAACCACCCAATAAACCTCCTAATAAGGTTGATCCGCTACGAGAGACGCCTGGTAAAATACCGAGAACTTGAAATAGTCCACTGATGAATGTGTTTTTCAACGTATATTGACCATAACTTAATTTGGCGAAGCGCGGAATAATGAAGAGTAAGGATGCTGTAAAGTAAAAACTTACGCCAACAATCCATAAGGACTGAAATAAGTCATCAATCCAATCTTTGATGAAGTAGCCTGCAAGGGCTGCGGGGATCGTTGCAATCACTAAGTAAACAATCAGCATCATGTCATCTTGAATTGCATCATTTCGTTTCCCTGCTACGAATTGAATCAAATGGATAACTAATCGCCACATGATTGGAAAGAAGAACAATAAAAAAGCAAATAAAGACCCTACGTGCAATAGCAAGGCGAAGATGGCTTCATTGCCTGCATTGGTGTTCAGTAATGCTTGAAAGAGGGCTAAATGACCGGAACTTGAAATCGGTAAGACTTCACTAATGCCTTGAATGATTGCTAATAAAAGGTAACGCAAAAGATCGATGATATTCATCGTTTTGTAAACTTCCTTCCTTTTTCAATCGCAGCGATTTCCCAATCTCCAATGCGATGCTCTTCAAGTTCTTGGATTAAACTTTTCATTTCTTTGGTGAGCACTAATTGCTGAAATAAATCAGGGCGATGTAGTTTAGTTAACCTTAGCGATTCTTTTAACCGCCATTTACGAATAGCCTCATGATTGCCAGAATATAGAATATCTGGCACCACTTGGTTTTCTAATAATCTTGGTTCGGTATATTGAGGGTACTCTAATAGTCCATGTGTAAAGGATTCTTCATTTAATGATTCGGCTTCAATCACGCCTGGCAATAGGCGAATAATCGCATCTAAAATTGCCATTGCAGCAATTTCTCCACCCGTCATTACAAAATCTCCTAAGGAAATGGATTCATCGACTTCCGTATAGATTCGTTCATCAAAGCCTTCATAATGACCACAAATTAATGTGATGGATGCTTCTTTACTTAATCTCACTGCGTCTGCTTGTTTAAATGTTTTCCCACGTGGTGTGAGTAAGATTTTTCTTCCTGGTTGTGAAATGGATTTAAGCGCATCTGCAATAGGTTGATATTTTAAGACAAGTCCGGCACCACCACCAATCGGAGGGGTATCAACGCGACGATATGGGTCTTTGGTAAAGTCACGAAATTGTACCAATTGAATGGATGCCTTCTCTTCTCCAAGGGCGCGCTTCACTATTGAAGTTTGCATCATCCCTTGAAACATGTCTGGAAATAAAGTTAGAACATGAAATTTCATTACATGCCCTCAATCAAATGCACTTGAATCGTTTTTGTCTCAATATTGACGTTACGAATAAAGACGTCTAAAAAAGGAATAAGCATGATCGTTTGATCGACTTTTTTAACCCTTAAATTGACACGATTGGCGATGCGTTCAACGGCAAGTACCTCACCATAAAGGTGTTGATTCGAATCCTGAATGACCTTTGCACCAACGAGATCTTCATAAAAATAGTGACCATGCTTTAACCGTAGATCAGCTTTGGGGGCATAAAGGTAAAGGTTCATCCAATCTTGAACAAGGTTGATATTCTCAAAACCTTTAAATTGAGCAAAATCGATGCCTGGCTGGTGATGAGCATGCTTCACGACAAGAGGAATATATTCACCATTTTTTTCTAAAAAAACTGTATTGCCTTTTCGGTACCGTAGCATTGGAAAATCAGTTAAGGAAGCGATTTTTAGTTCGCCTTGTAACCCTCTAGTATTGATGATACGACCGATGGTTAATAATTTAGTTTCCATAGAAAAAAACCGAGGATGATTATTCCTCGGTTGTGGTCTTCTCAAAAGTTTCGAATTTAAGATGAACGCGTCGATTATCTATTTTTCCTGCAATCGAGAGGACTTCTCGAAGTGCATTGGCAATAATACCTTTACGCCCAATTAATCTTGAGGTGTCTTCGCCTTCAGCAACAACTAATAAAGTTAAATCATAAGGATTGTCATTTTTTAATTCTCGAATTAAAATAGCATCCTTATTTTCAACGAAATCATCAACAAATGCGTGAATGATCGCTGCGTAATCCATACTTATTTACCTTTTTTAGTCGCGATAAATTTAGCAATGATCCCTTTGTGTTTGAAAATGGTGCGAACTGTATCGGAAACTTGAGCACCTAAGCCTAACCATTTTAAGGCAATCGTTTCATCGATAGTGGCATCAGTTGCAGGTTTTTGTGGATTATAAAAACCGATTTGTTCAACATAACGACCATCACGAGAATACCGTGAGTCTGCGGCAACGATTCGGTAAGAAGGATCTGAGTGACGACCGGTACGAGCTAAACGAATTTTAACAGCCATATAGTTCTCCTTTTTATGACTTCTTTAATGTATCGTATGAGCTTTTATCTGTCAAGTTTTTTTACTTTACATCGTTAAAGAAGAATCGTTGCAACTTCAACTTGGATTTGATAATATGGAAAAGCGTTAAACGCTAGAAGTGGTCCGCTATGGTCACAATCCACAAGAACACTTTGACAAACATTATGAAGGAGGCAATCGATCATGAATCTAAAACTCGTCGATCAGATTAATGCCGAGCAGCTCAAGAAGGATGTTCCAAGTTTCAAATCCGGTGACACTGTGAAAGTCATGGTGCGCATCATTGAAAGTGGTAAAGAACGTTTACAAGCTTTTGAAGGGATTGTCATTGCCCGTAAGGGAAGTGGCATCAATGAAAGTTTTAAAGTTCGTAAGGTTTCAAATGGCATTGGTGTCCATCGTATTTTTCCAATCCACGCGCCAACCGTTGCCAGCATTGAAGTCTTAAAGAAGGGTAAAGTTCGTCGTAACAAACTTACCTATCTCTCTAAGTTATCTGGTAAAGCCGCTAGAATTAAAGAAGTTCTAGAATAAACCATTATTTTATTAATCCATTGTGACAACTTAGATTCCTTCGGGAATCTTTTTTGTTGTCATCAATGGAAGTGTTTATAATAGTGAGGATGAAATATTTACCGAGTTGGCTTAAAAAACTAATATCCGTTTTATCACAATTACTCTTTATTGTTCTTATCTTAACGGGTGGACTGGTCATTTTTCATAATTTTTATTTTACGCCGATTAAGATTGTTGGCAGTTCGATGGAACCCACTTTAGTGAATCAAGAGTTTGGTGTGATGGATCAAAATCCACAAACGCTAAAAAACCTTGAACGATTTGATATTGTAATTGTTAAACAAAATCCTACCGTTGACCGTTATTTGATTAAGCGTTTAATTGGGCTTCCCGGTGAAACGATTGCTTTACAAGAAGATGGAACGTTACTCGTAAATGGTTTAATCGTTGATCAACCATTTCTACCCGAAGTGGGTTATCAAGAACGGACTTGTTCAAATGCAAATGCTATCGGTTGTATTCCTTTAACGCTCGATGATGAAAGCTATTTTGTGATGGGGGATAATCGTGGATTTTCCACAGATTCAAGAGTTTTTGGGCCGATTCAAACGGATCAATTAATTGGGAAACTGTTTGCTATTGAAGGGATTTGTCAGGGTCATACTACAACTTCTGCAAATGATGATCCTGATACATGTGGGACGCGTCAATATTTTTGGCCAAGGATATTTGCATGAACCAAAAACAAACCCATTGGTATCCTGGCCACATGAACAAAGCAATCCAAGCAATCCAAGAAAAATTATCATGGATTGATTTGGTGATCGTTGCAGTCGATGCTAGAGCAATGGATGCTTGTATGCATTTACCATTTCAAACCCAAAAACCTACAATTTATGTGGTCAGTAAAACTGACTTAGCTGATCCAGAAGCTACGAAGGTCACGATCAATCGCTTGATTAAATTAGGTCATTCCGTTGTTTTAAGCAAAGGTAAAAGTATAGAATCTCGAAGTAAAATTCTTAGCGGCATGATGACATTAGGTGAACCAATCTGGCAAAAACAAGAAAAAAAAGGTTTTAAACGACAACCATTAAAGTCCATGATTATTGGTGTTCCGAATGTTGGAAAATCAAGTTTAATCAATTTGCTCGCTAAACAACATCGCGTGGCAACGGAAAATCGACCAGGGTCAACGCGCGGTCAACAATGGATCAAATTAGATGCATGGTTTATGTTGTTAGACACCCCTGGAATTTTACCCCCACGGTTTGAAATGAAAGAGATATCTTTTCAACTTGCACTCATTGGTTCGATGCCTTTAAAACAACTACCTCAAGAATTATTAGCCCATCATTTATATGATTGGATCACCAAACAATATCCAGAAATTTTAGTCAAACTTCATGGATCAATCCCACTTTCTCGGCAAGCTTTTTTTTATCAATGGGGTATGAAACGTGGTTGGAAAAAGCAAGATGAAGTCGATCTTGGACGTGTCTATGAATCTTTTTTAAAAGCATTCCAAGATGGAGAATTAGGTCCAATTTCTTTAGCTAATCTATCTTTATGAAAAAAAATGTTGATTCTACGTATTATCAACAAGGATATCAACTCATTGCCGGATGTGATGAAGCTGGTCGAGGTCCGATTGCAGGTCCTGTGGTTGCGGCTGCTGTAATTCTTCCTCAAGACTTTTTTGATCCACGCATTCATGATTCTAAACAATTAAATGCCACGATTCGCACTGAATTGTTCTCATTGATTCAATCGAAGGCATTAAGCTTTGCAGTCACGGTTATTGATGTAGACACGATTACTAAAATTAATATTTTAGAAGCTTCTAGACTTGCAATGCAATTGTGTTTAGAAAAATTAACAATCGAATATGATTTGGTTCTATCGGATGCGATGAAATTACCTAAACAAACCGTCAAGGTAATTCCTTTGATTCATGGTGATGCTTTATCACAAACTATTGCCGCAAGCAGTATCCTTGCCAAAGTCACCCGAGATCAATGGATGGATAAGTTAGATCAACATTATCCGCATTATTTATTTTCCCAACACAAAGGTTATCCTACCCCTCAACATTTAACTTTATTAAAAAAATATGGACCTATTTCTGGTATCCATCGCCCCACCTTTGGTCCAGTTAAAAAAATCATTCAGCAAAAAGTTTCTCTTTTTTAGTTGATGTTTAAGATTTGACCTCTATTGATAGATAGAGGACAAGTTATGATCAAAGGTCGTGACATTATTATTTACTTAGCAATGAAGTATGCTGGAGATTGGAATGCGATTTACCAAGCGATAAAGCAAAAAGAAATTGTTGATGAGACGTTGGTGAGGTCAGAACTTGAGTCAATCAAGAGTTCAGTTGTAACCATCATCGATGAAAGTTATCCAGAATCATTAAAGAAAATATATAAACCCCCTTTTGTCTTGTTTTACTATGGGGATCTAAATTTAATATATCGCTTAGAAAAAACCATTGCTGTGATCGGCAGTCGACACCCTTCAGCATACGGTTTAGAAATGACTGAAACCATCACAAAATCTTTAGTGGATGAAGGCATCATGATTGTTTCTGGCCTAGCATATGGTGTTGATATTAAGTCGCATCAGACAGTAATCACCCATGCAGGTAAAACAATAGGGGTATTAGGATCAGGCATCGATGTTTGTTATCCCAAAGAACACATAGAAACCTATGAAGTAATGAAAAAAGAACATCTCGTTATCAGTGAATATCCTAATGCAACGCCACCAAATAAAGATCATTTTCCTTGGAGAAATCGCTTGATTGCTGGTCTTGCTAGAGGTGTATTTGTTGCTGAAGCAAAAAAAAGAAGTGGGACGTTGATTACGGTTGGTTATGCACTCTATTTAGGAAAAGATGTTTATGTGCTTCCCCATCAGGCCAATACAGACAATTCAACTAATCAATTGATAAAAGATGGCGCAGTGTTGGTGGAATCTGGCCAAGATATTTTAGAGCATTTATTAGGAAGTCAGGAGAAAGAAAAAACACTACTGCAACATCCTGAACCAGAAAAAAAGTTTATTTGAATTTTCTAAAGAAAAAGTAAGGTTGTAAGTTTTTTGATTTGACAATTTTACTTTTCATAAGATAATGAACTATGTTTAGGAGCAACCATGAATATTTTAATTATTGTCGAATCTCCCACGAAGGAAAAGAGCTTTGCCAAATATCTAAAAGACCAAAAAGACAAATATATTATTACGTCGAGTAAGGGCCATATTCGTGATCTTGCCACATCAGGAAAAGGTGGTTTAGGGGTTGATATTGAAAATGGATTTAAACCCACTTATCGTATTTCTCGTAAACAAGATAAAGATAAAGTTGTCAAAGAATTAGAGTCTGCAGTTAAGAAAGCGGATAAGGTTATTCTTGCTACCGATCCTGATCGCGAAGGTGAATCGATCGCTTGGCATTTAGCGGACACGTTAAAACTAGATGTGGAAAAAACAGAACGGATAGAATTCTTTGAAATTACCAAAGAAAAAATATTAGCCGCCTTGCAAAATCCTCGAAAGATTAACATGGATATGGTGCAATCCCAAGAAGCAAGACGGATTTTGGATCGCATTGTTGGATTCATGTTATCTAAAATTCTCAATAAAAAAGTTCACGCTCCAGCAGGAGGTCGTGTTCAGTCTGTTGCCTTGCGTTTTGTGATTGAAAGAGAAATGGAAGTCCTTGCCTTCAATCCGCAAACCTACTTTACGATTGAAACCGAACTCACTACATCGAAACAACCTTTACCTTTAGAATTAATCGCATTTCAAAACCAATCCTTAAAAAATACAGATGATAAAACCGATCCAAATGGATATCGGAAGATCATACCATTAGCAACCGAATCCATTGCAAAAAGCTATCTTGAAAAATTACCTCAAGAAGTAACGCTTAAAGAAGTCGTGATTACTTCTAAGAAAAAGGAATCAAAAGCAGCCTTCCGAACTTCCACACTCCAACAAGAAGCAAGTAGTCATAAGGATTTAAGATTCTCTCCGCAAAAAACTCAATCAGTTGCACAGTCCCTATATGAAGGGGTTTCAATCGGTGAGGAAACGGTGGGTTTAATCACTTATATTCGTACGGATTCAGATCGACTTTCTGATGCATTCGTTAATGAAGCTTCTGATTTTATTTCAAAAACTTATGGTCCTGAATACCTCTCTGATAAACCAAAAGCAAAAACTGCCATCTTGCAAAGCCAAGATGCCCATGAAGCGATTCGCCCTACTTCATTATCACGTACCCCTGAAATGATGTCGCCCTATCTTGACCCTGACCAACTCAAACTGTATCGGTTAATTTATGCACGAGCAGTTGCCTCACTCATGACTGCTAAGAAATATGATGTGACGACTTACACATTCCAAGGTGGAGACTTCACCTTTAAAGCCCAAGGTTCTGTGGTGACCTTTGAAGGTTATACCAAAGCTTATCCAGTTATTGAAGAAGATGAAGGTAGCCAATTACCACAATTATTTAAAGGGCAAAATTTTCCCCTTGTTTTTAAAGAATTGAAATCACACACCACCTCAGGTCCTTCTCGATATTCTGAAGCTAAATTAATTCAAGAAATGGAATATCGTGGGATTGGTAGGCCTTCTACGTATGCTGCTACGATTTCTAGATTAAAAGATCACCATTATGTAAGTGTAAAAAATCATACGCTCTATCCGAATCCTGAAGCCCATGCTGCGATGAAATATTTGATGACGTATTTCCAATATTTAGTCAACCCAACTTATACTTCAGAGATGGAATTAAAACTTGATGAAGTCAAAGATGGTG
This sequence comes from Bacilli bacterium, assembly GCA_049419605.1. GTDB lineage: Bacteria > Bacillota_I > Bacilli_A > RFN20 > CAG-826 > UBA970. Next base: position 10,204 of record JBMSKF010000006.1, read on the forward strand.
AAGTCACCCGCATCGATTTGTTAAATGATTTTTATCAACACTTCAAAGAACAATATGATAAAGCAGGTGATTTACCAAAAGATGATCCCGCGCTCCACTTTTATGGAAGTTGTCCGAAATGTTTAGAAAATAATCGACAAGGGACAATCATTCCCCGTCGATCTAGATTTGGCGTGTTTTTAGGTTGTGATCAATATCCGACTTGTGATTTTGTCTCTAATGATGTTCCGTTACCTTGGGAAAAAGAAAATCCAAGCGAAAAAGAAGATGAAGATGAAAATGGTAAAGCTGTTTTCAAATCTACAAAAATTCCTGCAGAACCGATAGGCAAGGATTGCCCAAAATGTGGAAAGCCTTTAATGAAACGCTTTGCCAAACGTGGCGGTCGACCCTTTGTAGGTTGCTCGGGTTACCCTAACTGTAAGCATCTAGAAAATTTAGATGGCACAGAAATCATTCTTAAAGAACGACCCAATAAAAAATTCGCCAAAACGAAAAAGACGAAAAAAGCTTAATCATCTATAATAAAGTTGTGAATCAACCGATCCAAAACTTTTTAGAATATTTAACGCATACGCGTCAATTTTCTCCGCAGACCGTGAAAGCGTATCAACATGATTTAGAAATTTATTTTCGTTATCTTTTTCAACAATCATGGTTGTTTGATCGTGTTCAGTTAAAAGAAGCGCGAGCATATTTAGTTGATCAAATCCAACAAGATTTACATCCTAAAACGTTAAAGAGACGGGTCGCAACTCTCAAACATTTTTATCAATATTATGTTGAAGAAGGTTTGATCAGCATCAACCCCTTTGCCTTAGTTCGCACCCCTAAAATTGCCAAAACTTTACCAAGAACCATTGATGAGCCGCAAGTCCAACAAGTCTTGCATCATCCCTTAGAATCCTCTTCACAATTGATGATAAGGGATTTAGCATTGGTTGAACTTTTATATGGGTCTGGATTACGGGCAAGTGAAGTGGTCAATCTTACTATTCAGGATGTAAATTTACCTCAACGAATATTACGTATTCTTGGAAAAGGGAATAAACAAAGATTAGTTCCCATTACTAAACCTTGCCAACAAAGTCTTTCGCTTTATCTTAAGGATGTTCGCCCTATTTTAATTAAGGCAATTGACGCTAGCCAGCTCACCAATCATGTTTTTTTAAATCATCATGGACAAAAACTCACAGTAAGGGGATTGGAGTATATCCTTTCCCAATTAGCGAAACGATCGGGGATTGCCCTTCATCTTCATCCACATCAGCTCAGACATACCTTTGCCACTCAACTCCTTGATAATGGAGCTGATTTGAGGACCATTCAGGAGTTACTGGGACATGCTTCCATTAATACCACTCAAATTTATACCCATGTATCCAGAGAGGCCTTGCAGAAAGAATATCGGGCCGCTCATCCTCGAGCCTTAAAAAAGAAGTAATCTTTATTTGATATTCAACTAAATTGTGCTAAAATAACCCTGCTCTAGCGAAAGTTAGGGACAACACACATCATGAATTCAACTACCATGTCTAACTACGGTTAGGGTGGTTGTCCGAAGTGGTGGAGGCAAAACAAATAGGAGGTTTCACCGATGAGTGAACAAAAAAAGGAAGGCGTTTTACCTGCGGTCAATAGCACCGAAAACAAAGACGCAATGGCTGATGTCGTACGTTCTTCTACTGAACCGATTATCTCGATGAAAAAGCTTGCTGCTGCTGGGGTCCAATATGGTCACCAAATGCGGAAGTGGAATCCAAAAATGGCAAAGTATATCTATACTTCTGACCGTGGGATTTACATCGTTGACTTAAAAAAGACTGTTACCAAGATTGAAGAAGCTTATAACAAATTAAAAGAAATTGTCACCAATAAAGGCACTGTTTTATTTGTTGGTACCAAAAAACAAATTCAAGTTGTCATTAAAGAAGAAGCTTTACGTTCTGGCTCCTTCTATATTAATACCCGTTGGTTAGGTGGAACCTTAACGAATTTCCGCACCATTTTGGGTCGTATCCGTTACTTAAAAGATTTAGAAGCTCAAGAAACCAATGGCACTTTGGATTTATTACCAAAGAAGGAAGCCAATGGTCTTCGTAAGATGAAAGAAAAGCTTTTAAAGAACCTAGAAGGTATTAAAGAAATTCGTGGTTTACCCAAAGCGGTCTTTGTTGTTGATCCTACCATTGACCACAACGCTGTTGCCGAAGCTCGTAAATTAAACATCCCTGTTTTTGGTATCACTGATACTAACTGTGATCCAGACTTAGTGGATTACCCAATTCCTGGTAACGATGATGCGATTGGTTCAGTACGTTTGATCGTTCAAACGATTGCTGACGCAATTGTTGAAGCCAAGGGTGGTGTGACCGTGGTTGCCTACACGAAGGATGAAGATTTTATTGCTAAAATCGCAGCCTTAAAAGAAGCAACCAAACCCCAAGAAAGGACCTATAGTCCTCGACCAGATTATCGCCCTAATACATCAGCGCCAGTGACCTCAACGCCATCGGCACCCACCGCTCCAGCAAGTAAACCTGCTCCAACTCCAGTTGCGACGGAAGCCCCAGTTGCATCAGCTCCAGTAGTTGAGAAGAAACCTCGTGCCCCTCGCAAGCCAAAAATTGAAGCGAAGGAAGAATAAACATGGCCGACATAATCGCGTTAATTAAAGAATTAAGAGAACGCACCGGTGCCGGGATGATGGACTGCAAAAAAGCTTTATTAGAATCCAATATGGATGTCGAAAAGGCTCAAGCATGGCTTCATGAAAAAGGTGTTTTAAAAGCTGCAAAGAAAGCTGATCGTGTTGCTGCGGAAGGATTATCTTTTGTGTTTATTGAAGGCCAACAAGGTTTGCTCCTTGAAGTAAACTGCGAAACAGATTTCGTTTCTCGTGGTGATGCCTTTCGTAAACTGGTCAATGATACCGCTGCCATTTTACTTAAGCAAAAACCTGCAACATTAGAACAAGCAAATGCGTTAACTGCTAATTTATTTACGGAAGCAACCGTGAAAATTGGTGAAAAGTTATCATTAAGAAGATTCTCATTATTATCAAAGCAATCGCAACAATTCTTTGGACAATACGTCCATATGAATGGCGTTGTTTCTTCGCTTGTTGTTGTCGATGGCGGTTCCCAAGCCTTTGCCGATCAACTTGCCATGCACATCACGGATCGCAATCCTTTATATCCAAGTTTAGCGGCTGTTCCAGCGAATTTAATTCAACAAGAAACGACTAAACAACAAGCATTAGTGAAAGAAGATCCAAAATACGCGAACAAACCTGAAGCCATCTTATCCAAGATTGTTGAAGGGAAAGTGAATACGTTATTTAAAGAATCATCCTTAGATATGCAACCCTTCATGTTTGCAGAAAATGAAGAACCTACTAAAGTCTTCCTTGAAAAGCATCAAGCGAAAGTCCTACAATTCGCCCGATACAAAGTTGGCGAAGGTATTGAGAAAAAAGTTGTCGATTTCGCAAGTGAAGTCATGTCTCAAGTAAAAAACACTCACTAAGAGTGTTTTTTTCTCATATAATGGAGGAAATATGAAACGAATCGTCATCAAGTTATCAGGGGAAGCCCTTGCAGACACCAAAGAAAAAACCATTTTAGAGGCTTTGCATTTATCCACCGTTGCAAAAGCAATTAAAACCATTCAATCAAAAGGTTTGGAAGTTGCGGTTGTCATTGGTGCTGGTAATATTTGGCGCGGGAAACTTGCTAAATCGATTGGCATTGAATCCTCGACCGCAGATTACATGGGTATGTTAGGTACCATCATTAATTCATTAGCCTTACAAAGTGCCTTAGAAAATGAAGGAGTCCAGTGCCGCGTTTTATCGTCCATCCATGTTGAACAAGTTGCAGAAAATTATATTCGTCGTCGCGCTATTCGCCATTTAGAGAAAGGGCGCGTGGTCATTTTTGCTGGGGGAACAGGAAGTCCTTATTTTTCCACCGATACTACCGCTTCATTAAGAGCGATGGAAATTCATGCTGACACCATTTTTATGGCAAAAAACGGCGTAGCGGGGGTTTTTGATGCTGATCCTAAAACCAATGGTAATGCCAAATTAATTAAGCATTTAACCTTTGATGAAATGCTAAATAAAAAACTTGCCGTGATGGACTTAACTGCAGTTTCATTAATCAAAGATTCTGCAATTGTGATTCGTGTCTTTGATATGAAAGATACCCATAATCTGGTGAATGTCATTCAAGATGACTCTATCGGGACGACCATTAAAAAAGGAGTTTAATTGAGCATGGAAGCATTAGCACTAGAAGCCAAAGCCGCGATGGAAAAAACTATCGTTGCCCTACAAGCCCAATTCAATACATTAAGAACTGGAAGAGCCAATGCCGCTTTATTAGATCGAGTGATGGTGGATTATTATGGGGAACCTACTCCGATTAACCAAATAGCAAGTATTGCCGTTCCAGAACCAAGACAACTCTTAATCAAACCTTATGACAAAGGTGATTTAAAGGCGATTGTTGAAGGCATCAATAAAGCAGAAATTGGGATTAATCCTATTGCTGAAGCTGATAGCATTCGTTTGGTCCTTCCTGCTTTAACAGAAGACCGTCGCAAAGACCTTGCCAAGCAAGCAAAGCGAATGGCGGATGAAGCTAAAGTTGCAATCAGAAATGTTCGTAAAGATTTTTTAGCACTCGTCACCGATGATGAATATACAGAAGATTTAAAGAAGCGAATTGAAGGAGACATGACCAAGGTCCATGACCAAGTCATTGCCCAAATTGAAGCTTTATATTTAGGTAAAGAAAAAGAAATTTTAACGTTGTAGTTTGGTTTCAATTCAACTCAATGGGGGGAAGTTGTATAATTTACTTATGCCTAAAAATTTAAGCAATCAACAAGTATCATCCTTGCAACATCTTGCGATCATTATGGATGGAAACGGTCGTTGGGCCAAGGCAAAAGGTTTACCACGTTTACGGGGTCATCAAGAAGGCGCAAAACGGGTCATGGAACTTGCTCAATCTCTTAAAAAGTTAAACATTCCATATTTATCTTTATTTGCTTTTTCAACGGAAAATTGGAAAAGACCCATTACTGAAGTCAATGGATTATTTAAACTACTGAATGAATTTGTGCAAAACCATTTAAAAACCTTACATGAAGATCAAGTAAGATTGATCATTTCCGGCGAGTTAGAAGCCTTACCGACCTTAACAAAAACGTTGCTTACCCATGCGATTGAGGCCACTCAACATTATCGAAAATATACTTTAAATATTTGCGTCAATTATGGCGGACAGGATGAAATTGTTCGTGCCTCTAAAAGAGCAATGTATGCGATTGAAAAAGGAACAATAAGCGAAAAGGATTTGACACCAGCATCCTTTCATCAATTCCTTGATGCACCCACCTTACCTCCCATTGATTGCGTTGTGAGAACTTCTGGAGAAGAAAGAATATCCAATTTCATGTTATTTCAACTCGCCTATGCAGAATTAATTTTTGTCAGCAAAACATGGCCAGAATTTACTGAAAAAGAATTAATGAAAGTTATCAAAATCTTTGGTGAAAGAAAAAGAAGATTTGGACAAGTATGAATCAAGTTCAACCTGAATTTCAAAAACGATTTTCTAACCGGGTTATCGTTGCCCTGATTCTTGCAGCAATCGCCATCCCTTCTATTGTTGTGGGTGGTTGGTTCATCATCATTTTTGCCCTTATTGGACTATTATTTGCAACGCAAGAAATGCTAAATGTGAAGGTAGATTCCACTTATCCATTACCTATTCGTATTTTTGTTTATTTGATGATGGTGATGATGATTTATTATGTGTTTATTTATAATAATTTTATTTCCGTAGGGTTTGATTTTTCCCAATGGTCATTTGCAACGGGTTTGAATAAACTCGAACTGCCGACGTTGATCTTAACCATTTTAGCGTTGACGTTATTTTTATCTTCCATCACGGATGTCCGATTCAAAGTACCTGATGCCACTTATTTAATCACGATGTCATTAATGTTATCCCTGAGTTTCCAATCCTTTCTCTTTTTAAGATTTTTTCCAGATTTTATTTTTGCAGATGTATCCAGAACGTTGATTGAAAATTCACTCCTATTACTATATGCAGGTATCGGCACTTTTAGTACGGATATCGGCGCATATATGATTGGTACGTTTTTTGGGCGGCACAAAATGAATGTACGCGTTTCTAAAAATAAAACTTGGGAAGGTTTTGTTGGTGGCCTCATCAGTTCCTTTATTGTTTCAATATCGTTTGCCATCATCGCCGATGCTTTAGGAAGTCCATTATTGCCGTTCTTAACGATTGATGAATGGTATTGGCTAGTCTTATTGTCCATCAGCATGCCATTGGTTGCGACTTTAGGAGATTTTACTTTTTCTTTAATTAAACGTGAATTCGGCATTAAAAACTTTTCCAATATGTTAGGAGAACATGGTGGCATTTTAGACCGTGTAGATTCTTTTTCGATGGTCGTTCTCGTTGTGACCTTAATTATTTCTTTTATTTTTGATTTCGTTCAAACTTTACCGATTTAACTTCACCTTACCTACATGATATTTGTTAAAATAAAAGGGTCTTTTTGTATCCAGGAGGTCACCGATGCAGGCTATCATTTCTACCATACTATTTCTGATCTCTTTAGGGGTATTAATTTTAATTCATGAACTTGGCCATTTTTTAGTGGCAAAAGCATTTGGCGTTTATGTCAAAGAGTTTTCAATTGGTTTTGGTCCTGTGCTCCTTTCTTGGAGCAAAGGTGAAACAAAATATTCTCTTAAAGCATTTCCATTAGGTGGCTATGTGGCCATGGTGGGAGAAGAAGTTGCAACCGAAGACCTTAAGATTCCTTTTGAAAGAAGTTTGTTGGGTATTTCTAAACCTAAACGAGCCATGGTGATGTCTGCAGGTATTATCCTGAATTTAGTGTTAGCCTTTGTTTTGTTTTTTGCTTCCAACTGGGGATTTACCCAACGCACATTGACGAATCAAATGGTAATTACTGAAACCTCCGTCGCTGCGGAAGCCGGTCTTGAAAATGGTCAGGTTCTGGTTTTCTCAAACTTAAATAATGGTTCAATTGTCGTTTCAACGAATGAAGGGTCCGCCAGTCATCGCTTGTATTTAAATGAATTTGAAACCTATGAAGATACACTTGATCAATTGCTAAAAATTGGGAACATCGTTGAAGGAACCTTTGTTCCATTTGTCATCGATTCAATTGAAGATTATGTAGAATTCCAATTACCGGTGAGAACGTATACGGATGCGACGAATTTTACTGAAGCAAATGTTCTGATTCGATTAGATGCGATTGTCACGGATAGTGGTTATTCGTTAGAACCATTAGGGATTGGTTTTTTTGTCATCATGACTGACTACACATTTACAGAGGCAATTTCAGAAGCAGGTAGAGACTGGTGGCGTGGCGTCACCTTGATCATCAGTACGGTTGGTAATTTATTTCGTGGACAAAACCTAGATCAAGTTGGTGGTATTGTGGCTATTTTCTCTACAACTTCTTCGATTCTAAATAATTTAGGCTTAGGTTCCTATATTTTTATTTGGGGATTAATTTCCGTGAATTTAGCTGTCTTTAATTTGTTACCTTTCCCTGGATTAGATGGATGGCATTTATTGGTGATTACAATCGAAGGTCTATTTAAAAAAGAAATTCCTGCTTCTATTAAGAATTCAATTTCTTTGATTGGCTTTTTTATTCTTATGAGTTTAATGGTCTTTTTATTAATCAAAGATATTTTGGCATTAATATTGGTAATCTAAGATGCAAGACCAAATGGTTCGTTTTTTACAAAGCATTGGAATTACGAATCCAGAACGTTTTGATATGCAGTTTGAAGCGGTGACGAAAAATCCACTTCAATCAAAACAATGGGACATGGTTGTGACGAAAGAAACCCCATGGACATTCGAATTACTTGAACCGTTTCTTTCCGGCATTAGCCAATTAAATTACCCAACGCAGTTTACCTTTACTTATCGGCAACCTCCGACTTTGGCTTCGATGTTACAGTTGATGTTGGATTGGTATCGTGTTCAATTTAGACAACCTTATGGTAGGTTGCCATTGCTCAACGGCAACTCCATTACCATTACGTATCCTGACCAACAAGCTTTTGATGATGAAAAAGCGATGTGGACTCAAGTGAATGACTTATTCATTTTTTTGCAATATCCATTAGTTTTTAAACATAAAGTTTTACCAAGTGCTCCGACTATCAATCAAGAAAAAGTCGATCAATTGCAAGAGCAAGTGAAAGCAGTCATTGCCTCTCGTATCGAAGATGAGGAACAGGATGTTTTTGTTCGAGAACACCTGGAAAGAATTAAAGAAGCTGAAACACAACTTGCAGTCAGTTATGAACAAGATGTCAAGCAACAATTGAACATTGAGGCTAAAAAGAAACTTCGCCAAAAGGGTGATTACACACCCATGATGATTCAAGAGATCAAACTCAATAGTGGCCATGTTGAGGTCACCGGCACGATTTACAATTTATTTCGCCGAGAATTTAATGGCAATCTCGTCATTCGTTTTGTTTTAGCAGAAGGCTCTCATGCCATCTTAGCTTCCATCAATGACCGGGATGCTGACGTGGATGCCAACCTCTTACAAAGCATACAAGAGGGCGATCGCGTTCGCATTCGCGGAGGCGTTGCTCTTGATCAAACCAATCAAGAACCGAGAATATTTATCAAAGAATTAGTCAAAGAAAAACCACTGCCGATGAGAGAAGATCATCATCCACGAAAGCGAGTAGAACTCCATTTACATACTAAAATGTCAACGATGGATGGCGTCGGCGATATTGATGTTTATTGTGCCTTAGCGAAGCACATGGGTCATGAAGCGATTGCGATTACAGATCATGGGGTTGTTCAAGGATTTCCTGAAGCCCAAGCTGCTGCTAAAAAACATGGTTTAAAAATGATTTATGGATCTGAACTTTACATGATTGATGAACAAATCTCTCATATCATGAATCCAAGTCAAACATCATTACAGCAAACCGATTATGTTGTGTTTGATTTAGAAAGTACGGGTTTATCTTCACGTTATGATCGCATCATTGAAATCGGTGCTTTAAGAATTAGACAAGGGGCGATTATCGATCGCCTATCGATGCTGATTCATCCTGGAGATGTGAAGATTAGTCAAGCAGCCAGTGAGGTCAGTGGCATCACCATGGCGATGGTAGAAGGACAACCCACATTTGCCGAGGTTCATGAAAAGATTCATCAATTCTTCAAAGACGCGATTGTCGTCTCTCATAACGCTCCTTTTGATATGGGATTTATGGTCGCTGCTTTTGAGCGTTTAACGTTACCTTTTAAACCTCCTGTGATTGATACATTAACGCTTTCTCGGTATTTATATCCGGACGCGAATAGTCATCGATTAGGGGCGCTTGCCAAGCGTTTAGGGATCACTTATGAAGAAGATAAAGCCCACCGCGCGATCTACGATGCCGAAGTATTAGTGGCAATTTGGGAAGCCTTAAGACAAAAAATCATGGTTGATCATCGCCTCCAAATTCACCAAGATTTACAAAGTTTAAATCAAGTGAATACCTTATCTAAAAACTTAAGAAGCTACCACGTTACTGTGTTAGCTAAAAATACCAAGGGATTAAAGGCACTCTATGAATTGGTGTCAGAGAGTCACCTTAACTATTTTGCAGATATTCCGAGAACCCCACGAGATTTATTACTCAAACATCGCGAACATTTATTGTTAGGGTCTGCATGTTTCAATGGTGAAGTCTTTGAAGTCGCCAAAACCGGTTCAAAAGAAGCCTTACAAAAAGCCATGGCTATGTATGACTTTATTGAAATTCAACCCTTGGAGCAATACGATTATTTAATTCATGTTGGCACATTACCTTCCCGTGAGATGGTCAAGACCTTATTAAAAGAAATCATCGCTGTGGCAAAAGATTTAAAGAAAATGATCGTGGCAACCGGCGATTGTCATTATGTAAACCCAGATGACCATTTAATTCGAGATGTTTATATTTTTGCCAAGGGATTAAAAGGTGTCAATCACCCGATGAATCCTTATTTTAGAAAAGATTTACCTGCCTTTGAAAATCCCCGTCAACATTATCGTTCGACTGAAGACATGTTAGAAGCCTTTTCCTGGTTAGGAAAAGAAGAAGCAGAATTCATGGTTGTAGAAACACCATTGATGATTGCCAACTTGATTGAAAAAATGGAACCGATTCAGGCTACCCTTCGTACACCTTCCATCGAAGGCGCTGATACAATGCTAAAAGAAATTTGCTATCAAAAAGCCCATGCGCAATATGGTAAGGTTTTACCTACGCTTATCCAAGAACGCTTAGAAACCGAATTGAATGGGATTATCAAATCGGGATATGCTGTCATCTATTACATCACCAGTAAAATCATTGCCCAGGCTAATGAAAAAGGTTTTATTGTGGGTTCACGAGGTTCTGTTGGAAGTTCATTTGCAGCAACGATGGCAGGCATTACCGAAGTCAATCCTTTACCACCACACTATTTTTGTAGTGAATGTCAGCATGTTGAATTTAATCAAGATCCTCAATATAAGTCTGGCTTTGATTTACCGGTAAAATTATGTCCCGAATGCGGTCACGTTTTAAAGAGTGATGGACAAAATATTCCTTTTGCAACATTCTTGGGATTTAATGCCAATAAAGTTCCTGATATTGATTTAAACTTTCCCCGAGATTATCAATCTTTAGCCCATGAAGCAACAAAAATATTATTAGGAGATCATCAAGTTTATCGTGCAGGAACCATTGAAACTGTCGCGGAAAAAACTGCTTATGGATATGTCAAAGGTTACTTTGAAACGATGGGAGAAGATGTCACTAAACTTAAGCAAGCGGAGTTAACCTATCTTGCGAAAAAAGCAGAAGGTGTAAGAAGAACCTCAGGGCAACACCCTGGAGGGATTGTGGTTGTTCCCAAAGAATATAGCGTTTATGATTTCACCCCAATTCAACGACCTGCAGACAATTTAGAAACGAATATTGTGACGACTCATTTTGCTTTTGATTCGCTCCATGATTCGTTATTAAAGTTTGATATGTTAGGTCACGTTGATCCAATGGCTCTCAAAATGAATGCGGATTTAACAGGAATGAAGATTGAAGATATTCCATTGAATGATCCCGATGCTTTAAAATGCTTTGCTTCGGATAGTGTTTTACATCGTAAAGAAAAATATTTAGAAATGGTCAATGGGGCGATGGGGTTACCTGAGTTTGGAACCAATCTTGGCATGGACATTCTCAATGTCATCAATCCCAAAACTTTTAATGATTTAGTGATTATCTCCGGTCTTGCTCACGGTACTGATGTATTTAATGGCAATGCTCGTAATTTAATTACAGATAAAGTTGCTACCGTGGATGAAGTCATCGGTTGTCGCGATGATATCATGACTTATTTAATCTCCAAGGGTATCGATGCTTTGATTGCCTTTAAAATTATGGAAGATGTGCGCAAAGGAAAAAAATTAACCAAAGAATATGCTGAATTGATGCGCCAAGTCAATGTTCCTGAGTTTTATATTGAGTCGTGCAATAAAATCAAATATCTATTTCCTAAAGCCCACGCGGTTGCCTATGTAACTATGGCGGTTCGCGTTGCTTACTTTAAAGTCCATCATCCGTTAGCCTATTATGCGACCTATTTTACCTTACGATCTAAGCAATATGATTACGAATTAATGCGCGCCTCGAGTAAAGACATCTATCAACAGTTGCAACGATTTAAACGTCAAAAGAACGAACTCAAGAAGAAACTTTCACCCAAAGAAGCGGACCTGGAAGTAACCTTGATGAATGTTTTGGAAATGAAGGAAAGAGGTTTTGAAATTTTACCCATTGATCTAGAAAAATCACAAGCAGAAACCTTTATCGTAGATCAAACTAGACAAGGCTTAATTCCTCCATTCACCGTGATTGATGGTATCGGTGCCAATGCTGCGCTTTCAATTGTAAAAGCTAGAGAAGAACGGATGTTTGTGAGTGGTAAAGATTTAATGAATCGGACCAAGCTTTCTTCTACCAACCTTGAAAAGCTTAAAGATCAAGGTGTGTTAAAGGCCATTGAGGAAGAAGAAACCGTATCTTTATTTTCATTTGCCGATTAAATAGGTAAAATAGATTGACTCGGGATGTGGCGTAGCTTGGTAGCGCGCTTGGTTCGGGACCAAGAGGTCGTGGGTTCGAATCCCATCATCCCGACCATGAAAGTCAAAGAGTGAAACATCACTCTTTTTTTATTTTTCATTAAATCGCTATAATGGTCTAGGTTTTATGATGATATTGATTGTAATCACGACGCTTTTATTCATGATGATGAGTTTATTGTGGTTTCCCACTATTTCTCTATTTGGGAAAAAAATCCAAGCTTTCTGGTTGATGAGTTTGATTGGTGCAATCACCTTATTATTGCTACATCCTGACCCTATTCACTTCATTCAATCCGCATGGTTTGGCAACGGTTCCATGAATCCCATCCGCATCCTTGGATTATTTTTTTCATTTACCATCCTTGCTATTTTTTTAGATGAAGTTGGCTTGATTAAGTATTTAGCCTATCAAGCCATTCATCAGGCAGGTTACTCGCAAAAGCGTTTATTTTTCATTTGGTTTTGGGTCGTTGCGATTGCGACAACATTAACAGCGAACGATATCGTGGTATTAACTTTGACTCCATTTATCATTTATGTTGCTCGTCATGCGAAGGTTTCACCTTTGCCGTATTTGATCAGTCAGTTTGTTTCCGCGAATACTTGGAGTATGTTACTGATCATTGGCAACCCGACTAATATTTATATTGCACGGATGTTTCAAATTGACTTTATGAATTATCTTCAAGTCATGGCCCTACCCACCTTGGTGACAGGATTGAGTAGTCTAGCGATTTTGTATCTCATTTTTCATCACCATTTAAAACAACCGATAAGTAAACCGAATATGATAATCAATCCTCCACACGATAGTTACCGACTTGGTTTATGGATGCTTTTATTCGCAATTGGCTTTATGATTGTCTCTCAATGGATCGGTATTCCCATGGACGTGTTAACGATTTTGTCTGCGTTGATCTTGATAAGTTTACTCCTTATTTTTTATCCCCGTGACACGCATCTTGCCAATACGATACGGCGATTGCCTTATGAGATGTTGCCATTCTTTTTAAGTATGGCTATTTTAGTAAAAGTATTTGATTACGTTGGATTTACTGTTGAATTTGGTCTTTGGTTAGAAACATTCCCAACCCTTTATAGTTATGGATTCACTAGCTTTATTGCAAGTAATTTCATGAATAATATTCCGATGAGTTTATGGTTCTCCAATTTGTTAATGGCAACAGAATCTCTTCATGTTCCTGCTATGTATGCTTCAATTATCGGTTCTAATTTAGGCGCGATATTAACGCCTGTTGGTGCATTGGCTGGATTAATGTGGATGCGCATCCTTAAAGAAAAACAAGTGGAATTATCGTTTGGTCAATTCGTGGTGTATGGCATTACGCTTGGCCCAATATTATTAATGATTGCCCTTTTCACGTTAGATTTAATTTATCGATAAAACTTGATAAAATAAAGTGATGCGGTTGTAACTCAGTGGATAGAGTATCTCACTCCTAAGGAGAAAGTCGGACGTTCGAATCGTCTCAACCGCGCCACGGTTAATATATTGTTTTTTAGCAATTAATTTGATAAAGTGTAAAAGCAATTTGGGGCTGTAGCTCAGCTGGGAGAGCGCCTCCATGGCATGGAGGAGGTCGCGAGTTCAATCCTCGTCAGCTCCACCAAAGCGCAAATAAAAAACCCTTCATCATGAAGGGTTTTTTCTATTAACGATAATCAAGATTCTCTAGCTCAAGTAAGGCATGAATATCGGTTGGATCAAGTTTAAAATCTAACATGCCGTTTTCGCGAATGCGTTCAGGATGTGTGGATTTGGGTAGCGTAATGGCACCTAAGTCTAGGGTAAATCGAATGGCAATTTGGGCTGGCGTTTTTCCATATTTTTTGGCAAGTTCATTTAATAATTCCAGTTTAAAAATTCGACCAGTTGCAAGTGGCGAATAAGCTTCAATGGCAATCTTTTTTTCTTCACAATAGGCTCTAAGATTTTTTTGCGGACGGCCAATCCATAAAGGGATTTGGTTGACATGGGGAAGAATATGAATGCCTTTAAAGAGTCTTTCTAAATGTTCAATTTCAAAATTAGACACACCGATAGAACGAATTTTCTTTTCGCGATAAAGTTCTTCCATTGCTTTCCATGCGGCGATATTTCCTGCAGCATAATCAGGATTGGTTCGCCATTCACTCCAAGGCCAAGGAGCATGAATTAAATAAAGGTCAATATAATCAACGCCTAAACGTATTCTGGATTGTTCAAATTCAGTAAAGGTTTGTTGGTAATCTTTTAAATGAGATTCTAATTTCGTTGTAATAAAAATTTGATTTCTTGGAATCCCTGAATCTTTTATTGCTCGACCAACTGAGGTTTCATTTCGGTAAGCGGCTGCCGTGTCAATATGACGATAACCAGCTGTTAAGGCTGCTAAGGTTGAACTATATGCATCTTCACCTTCTTTGATTTGCCAAGTTCCAAAACCTAACAATGGAATCACAACCCCATTACTAAGGGTTTTTGTTTCTTTGAATACCATGCGTATCTCCTTAAATTTATTATAACCAAATCTAAAGCATCCTCAATCTTTAAATACTAAAATTGTTTATAATAAAGATGCTCAAAGTAAGAGGTAAAAAAATGAAAACTATTTATTTGGCAGGTGGATGTTTCTGGGGTGTTGAAGCTTATTATAAAAAATTAAAAGGTGTTACCGATACTCAAGTTGGGTATGCTAATGGTAATTATCCTAACCCAACATATCAAGAAGTTTGTGATGAAAAAGCTACGCATGCTGAAGCAGTAAAAGTAGTCTTCAATGAAACCCAAATTACATTAGAAAAACTTTTAGAACATTTATTTCGCATCATTGATCCAACCTCAGTTAATAAACAAGGTCATGATGAAGGAATTCAGTATCGAACAGGGGTCTATTTTGAAAACAAAGAAGATGAAGTGGTGGCAAGAAAATATGTTCAACTTCGACAAAAAGATTATCGTAAACCCATTGCATTAGAAATCCAACCGCTTCGAGGATTTTATGACGCAGAAACGTATCATCAGGATTACTTAGATAAAAATCCATTCGGATATTGCCATGTTGATTTTCGTGTTTTAAGGCCTGAGGAAAAGAAGTAATGAATAAAGACGTAGAATATCAATCTTTACTTTCAGCTACACGAGGTTTGTTGGTCGATAAGCAAAATGAGGTTTCGATATATGCTAATCTTTCCGCATTATTAAAACAAACGCTTTCCAATATTTCATGGGCAGGTTTTTATTTGTTTAATGGCACAGCACTTTATTTAGGACCCTTTCAAGGCAAAGTGGCTTGTGTAGATATTACCCTTGATCGTGGCGTTTGTGGCAAAGCCGCAAGGGAAAGAAAAACTGTAGTCGTGCCTAATGTTCACGAATTTCCAGGTCATATTGCCTGTGATGAAGGCAGCAATAGTGAGATTGTCATTCCGATCGTAAAAAACCACCAGCTTATTGGTGTCCTTGATATCGATAGTTATCAATATGAGCGTTTTGATAAAATCGATCAGCAACATTTAGAAGCGTTTATTACTTTACTCGTTAACGCGATTTAATTATTCTTACATTTCAAATTGAAGTATGGTTTAATTTTCTCATGAAGAAATTGATTAAACCTCAACATGCCATGTTCATCACATTGCTTTTGTCCTCTTGTGAATTTACATTACCTTCCCTGAGCATCCATCCATCAAATAATTCAAGTACCACTACCAATGCTTCTGATCCAACGAATAGTTTTTTCAACCCATCCATTCAAAGTCCAGTTGATTTTACTGAACCCCCTACCATCCCAAATTTAAATTTACCAGCAGGAACTTGTGAAGCGAATAGTCAACCAAGAATCAGTTTAAATACCGACGAAGAATATCGATTATTTTTTCATCCAACAACAAAAGTGATGATTGATTTTCACATCAGTAATGCCAATCTTTTACTTATGAATGAATACGGTAATCGTACAGCCGATCATGATCGTTATGTCAATGCAGCGATGCGAATTGATGTGACACCTCAAAATGCACAAGTGATTTCCTATTGTTATCCAGTCGTTGGCATTCGGATGAAAGGGAATACATCAAGAACTGATTTTATAGAAGAAAATGGTGCATTCACAAATTTTATGAATTTGAAAGTCTCATTCTCCACGGATGATCCTACCGATGGACGCATCCCCAATCAACAATTCATTGGGATGACAAGAATGGATTTAAAATGGAATCGTAATTTTGATCACACTTATGTTCGGCAAATTTTTGCCCACAAACTTTATGGCGCGTATTTACCTTTTGCACAAGAAGCTACTTTAGGGGGGATTCGGTTCTTACAAACTGGTGTTGCCCAGGAATTTCAAAATAATTATTTGGGTTTGTACACGATCACTGAACCAATGGATCGTCGATTTTTCGCAAGACGCCTTGGAGATAATGCTGAAGCAGATGGGAATCTTTATAAAGTTTTATACTCTGCAACTGGGGCTGCGGATTTAACAAAATTCAATGCAGTCAACAGTGATGGAACCAATCACTTTCGCACGGGTAACAAAATCGGTGTTGAAGATAATGCGGCCAATTATCATCCAAGTTATGATTTGAAGACCAATACAACCATTCCTAACTTCACTGATATCGTCAATCTCATTGGAGAATTGAACGCGAGTCAGGACGTTAATCTACAAGCTTATCGTCAACGCGTCGAAGCGGTCATTGATATTCCCACGTTCTTATGGATGGAAGCCATTGCATATTTTGTTGGCAATCCCGATGATTATCGAAATAATGCAAACAACCTTTATTTATATTTTTTACCAAGTACAGGAAAGGCCTATCCAATTCCTTATGATCTTGATCGTGGTTTTGGTAGTAACGGGGATTGGGATCCCACGCTTAATCCATTTGATCAATATGGACCGAGTATGACCAAAGCGACCCCTTTTCAAGACGCTTTATTAAAAGACTGGAATCAAGGAAGACTGAATCCATTGCATCGATTAACCATTTATCAAAATGCGTATGCGGGTTATCAAAACCAATATCGCGACCATCTTCAAACTATTCATGAAAGTGGTTGGATAGATTCGGTCAGTAATGGAACAGGAAATTATGAAGGATTATTTTATACCCTTCATCGCCAATATCGTGCAACCTATTATCCCCAATCTGGACAGTACCAATTCATCCAACCAACTTCCCCTGCGCTTCGAGATGTCTTTGTTATCTTCTCTTTAAATCAAAAAGTAATGGCAAACTTAACCTTTCATGAGTATATTTCCGCAAAGGTAAGCACTTACATTTCTTCGGTTTCATAGTAAAATACCCATGTGCAGTCGTGGCGGAATTGGCAGACGCGCTAGATTCAGGGTCTAGTACCTTCACCGGTGTAGGAGTTCAACTCTCCTCGACTGCACCAAATCTTTGAAAACAACTTTATTTTTTTTTCTTGAGTGATATAATTTCTTTTGGAAAATTGGGTCGCAAATATTGACTCAATTCAAAGGGAGAAAAATTGTCTATGAACGCACCAAAAGTGTCGAAGTTCAAAGCGATGGATCGCAACATGAAATTGCTTAATCTATCACTACTGACTTTAGTACTCGCAGGGACGGTGATTTTTGGCATTCAAGTGTTATTTTTAACCTTGACTGTGATTATCGTTGATCTCATCTTAGAAATCATCTTTGCCTATTTTCGCAATAAACAGATAGATGAGGGTTGGCTCTATAATGCGCTCATCCTTGTTTTAATATTGCCACCAACAGTACCACTATGGATTGCAGCCGTAGGTGCAGCATTTGGTGCATTCTTTGGCAAACTTGTGTTTGGCGGTTATCCTAAATATGTTTTCAATCCTGCAGTGGTAGGCGTCATCTTCTTGATGATTTCCTTTCCTCAGTATTTAAATACGCAATGGTTAAATCCAGTTACCGGTGTTGTGGGTACAGGAACACCCATTGGTTCATGGTTACGTGGCCAAGATGTTCTTGCAACGTATCCATTAATGAATTTATTTTTAGGAACAGCTCCCGGTGTTGTGGGTGAAGTTTCTAGAGGACTCGTCATCTTATTAGGTTTCGTATTGATTATCAACAAAGTGATTGATTGGAAAGCACCTCTTGTTTTCTTGGTTTCATTTTTAATATTTGGATATCTTGGACAAGTCTTAGGTTTAGCAGGATTTTATGATCCGTTTATTGCGGTTATCGTTGGCATGGTTGTCTTCGGTGCTTTCTTTATTATTACGGATAAACCAACCCTACCTGTGACCACAGGTGGTCGCATTGTCTATGGCATCCTATTTGCATTCTTTACAGTTTTAATTCGGGTATTTGCAGCATGGCCAGAAGGTGTGTTATTTGCGACGATTATTATGAACGTCCTCTCACCTTTATTGGATGCAACCATTTCTCGCAAACCTATCGCTAGCATTCTCACAGCGGAGGTTAAATAACGTGAATAAATATGTTCGAATGATGTTATTTGTCGCGGTATTAGGAACAGTGTCTGGTGGTTTACTTTTTGGCACAGGTGCAGTCACAAATACTCTAATTGAAGCAAACGAAGATGCGTTATTAAAATCAGAGGTACTTACCTCTCATGGTATCGAATACAATTTTTCCAATATCCATGAAGTATTTGCAGAAACCACTTCCGTTATCACTGTGGATGGAGAATATGAAGGCGAAGATTACACCTATACGTATTACCAAGATAACGCCAATGGCACCATTACCTTCGGTTTTGGTCCAACCTTCGGTGGTGGTGTATGGGGACCTATCATTGGATTACTTTCACTAGAAAGTGATTTCACGACCATCGTAAGAATTTCAGTTTTACAACAAGGAGAAACCCCTGGACTTGGTGGGATTGTTGCCACTCGGACTTACTTAGATACTTTCAATGGAAAATCAATTGGGATTGGTGATGATGCATTGGCTATCATCAAAGATTTAGATCCAGCGACCGCGGAAGCGAATGAAGTTCGTTCCATTACGGGAGCAACGCGTACTTCCAATCAATTCAATATTATTCTCAATAATGCTTATGTTGCACACCGCTTGGTGTGGGAAGCGAGGGCTTAAGGATGAAGAAATTTTTTGCTCGGTTAAATTACACAAAATCCTTTAACGTTTTAAAACGTGGATTTTGGTTGGAAAACCAAGTTGCGATTGCAGTCTTAGGGATTTGCTCTTCGTTAGCGATCTCAAATAAAGTTGAAAATGCGATTGCAATGGGTCTTGGGGTAACCTTTGTTACCATGGCCTCTTCGGCTTTTATCGCGTTAATTCGTAACTTCATACCTTCTCAAGTGAGAATGGTGACGTACATGGTTATCATCTCTACCTTTACCATTGTTGTTCAAATGTTCTTAAAAGCTTACTTCCCAGCCCTTGCGAATCAACTTGGTGCTTATGTTGGTTTAATTATCACCAACTGTATTGTTATGGGTCGCGCGGAAGCTTATGCAGTGAAAAATCCTGCTCAGTATGCTCTTGTGGATGCGTTTGCATCAGGCATGGGTTATATGATTGTGCTAGTTTCTGCGGCAACCATTCGAGAAATCTTAGCCTTTGGAACTTGGCTCAATATGCCTGTGATGGGTGAAGGGTGGGTCCCATGGACCATTATGGCCTTAGCTCCAGGTGGTTTCTTTATCATTTCTTTATTTGTTTGGTTTATTCGTGAACGTCAACAATTCCAAGAAGGGAATCAATAGGTAAACTACTATGAATTTAATCGAATTATTTATTGCTTCCATCCTCAATCACAATATCGCGCTTGTTTATATTTTAGGTATGTGCCCATTAATTGCAATTTCTACCAACGTAAAAAATGCAACCGGCATGGGTGTTGCTGTTGTCTTGGTGACAGGTTTAACTGCGGTCATCAACTGGCCAGTTTATGAATTCTTAAAAAGTACTGGAACAGAAGATTTATCTTTATTAGTTTTCATGATTACGATTGCTACCACCGTTCAATTTTTAGAAATCTTAATTGAAAAATATTTACCATCTATTTATAGCACCTTTGGTATTTATTTACCCTTGATTACCGTCAACTGCATCGTCCTTGCAGTTTCATTATTCTTTGTGAACCGTGATTATTCATTTGCGGAAACTGCTGTTTATGGTTTCGGTAGTGGTTTAGGCTGGATGATCGCAATCATCCTTTTAGCTGCCATTCGCGAAAAAATGTTTGTTCGTTCCGATTTACCTAAAGGTCTCATGGGTAAAGGTATCGCCTTTATCTTACTCGGCATTATTGCGTTAGCATTCATCGGATTTACCGGAATTGCCAACGTCACCGCATAAGGAGATAGACAAATGGATTTTACTACCCCCTTAATACTCTTAGGTGTCTTACTCGCGGTCACACTTTTGATTGTGATCTTTGATATGGCCTTTGGGAATAATGCAGCCCGGGCTGTCATCGTCAATGGCAAAAAAGAAATACCCGTTACGAGTGATGAAACGTTACTCAATATTTTATCGAGTCAAAAAATCTTCGTACCTTCTGCTTGTGGTGGAAAAGCAACCTGTGGTTTTTGCAAGTGCACCGTTACTGAAGGCGGTGGTGACATCAAACCCACCGAATTAGCCTTCATTAAACCAGAAGATGCTGCTAAAGGCGTTCGCTTATCTTGCCAAGTTAAAGTGAAAGGCAATATGAAAGTAGAAATTCCTGAAAGTATGCTCTCAGCAAAAGAATATAAAACGGTTATCACCGAACTCAAGGATTTAACTTACGATATTAAATTAATTCGCTTTAAGTTAATTTCTCCATCCACGATGGACTTTAAACCCGGCCAATATGCCCAGTTAAAAGTTCCTGGTATTGATGTGATTCGCGCTTACTCCATTGCCTCAAACCCAAGCGTAAAAGATTCCATTGAAATGATCGTACGTTATGTACCTAATGGTGCGGCGACAAGCTATGTCTTTAATGCCCTTCAAAAAGGCGATAAGGTGACGATAACCGGACCTTATGGTACCTTCTTCTTACAAGAACAATCCAAACGTGACATTGTCTGTATCGCTGGTGGTTCAGGAAAAGCACCGATTCGTTCGATTTTAGCACGTTTAAAAGAACAAGGCATGACTCGAAAAGTTCGCTATTTCTTTGGAGCAAAAGCGGTTAGGGATTTATATTACACCGAAGAAATGAAGCAATTACAAAAGGAATATCCCAACTTCGAATATATTCCTGCTCTTTCTAATCCATTACCACAAGATAATTGGGATGGGGCTACAGGATTAATTACTGATGTTTTAGATCGTATGACAGGTGATTTAGCAGAGTCAGAAGCTTATTTATGCGGATCTCCCGGTATGATTGATGCATGTATTAAAGTATTGAATAAACATCAAATTAAGCCGGCCAATGTCTTCTACGATAAATTTGCTTAAATAAACTAAATGAAAAACCTCAGTAATGATACTGAGGTTTTTTTATTTTCCTTTAGCGTTTGACCCAAGTACAGGAACCACCAGAAGGTACACCTTCTTTAGGATCCCATAGATGCTGATATTGGGGGTTTTGTAAAACCTTAACTGCAAATGAGCAAAGTGGATAAATATATCTTTTTTCTTTGGTTGCTAATTTTATGACTTGATCCAAGAGTTGGTTTGCTAAACCTTTACCACGATGCGTAGGATTGACGAATGTATGGCTAACCACATAGCGGTTATCTTGATCAAGGTGATAAGTAATTTCTCCAATCATTTGTTGTTGATCATCAGCGATCCAAAAGCGATTGGGTTCTTGATTAATCTTGTACTCCATAAACTCAACCTCCTATCTATATTATAGCTACCTTCAGGATTGAGAAACCTCTTTGGAGTGCGTATAATGATTTCGTTGCCTCCGTGGTGAAACTGGTAGACGCAATAGACTCAAAATCTGTCGAGCGTGAGCTCATGTCGGTTCGAGTCCGACCGGAGGCACCAATCGCACTTGCGCTCGTAGCTCAGCTGGATCAGAGTACAACCCTCCGAAGGTTGGGGTCGCACGTTCGAATCGTGCCGGGCGCGCCAAACATATCTCAACAATCATGGGAAAGATAAGGATTAAATATGGAAAAAAACATAATTCAAAAACTGATTAATGAAGATAAAAAAGCGAGGGAAAAAATTGAAAATTTAAAAAAGAAACACGAAATATTTTTATCACAGCTATCTGAATTAAAAAAGAAAAATGAAAAAAAACATCAAAAAAAGTATGATTTAGAAATTGAAGCAATCGAAAATAAATTTAAACAACAATTAGAAGCATTAACAATTCGACTTAATCAACATGGACAATCAGATTCAGAGAAAATCGCATCATTAGATAAAAAAGAAATTGAGCAATTAATCTCAAAATTATTCAATAAAATTAAGCAAGGTTAAATACATGAGTAATGACGCTAATAATGCCATTGTTGCCAAAAGTAAAGCAATTTATGGTAATAATTTAAAGGCTCAACAGTTCATTGAGTTAAGTGAAAAAAAATCTTTGGCGGATTTTGTTTTAACACTGAAAAATCATCCTCAATTTAAAGAATCCTTTTCGGGAATTCAAGAACAATTAATCCGAAGAAACCAATTAGAAACGATTTTAAAAAAAATATCTCTACAACAAGTTATTCGAATTATGAAATATGCGGTTGGTAAAGAACAACCTTTTTTTTATCAACCGATTATGTCACTTGAAATTGACTTCATTTTATCGATGATTCGCTATTTTTTCGATACGAGTGAAGATAAAAAGGTTCCTTTGCAAGATATTCCAGTTTTTGTTATTCAACATAGTAAATTACCCTATGATGACCTAATTAAAGCAACAAAATTTAGTGACTTTATCAATTATTTAAAAGGCACTATTTATGAGTCCATCCTCAATCCTTATCGTTTAGCTACTTCTGACAATTTTCCATTTTCATTGATTGAAGGAAAGTTTTATGAATTACGCTACGAAGTTATTTTTGAACATATCCAACACTTCTACACTGGTCAAACTAACCATAATTTAAAAAAAATGTATCAAATCAAGATTGAATTGGATAATATTTCTAAAATTTATCGTTTAAAGAAATTCTATCAAGCAACTCCGGAAATGATTAAACCCCTTTTAATGCTTAATTATTCCAGGATAAAACCATCCATTTGGGATGAAATTTTGGCGATTAAGGATCCTGAAAAAGTATTAACATTTTTAAGGCAATCTTCATTCTCTACCTTAAAAGGTGATGATGAGTATGTTTATGTGGAATATGATGTGGAAAGAATTAAATTTAATCTTGCAAAAAGGTACCTTTATTATTCCTCAAATCCTGCAGAAGTATATGCTGCATTCTTAATTCTTGAAGAAATTGAACAAATTAATTTGACTAATATTATAGAAGGAATAAGATATAACTTGGATTCAAATGATATAAGGAAAATCTTGATCTATTAAAATGGCAATTTCAAAATTAAAATTAATTACGATAACTGCAAATGCTTCATCTTTACAAGATGTTATTTTTGAATTTGTTCAACTAAAAAATTTTCACCCTATCAATGCTTCCACCTTTATCAATGCTGTTCATGGTCTAAAATCTTTACAAAGTGAAAATTCTAATAATTGGTTGTTACAATTATTGAAAGAAATTGAAAAAGATTTGGCGATGGAAATTCCAGTTGTTAAATTTAAAGATAAAGGCATTCAATTAAACTTATTAGAAGAAACAACAAAAGCGATTCGGCAACAATTAAGTAATTTTGAAGATAATTTGAAATCTCTTGTAACTAAAAAGCAAACCCTCACAGAAATTTTAAATCAAGTTAAACACATTGAAAAACTTGAGGTTTCTCTAGATGATTTATTTACGTGTAAATTTGTACATGCACGCATCGGAAGAATTCCAACCGATAATCTTGAAAAGTTAAAGTACTATCAAAGTCGACCATTTGTTATTAAAACTTTTGAAACTGACGAACATTTTAGTTGGTGTATATATTTGACTACCTCTGAATATGAAAGAGAAGTGGATAATCTTTTTTCTTCCTTATTCTTTTCTCGAATCCATATACCAGACTATGTTCATGGTACACCAAGTATTGCGATCAAACAGCTTGCAAAAGAAATCTCTGATAATGAAAATTCGATCAATGACATAAAAGAAGCTAAAATTAAATTCATTCAAAAAAACTTGAAACAATTATCTGAAATTAAGGGACAATTATTGTTCAATCAAAGGATGGTTGCTGCAAAACAATATGTAGTTGGCATTGGCGATAGAATCACAATTAATGGATTTACTGAAGATTTCTCCGTTGATGAAGTTGTGAAGGCCTATCGCGGTTATGATGGGGTTAAAGTTGAAATTAAGGATGCTGAAGCAGACCGTCGTATTTTACCTCCAACAAAACTTAAAAATAACCTAATATTTAAGCCTTTTGAAATGTTTGTTGAAATGTATGGTTTGCCTAGCTACCATTCAATTGACCCAACCCCATTTCTTGCGATTGCTTATACCTTACTTTTTGGAATGATGTTTGGAGATCTTGGCCAAGGATTATTGTTATCTTTAATGGCATGGGTCATGTCTAAGTTTAATAAGAAAAATCGTTTATATCGTGTGGGTATACGCTTGGGTTTTTCATCTGCCTTCTTTGGTTTGCTATATGGGTCTGTGTTTGGGAATGAAACTTGGTTAAATCCCTTCTATGAAAACATTTTAGGTCTACCTAACAAACCAATCGAAGTTCTATCTCCTGAGTTTACCCTTACGTTACTTGGTGCTGCAATAGGTGTTGGTGTATTGTTACTTTTGACTTCAATCATTTTAAACATTTATGTTAAGTTTAAAAATCGTAATTTTATTGAGGGTTTATTGTCACATAATGGATTTGCAGGGATTTTTCTCTATGGTTTCTTAGTCATGGGTTTTGGCTTAAATTTAATGGGTGCACCATCTATTTTTAACACTTTAACCATTTCCGCATTTGTATTTTTCCCCCTTATTTTAATTTTTTTGAAAGAACCCATCCATCGTTTGATGCATGGAGAAAAAGCATTTCCACAAGGTTTTGGATCGTATTTTACAGAAGGTTTTTTTGAACTTTTTGAAGTTTTATTGTCTTATATCACAAACACAATGTCATATTTAAGGGTTGGCGGTTTCATTCTATCTCACGCAGGCATGATGTTAGTCGTTGCCACCTTAATGAACATGGTTGGAAATGCTTCCTTACTCGTGTTTATTTTGGGAAATTTATTTGTAATGGCCTTAGAAGGCTTAATTGTAGGTATTCAAGTTTTGCGCCTACAATTTTATGAAATGTTCTCTCGCTATTACGAAGGAAATGGAACCGCCTTTTCGTCATTATTGACGGAAGAAGCATAAAAGGAGGAATATTTATGTTTTTAGATGTGGTGTTCTTAGTATTGCCGATCGTCGCAATTACGTTGATTACGTTACCTTTGTTGCCTGTATTTAAAGGTAAATTGAAAGGAACGCCAGCAAAACAAAGACTTTTCATTCATATTGGCAGCTTCTTTGGTGTAGTCTTTCTATCCTTTTTAGTACCTGCCATCGTTTCTCAAAATGTTTATGCTGTGGATGGTGAAGTTGTAGATTTATTAACAGGGACTATTGCTCAGGGGTTAGGATTTGTTTCTGCGGCATTAGCCACTGGACTTTCATCTTTAGGGGCTGGTATTGCGGTTGCAGCAGCAGCACCAGCAGCAATTGGCGCCTTTTCAGAAAATGAAAAGAATTTCGGTAAGGCATTAATCTTTGTGGCATTAGGTGAAGGGGTTGCAATTTACGGATTGCTGATTTCGATTTTAATAATCAATCAACTCTAAAAAAACATGAAATTCTTTCTCCTCAGTGACAATACTGATACCCAAATGGGATTAAGACTCGTTGGAATCGAGGGTCTCGTGGTCCATGAACGAGCTGCTTTTCTCAATGCTCTTGAGACTGTCATTGAAAAGGAAGATATTGGCATTATTCTTATTACGACTAAACTTGTTAACCTTGCTCCTGACATTATTTCTGAGCTCAAATTAAAAAATCATCATCAAATTATCATTGAAATTCCAGATCGAAAAGGTAATTCAAATATTGGTGCTTCAATTGATAAGTATGTTTCGGAAGCGATTGGAGTGAAATTGTAAATGGAAAATCATTTAAATGAAGATGCAATTTTAAAATATTTTGAAAAACAAATTGCAGGAGAATCGAATCAAAAAATAGAGGAAATGCAAAAAGATTTTTCAGCAATTGAAAACAGTTTGATTCAAAAAATGGATGAGGAATTACAAGCCAAATATGCTTTAAAATTAGAACTTTCAGCAAATGAATTAAAGTCTAGTTATGAATTGAAATCAAGAGAAATCGAATCCAAGTATCGGCAAAATATATCAAAGAAACGTCAATCTATTATTGAAAAAATCTTTTCAGGTTTAGATGTATTAATTCACCAATATGCTGAATCGAATGACTATCTTCAATATCTAAATTTGAAATTTCAAGATTTTAAACTTCCCGATAACCAAACAATCATCATTACATATAATCCGAAAAACGCGCTTTTGAGGAAGTTTTTATCCTCGAAATTTCAACATGCGACGCTTCACCAGGATCTTTCTATTCGTTATGGTGGATTTTATCTACAAATCAATAGTCAGTCTTTCAGGCACGATTTCACACTTGATTCCAAAGTAAAGCAAGTGCAATCTGAATTTTATGAAAGTGGTTTGTTCCATGGCTAAAAATTCAATCATTTATGCAATTAATGGACCTGTGATTACGGTCAAAAATACCGATCAATTTTTTGTTCTTGAGATGGTCTATGTTGGAAATCTCAAGTTACTTGGTGAAGTCATTTCCATTAACCAAAATTTTACGATCATTCAAGTTTATGAATCTACAACCGGTTTGGGTGTAGGTGAACCCGTTTTGGGAACTGGGCAATTATTAAGTATCCCATTAGGTCCAGGTTTAATCACCAATATATATGATGGTATTGGTCGTCCTTTAAAAGATTTATCCAAAATCAATAACAGTCCTTATTTAAAAACTGGTAGTCAAGCATTCACGTTAAATCAAGAAAAACTTTGGCCGATTAAATTCTTTGTATCTATTCAAGATTCAGTTGTACCCGGACAAGTTATTGCGGAAATTCAAGAAACCAAATCTATCAAACATCGATTAATGGTGCCACCGAATGTTGAAGGAAAAATCATTTTTAAAACTGAAAACAAAGAAATTAAAATTTCCGACACCATTATTAAGATAAACACCAATCAAGGAGAAGAAATTAGCATTTTTGGTTTTCAAACATGGGCAATAAAAAAAGCTAGACCCGTTTATCGTCGATTACCGCTTTCAATTCCTTTAATCACAGGTCAACGGATTATTGATAGTTTATTTCCTATTGCTAAGGGCGGCGCTGCTGCCATGCCAGGTGGTTTTGGCACTGGTAAAACGATGATGCAACACCAATTAGCGAAATGGTCCGATGCTGATTTAATTGTGTATATAGGTTGTGGAGAACGCGGAAATGAGATGACCCAAGCCCTTGAAGAATTTTCGCAAATTAAAGACCCTAGGACAGGACAATCACTCTTAGATAGAACTGTGCTAATTGCAAACACCTCTAATATGCCTGTAGCTGCCCGTGAAGCAAGTATTTACACTGGTGTAACGATCGCAGAATATTATCGTGATATGGGTTATCATGTTGCAATTATGGCTGATTCGACATCTCGATGGGCGGAAGCATTGAGAGAAATTTCGGGTCGTTTAGAAGAAATGCCAGCTGAAGAAGGTTTTCCAGCTTATTTATCGAGTCGAATTTCACAATTTTATGAAAGAGCGGCATTCGTTGAAACGTTAAATCATGACCATGGTTCTGTGACCATCATCGGTGCAGTTTCGCCTCAAGGTGCTGATTTTTCTGAGCCTGTGACACAAAATACAAAACGCTTTGTTAGAGCGTTTTGGGCACTCGATAAAAATCTGGCATATGCTCGCCATTATCCATCTGTTAATTGGACTTTATCCTATTCTGATTATAATCATAGTTTATTAAGTTGGTATAACCAAAACGTGGATGTAGAATTTATCCCCACACAAAAGAAGATTGCATCTTTATTATCAGAAGAAGGTAAACTTTTAGAAATTGTAAAATTGATTGGTCAAGATGTTTTACCAGATGATCAAAAATTAATTATTGAAATCGGAAAAATCATTCGCGAATCTTTCCTTCAACAAAATGCTTATCACAAAGAAGATAGCTATGTGCCTTTGAATAAACAACTCAAAATGATGCAAGTGATACTATATTTATATGAGACTTTAAAACAATTGATTCAAAACAATCAACCATTAGCCACAGTAATGCATGATTCAGTTTTTGAAAAAATTAATAAAATGAAGTATGACATTTCAAATCAAGATTTAACACCTTTTGACGATCTCTTGACTTCAATTGATCAATTGGCATCGAGGAATAAAGTATGAGCAATACGATACAAATCGAGTATTTAGGAATTCAAGAAGTTAAAGGGCCACTTATTTTTATTGATGGCGTCAAGGATGTTAAAAACGAGGATGTCGTTGAAATCACAATGGATGGAAAAGTTGTAAGGCATGGCCGTATTGTCCAAATGATAGGGGATCGCGTTGCTATTCAAGTTTTTGAGGGTACTGATGGCATATCACTTACCAATACAAAAACTAAATTTTTAGGTCACCCAGTTGAACTCAAACTATCCCAAGATATGCTAGGTAGAATTTTTAATGGTGCTGGGGAACCAATTGATGGCTTTGGACCGATTTTTTCTGATACTAAAAGAGACATTAATGGCCAACCATTAAATCCAGTTACCCGAGAATATCCTAGAAATTATATTAATACTGGTATTAGTACAATTGATGGTTTGATTACTTTAATTCGAGGTCAAAAATTACCGATTTTTTCTGGTGCTGGATTGCCGCACAATGAACTTGCCGCACAAATTGTAAAATATGCTAATATCTCGGATAATAAAAATCCTAACTTTTGTGTTGTTTTCGCTGCGATGGGTGTAAAAAATGATGTTGCAGAATTTTTTAAACGTACATTTTATGAAGCAAATGTTATGGATCGTGTTGTCATGTTTACTAACTTAGCTAATGACCCAATTATTGAAAGGCTATTAACGCCAAGATCAGCTTTAACGGCTGCAGAATATTTGGCGTTTGAAAAACATATGCATGTATTAGTGATTCTCACGGATATGACTGCATATGCTGAAGCCTTGAGAGAATTTTCATCCAGTAAAGAAGAAATACCTGGAAGGAAAGGTTTTCCAGGTTATTTATATTCTGATTTGGCTTCTATCTATGAACGTGCTGGCATTGTAAAGGGAATTGAAGGTTCTTTAACGCAAATTCCAGTTTTGACTATGCCTAATGATGATATTACGCATCCAATTCCTGATCTTACAGGTTATATAACGGAAGGACAAATTGTTTTGGACCGAGAATTACATCAACGTAACATTTTTCCACCCGTCGGTATATTACCTTCATTATCTCGATTGATGAAAGATGGAATTGGAGAAGGTTTTACTAGAGCCGATCATGCCTCTTTAGCTAATCAGTTATTCGCATGTTACGCAAAGGTAATTGATATACGGTCGCTTGCATCAGTCATTGGAGAAGAAGAATTATCCACATTAGATAAATATTACCTAATTTTTGGTTTACATTTTGAGAATTCATTTATTTCCCAAAGTACTAATTCAAATCGGAGTATTTTAGAAACCCTACAACTAGGTTGGGATTTGCTTTCAATTTTACCTAAGTCAGAATTAAAGAGGATTCAAGATTCATATATCCAATTGTATTACAATCACGATAAAGCCATGACTCGCTTTGCCTTAAAAGAATTTACGAATACGAATCTCGTCACAAAAATGAAAACGAAATAATGAGAAATTGGATTCCCACAAAAGGTAATTTGCTTCAATTAAAAAAACAAATTTCGCTTGCAAAAATGGGTTACGAACTGATGGAGCGTAAACGTGTCGTTTTAGTCAAAGAAATGACATCCTTATTACAAGAGGTTAGAAAAATTAGAAATGAATTTGAAAAAATATATTCCAAAGCCTATTTAGCCCTTCAAGAAGCGAATATTACCCTTGGGGTCATCACAGAAATAACGAAATCTATTCCTATTGATAATGGTATTTTGCTAAAACATCGAAGTGTGATGGGAGTAGATATTCCCAAAATTGACTATCAAAAAAAAGAGGTTTCCCTCGCTTATGGTATCGGTTCTACGAATACAAAGTTTGATTTTGCCTATCATGCGTTTTTAAAGGTAAAGGAATTCACCTTGTTCTTAGCGGAAATTGATTCGAGTTGTTATCGGCTGGCAAATGAAATTATTAAATCTCAAAAAAGAGCTAACGCCCTTAAAAACATCGTGATTCCAGAATACGAAAAAGCTTTTTCGTATATTGAGAATGTTTTGGAAGAAAAAGATCGAGAAGAATTTGTAAGGAGCAAGGTAATTAAGAAAAGACAATCAAAAACATCAATCTTGTAAAGATTTTTAAAATTAGATATGATTAATCTTGCTGATTCAAGGAATTGATGCCGACGTAGCTCAATTGGCAGAGCAACTGAATCGTAATCAGTAGGTTGTAGGTTCGATTCCTATCGTCGGCACCAGCAAATTTGGATGTTTAGCTCAGCTGGGAGAGCATCTGTTTGACGTACAGAAGGTCGGGGGTTCGATCCCCTCAGCATCCACCAGAAATTAAAATAACTGCGAAATCGCAGTTTTTTTATTCAAATCGAAAAATATTTGTTAAAATTAAAAAGGTGAATCTTATGAACGTATCATATTTATTCTTTACAACCAACAATTGGATTGATTTATCCATTGGCGGAATCTTATTAATGGCATTAAGTATTTATATTTTTACATTTGTAAGAAGAAAAGCTTATGGAATTTTATTTATTGCTTTGTCGCTATCGATTTCGCTGAGCTATTTTTTACAAAGCTTTTCATTTTTAACAGTGACTTTAATTGCTATTTATATTATCTTAATTAATGTTTTTGTTGCCCTCAACACAACAGAATTAAAAGCCCGTATTGATCAAATGTTTCGTTTCGGAAAAAACCAAAATGTTTCGAATTCAATTAATTATGATAAAGAAATGATTTATGAACTTATCTATGATGCAGTTTCATTTATGTCGAAAAATAAAATTGGTGCCCTAATTACAATTGAAAGAACTACAAAACTTGATAATTACACAAAAAACGGTGTTTTACTAAATGCACCATTAACTTCAGAAATGCTGACGACTATTTTTTATCCAGGAACAAGATTACATGATGGCGCAGTGATTATTCGTGGAAGTTTTATCCTTGCAGCCAATGTCTATTATCAACCGACAACAAAACCAGTTTTAGGTAAATTAGGATCGCGTCATCGGGCGGCGATTGGTATTTCTGAAGCAACAGATGCAGTGACGATTGTCGTATCAGAGGAGTCAGGAAGGTTGTCGTTGACATATGGGGGTCAACTTGAACCTGTTTATTTGGACACGTTTAAACAAACGTTAGCCAACTATATCGAGAATAGGCCTCATTTTGAAAATAATTAATGGGGAAATATTTTGGAACTGATGGTTTTCGGGGTTTGTATGGTGAACAACTGCAAACCCATCACGCTTATCGAATTGGTCGCTTTTTAGGTTCAATTTTAAAACCTAACGAATCTATTTTTATAGGTCAAGATACTCGCATTTCTTCGCCAATACTTGCAAATGCTTTTATCGACGGTGCACTCAAATCTGGTGCACGTGTGGTTGATTTAAGTGTTGTGACTACACCATCGATTTCCTTTTTTTTACAACAAACAAAAAAAGGTTTTGGCGTGATGATTTCTGCTAGTCACAATCCTTATCAAGATAATGGCATTAAAGTGTTTAACCATGAGGGTGAAAAACTTTCTGCTGACATCGAAAATGCAATTGAACAATATCTGGATGCACCTGTGGATAATCTTCCCATTAAGACTGGAAAAGACATGGGTACTATAGATCCAAATTCAAAATTATACCTTTCTCAATACATTGATTTTTTAGTCAAACGACATCAACCTAAACTTCGTCGCAATCTAAAAATCTTGGTGGATACTGCAAACGGTGCCGCATCCAATATCGCAAAAGTTTTATTTGATCACTTAGGTGTTCAAGCCACATTTATCAATGCCTTACCTAATGGTAAAAATATTAATGAGCAATGTGGTGCAACCTATCTCCAAACCTTAAAAACCAACATTTTAAAAGGCACATTTGATTTAGGAATCGCCTTTGATGGTGATGCAGATCGAATGTTGGCGATGACATCGGATGGCCAAGAGGTCAATGGTGATGCTCTGATTTATTTAAATAGTTTGGATTTATTTACAAAGCGACCTGATTTAGAAAGAAAAGTTGTGATTACTCAAATGAGTAATTTTGGGTTAAAGAAGGCTTTAAAGGAACAAAAAATCAGTTATCTAGAAACCCAAGTTGGTGATAAGTATGTACAAGCCGCGCTCAAAAAAGAACAATTAATTTTAGGTGGAGAGCAATCAGGCCATGTTATTTTTTTAGATGAACTGAATACTGGAGATGGATTATTGTCTGCAATTAAGTTATTGAATATCCTTCAATCCACGACAAAGTCTTTATCAGAACTTGTGGTATCATTAAAACAATATCCTCAAGTGTTAAAAAACATTAAGGTTAAGAATAAAGATGAAGTAATGTCACATCCTTCACTCTTGGATTTAATTAAGGATATTGAAAAACGACTTGGACAAGAAGGACGAATTTTAGTTCGACCCTCAGGGACAGAATCTTTAATTCGAATCATGGTTGAAGCACTGCAACCCCAGCACTGTAAAGACTATGTTCAAGAAGTAGTTCAATTCATCGAAAACACGTTTATACATTAAGGGGGCTTAAAAAATGTGTGGCATTGTTGGTACCGTTGGTGAAACAAAATTAAGAGAATATTTAATTAGTGGTTTACGAAGCTTAGAGTATCGTGGATATGACTCTGCTGGAACCGCTTTTTTAACCAAAGAAAAAATTGAAGTTTTTCGTTTGCCTGGACGGATTGATGATCTCAGTAAAGTAGTTCCTGCAACCATGCATGGTGCCGCAGGTATCGGGCATACGCGTTGGGCAACCCATGGTGAACCTAATTTTGTTAATTCCCATCCTCATAGTTCTCAAAAATCAATCTTTACCATTGTTCATAATGGTGTCATTGATAATTTCAAATCGCTAAAAAAGAAATTACAAAACCAAGGTTACCAATTTCAATCCGATACGGATACAGAGGTCGTTGCTAATTTAATGGAAATGCATTACTTCAAGGATGCTAAAGAAAACCCCCTGTTAGCGATTAAAAAAACAATTGAAGAGTTAGAAGGTTCTTATGCGCTTGCTATTTTGTTTAAAGGTGATGATAGCAAAGTTTATTTTGCAAAATTGCATTCTCCCCTCGTCATTGGTAAAGGGCAACACACGAATTATTTAGCCTCTGATTATGTACCGATGCTTGATTATGCAACCTCGTACTATATTCTTGATGATTATCAATATGGTTACATTAGTCAAAAAGATGTCGTGGTGAAGCACCTTGATCCCAATGAAGAAAAACCCTTGGTATTTCATCAAACGGATATCAAAGTTTCAGATATTAGTTTGAATGGGTATCCCCATTACATGCTCAAAGAAATCGAAGAATCACCCGAAGTCATTCATCGACTCATTGATAATTACGTGGATGGTAATAATTTCCTACTTGATGAAGTGTTAATTCAAAAACTCCACCAAGCAGATCAAATTATTTTTTTGGCATGTGGAACGAGTTATCACGCTGCCTTAGTGGGCAGGCGTTATTTTGAATCAATTGGTAAAACTAGCCGAGTTTATATAGCCTCTGAATTTGCATATTATCCTGAAGTCAAAGGCAAAAATCCCTTATTTATCTTTATCTCACAAAGTGGTGAGACTGCTGATTTAATTCGCTGTGTCAAAATTATTCAACAACAAGGTAGTCCAATTCTCACCATTACCAATACAAAAGGTTCCTCGCTTGATCGCGCAAGTGATTTTACGTTGTTATTATATGCGGGTATGGAAATTGCCGTTGCTTCTACCAAAGCCTATATTGCCCAAGTCGCTTTACTTGCTATCTTAAGAGCGGCAATCATTAGTAATACCGAAGTCATTACCGATTTAATTGAATCGATCAAAGCGATGAAAAATTTAATTGGCGCAAAGCAAGAAATTAAAAATATTGCTGAAGTGATTGCCAATCAACCTAACGTCTTTTTCTTAGGAAGAGGATTCGATTATGATGTGGCACTTGAAGTTTCCCTTAAATTAAAAGAAATCACTTATATACACTCTGAAGGTTTACCAGGTGGAGAATTAAAACATGGTCCCATTGCCCTGATCAAACAAGATGTACCAGTTATCGCTTTTGTCTCTGATCAAATTACGGCTGCGGCAATTCGTTCAAACTTGCAAGAAGTATTAGCCAGAGGTGCCAAAGTATTTGTCATTAGTAATTTAGCACTAGCAAAAGAAGAAGATGCCTTTGTCACGAGCAATACAAAAGTTTATTTATCCCCTTTTATCAAAGCAATGGTCGGTCAATACCTTGCCTATTATGCTGCGTTATATTTAGGAAGAGATATTGATAAACCGAGAAATTTAGCAAAATCCGTTACGGTAGAATAAGTAATAAAAAAACCTCTAGATTGACTAGAGGTTTTTTGTTGAATTAGTTATTCGCCCTTTTTCTTTGCGACTGGTTTTTCTTCTGTGATCACTTCTTTGAGCGAGGCAATTAAGCCAGTAACGTTTTGGATTTCAGAAGGGATAATTAACTTTGTCGCGGAACCGTTTGCTACTTTTTCTAATGCTTCAAAACCTTTGAGCGTTAAGAATGCCGCATCAGGTTTAGAACGATTAATTAATTCTACCCCTTTGGCTTGAGCTTCAAATATGCGAAGGATAGCTTCCGCTTCCCCTTCGGCTTCTGTTATTTTTTTAATTTTAACCGCTTGGGCTCTTAACACTGCGGATTCTTTTTCCCCTTCGGCTGTCAGAATGGCTGCTTGTTTTTTACCTTCTGCTTCAAGAATGGCTTCACGCTTTTGCCGTTCTGCACGCATTTGTTTTTCCATTGCTTCTTGAATATCACGAGGTGGAATAATATTCTTTAACTCAACACGATTAACTTTAATTCCCCAAGAATCTGTCGCTTCTTCAAGGGTTTCCCACATCTTATGGTTAATGGTGTCACGGGATGTTAAAGTTTGATCGAGTTCAAGGTCACCAATTAGGTTACGGAGTGTTGTTGCAGTTAAGTTTTCCATTGCCGATAATGGGCGTTCAACACCATATGTGAAAAGTTTAGGATCGGTGACTTGGAAATAAACCACGGTATCGATTTGCATCGTAACATTATCCTTGGTGATCACAGGTTGAGGTGGAAAGTCATAAACTCTTTCTTTTAATGAGATTGTAGCAACCTTAGAGTCAATCACCGGAACAATAATGTGAATCCCTGCGGCTAAGGTTTTGTGATATTTACCTAATCGTTGAACTAGCACGGTTGTTCCTTGTGAAACAATCACAATCGAACGAATCAATATAATTAAGAGGACAAAAAAGATGATGCCTAAGAAGAATAAGCCTACGCCTGCAGCCGATGAGTACAATGTCATATTATTTTCCTTCTTTCTTTTTGGTAACAATTAATTTATTACCATCTATCGATTGGATGGTCGCATACTCTCCAGCTTTAAAGGTAACGTCTTGATGACTTATGAGTTTCCATCTCACATCACCATGCATGCCCATGCCAGATAATTTAGGACCAAAACCTTTTTCAATCAAAATATCTTGCCCAATCAATGCATCCGCATTGGTAGGTACAGTAGGCCGATTTGTCACTTTCTTAACGAGTGGTTTTGTTAAGGCTAGTAGCAAAACGCTGGTAAAGGTAAAGATCAATACTTGCCAAATTAACCCTACTTGGAAAAGCGTAGCAAAAAGTAATGCAATTAAAGCCCCACCCGCAAACCAAAGTGAAACAAGTTGTGGTTCTAAGGATTCAACGATCACAGCAACAAAAAACACAACGACCCATAAAATAATTCCAACTAATTGTAAATCAAGCGCAGTTAAAATCATTGATAATCCTCCTTTGAAATAACAATATCATTTTTTAATTTTTTTATATAGTTATTTCTTGTAAATTTTAGAGTAAAATAAATAAGATGAAACCATCCAAAAACCTAGCGTTCTATGAATTTATTTTAAAGGTTCAAGCGATCAGTAAAATTGGTTTGACCTATTCTAAAGATGCCTATGCGCTTGAAAACTATGAAGAACTCAGTGAACTATCCTCTAAAATGCTTAAAAACTTCACTAAAACTAATTTTAAACGGCCTCAGTATTTTGCAAGGGACTTGTATCCAACACCCAACGTTTCTGTAAGAATGATTGTATTCAATGAAAAACAAGAGGTTTTATTAGTTAAGGAAAAAGTAGATCAAGGTTATACATTACCCGGAGGATGGGCGGATTTATTTGAAAGTCCCGTTGAAGCAATTACAAAAGAGTGTTTACAAGAAGCGGGTGCAGACGTCAAAGTAACTCAGTTAACTGGAGTATATCATTACGATTTTCAACATCGAGGTCATGCTGAAAGTCAATATGTCTTAGTATTTAAAGGAGTTCTAAAAGGACCATTAAAAGCGTTTGGTCATGAAATTTTAGATGTCCAATTTTTTCCAATTCACCGTTTACCTAAACAACTGTCATTTAAAATTGAAAGAAAAGATTTAATAAAAATGATTTCGGATGCTCAACAAGGAGAAACCTTCTTTGAATAAAACTAGACCATGGTGGCAACACGCCATTGGATATCAAATTTATCCTCGTTCTTTTTACGATAGTAATCAGGATGGAATTGGCGACCTTAACGGCATTCGTTTAAAACTACCTCACCTGCATCAATTAGGGGTGAATTTATTATGGATATGTCCCTTTTTTGCTTCACCCATGGATGATTATGGGTATGATGTGAAAGATTATTTCCAGGTCGATCCAATGTTTGGAAGCCTTGAAGATTTTCAAGCACTACTTAAAGAAGCTCACTCCATGGGAATTCGAATCATTATTGATTTGGTTCTTAATCATACCAGTGATGAACACCGCTGGTTTATGGAAGCAAGGAAAAATCAATATTCTAAATACCATCAATATTACATTTGGAAAGATCCGCGAAAAACTGAAGAAGGTCAATTACTACCTCCAACCAATTGGAGAGGGTATTTTTCTGATAGTGCATGGCATTATGATGATACGGTCAAACAATATTACTTAAAAATATTTTCTAAAAAAATGCCTGATTTAAATTGGGAAAACAAAGCAATGCGTCAAGATATGTACGACGTCGCGAAGTTTTGGTTAGATCTTGGGGTGGATGGTTTTCGTTTAGATGCGTTGGCCCATTTAGCAAAAGACTTAACATTCACAAATTCAACATTACCTGTAGATCCTGATGGAATGGTCCTTGATGCGAGTAAATTTTCATCATTAGCAAGAGTGTTTGATTACCTCAAAGAATTTAAAGAAGAAGTGTTAAGCAAATATCCAGAGGCATTTACGATTGGTGAAGTAGGAGGCGGTGTATCCCCTGACCAGTCCTTACAGTATGTTCATCCCCAAAGGGGTTACCTTAACATGGTATTTAATTTTGATACCTGTTGGGAAAATGGCGCGTTTGGATCTGACCTTAAAGCTGATCATGAAATTAAAACTAATGTAATCCAGCTTAAACAAAATTTTATGAAATGGTATGAAATTGTTTCTCCACAAGCCGCACTTCCAGTCTACTGGTTGAATCATGATCATCCTCGGGTTGTTTCCCAATATGGTTCCATTCGTTATCGTAAAGAATCGGCTACAATGCTTGCGACCACCTTGCTATTTTTATATGGCACTCCGTTTATTTACAATGGTGAAGAAATCGGAATGAGTAATGTGGATTATGAGAAACTTATTCAATTCAAAGATGTCTCCGCATTACAATATGCCAAGCAAGCCTCAGATCGAATGGATGAATCGACTATTCTTCGGTTTTTAAGACGAACCTCAAGGGTGAATGCTCGGACCCCGTTTCAATGGAGTGATGAACCCTTTGCAGGTTTTTCAAAAGTAGAACCAACGTTACAAGTTAATGGAAATTATCGCGAAGTCAATCTTGCAAAGCAAAAATTAGACCCTAAATCGATCTTTAATTTTTATCGTAAAGCAATTGCCTTAAGAAAAACACCTCAAATAATGGAAACTGTCTTAGAAGGAAAATTATCACTTGTCGATCCAATGAATCCTGATGTTTTTGCTTATATCCATGAAGGTAGACCTTCGCTATTAGTGGTCAGTAATTTTAGAGCATTTGAAGTTGAATTTAAGGTTAATTATCTTATTAACAAGGTGTTACTCCATAATTATTCTACGATTGAAAAACGTGGTTTAAATTTAATCTTAAGACCATTTG
Organism: Bacilli bacterium; assembly: GCA_049419605.1. Classification (GTDB taxonomy): domain Bacteria; phylum Bacillota_I; class Bacilli_A; order RFN20; family CAG-826; genus UBA970. Next base: position 49,047 of record JBMSKF010000006.1, read on the forward strand.
AATCCTATTTATTTGAAGTAGAATGAAAACGGAAAATTGTTTCTATCTGGTTTGCCAATCACCTTTTAATGATGAGCCTTTTCGTAAAACCATTGAAGATGTGATTGGTAAGCGGATTCGCTGGCAACGATTACATCAAGATCAAGTTGCCTTCTTTACAAGTGTGGATAGTCGGGCAACATTACAAACTTATCTTGATACTTATCAACAAGAATACAATTTAAAATTTCACATACTTAAAACATACCGACTCCACCCATTAGGGGAATCTGCTTCGCGTATTGCGATCCGGAAAAATCCTGGCAAAGTGGATAGTCTTGGTGATTTAATTTTACAACTCATGTTTGATGGCAATAAGGTCTTATTGCCTTTGATCGTGAAGGAGTTTTCCTCGGTCCCTCGTCACTTAATGCAAACTGCATCGATGTTGCTAGCGTGCGACTTAAAAGCAACTCTAGCCAGTGAACGCTTATATGTCCATCGTAATACTTTTGCGTATCGCCTTAATCAGTTTGTAAATTTAACGGGACTAGATATTCGTCAGCACGATCATGCTTTACTTTTTTCCTTGGTTGAGAAAATCATGAGTCAACAAGGTTGATTTGTGCATTATGCACAAATCATGGTAAACTAACCTTGATATAATTTTTTCAAGGAGAAAACAAATGGCAGAAGTAGTATTGAAGAATATTAACAAGATTTACGACAATAAGGTTCAAGCCGTTTTTGATTTTAATCTTGAAGTGAAAGATAAAGAATTTATTGTTTTAGTCGGACCTTCAGGTTGTGGTAAATCAACCACACTTCGAATGATTGCTGGCTTAGAAGATATTACCAATGGCGAACTTTATATTGACGGGACGCTTCGTAACGATACACCACCTAAAGATCGTGATATCGCCATGGTGTTCCAATCCTATGCTTTGTATCCTCACATGACTGTGTTTGATAATTTAGCTTTTGGTTTGAAAATTCGCCATATCAATAAGGAAGAAATTCGTGAACGCGTTTACCGCGCTGCTAAAATTTTAGAAATCGAAAAATTATTAGATCGCAAACCAAAGCAACTTTCTGGTGGTCAACGTCAACGTGTTGCCTTAGGTAGAGCCATCGTAAGAAATGCAAAAGTGTTTTTAATGGATGAACCTTTATCAAACCTTGACGCTAAACTTCGGGTGCAAATGCGCGCTGAAATTATCAAACTCCATGAAAGTATTGGTGCAACCACCATCTATGTTACCCATGACCAAACCGAAGCCATGACGATGGCAAGCCGTATTGTGGTCATGAAGGGTGGCTATGTGATGCAAATTGGCTCACCGATTGAAATCTATAACAACCCAGCGAATTTATTCGTTGCCGCTTTTATAGGATCTCCTGCGATGAATTTGATGGATGTAAAGTATAAAGATGGTCATATTTATTTTGCAGATGGTTTAAAAGTTGAACTTCCAGAAAAATTTAAAAAAGCCTTAAAGACATATGAAAATAAAGAAGTCGTGTTTGGGATCCGTCCAGAAGATTCCCATCGTGACGACGCTGCTTTAGAAAAACTTTATCCTACTGCAGTTTTAAAGAGCACGATCAAGGTTGCAGAATTGTTAGGACATGAATATATTATTCATACCGACCTCGCTGGTAACAATCTTATTAGTAAGATTGATGCCCTACATACCTATCGGATTGGGGATCCAATTCGCCTTGTGTTAAATTTAGAAAAAGCCCATATCTTTGATAGAGAAACACAAAAAACCATTATTTAAACAATCTTCAATTAAAAAAACCATTGAAATCACAATGGTTTTTATCTTGGTAAAAATTGATAAATAATCGGTATAATTTGATGTGGAATTAAAAGGAGTAACGGTTATGCGTACTTCAGGAATTTTATTAGCAGTATCCTCACTTCCCTCGCAATATGGGATTGGTGATTTTGGTAAAGAGGCTTATACCTTCATTGATTTATTAGTGAAGAGTAAGATGAAACTATGGCAAGTTTTGCCATTAAATCCACTTGGATATGGTAATTCCCCATACCAACCTTATTCATCAAAGGCGATGGATGAGTTGTATTTGTCTTTAGATTTACTGCATGAACAAGGGCTTATTAAAAAGCCAAAACCATTCAATGCCAATGCCACTAAAGTGGCCTATGATACCGTTAGACAATTTAAGAGCAAATATTTCCAGGAAGCTTTTGCTAATTTTAGACCCAATACTGCTTATCTTAATTTTCTCAAAGAAAATCCTTGGGTCGAGATGTATGCAATTTTTGTTACCTTCAAAGAACAACATCAATTACAGATGTGGACTACTTGGCAAAAAGAATTTAAAACTTATGTTAAGAATAAAGCATTAGATTTAACGCCATATCTACCGCGTATTCAATACCATCAAATGATTCAATTTCTACTTTTTCAACAATTCTACGCGTTAAAACAATATGCGAATCGTCAAGGAATTCAACTGGTTGGGGATATCCCAATTTATGTCGGTATAGACTCGATTGATGTATGGATGAATCAATCTCAATTCATGATTACTTCTGAAGGAGAACCTACTCATATCGCAGGGGTTCCGCCCGATTATTTTTCAAAAACCGGTCAACGTTGGGGAAATCCTCTCTATCGTTGGGATGTGATGGAAAAAGATGGTTTTAAATTTTGGATTGATCGCTTAGGATTTAACGCGACATTATTTGATATCATTCGCATCGATCATTTCCGTGCTTTTGATACTTATTGGAAAATTCCTGCTAGCTGTCCCACTGCAGTTGAAGGAGCCTGGATTGAAGCACCTGGTTATGCTTTATTTGATACGATTTATCAACAACTACCAAAGATCAATATTATCGCTGAAGATTTAGGTGATTTAAGACCTCAAGTGTTAGCATTACGTGATCATTATCATTTACCGGGAATGAAAATTTTTCAATTTGAATTTCCTATTTATCCTGACGGAAATGGAACTATGCCAAAACCAATTGTCCCAACTTTTGTAGACAATGCGGTGGCATATACGGGTACCCATGATAATCAAACAACGATGGGTTGGTATCAAAACCTAAAACTTTCTTCACAAGAACAGTTAAAAATCTTTTTGAAAGGTTTGCAAGGAACCATCGCTGAACAATTATGTCAATTAACGTTAAACAGCGCAGTTAAATATGCAATTTTACCGATGCAGGATATCTTGTCTTTAGATGATCAAGCTAGAATGAATGTACCTGGAACGATTGGGTCACCAAATTGGGAATGGAAATTAAAAGATTTTACACTCTATGAAAAACGAATTAACACAATCAAAACATGGGTGGTCAATGCAAAGCGTTCTGACTGAAATTTAATATGGTATGACGAGTTTGGTGTGATAAGATTAAATCAGTTCATTGAAGGAGAATCTTCCATGGCCACACCACACATTCAAGCTACATTAGGAGACTTTGCAAAAACGGTTTTAATGCCGGGTGATCCTTTACGTGCGAAGTTTATCGCAGATACTTTTTTAAAAGATGTAAAACAAGTTAATGCAGTTAGAAATATGTTTGGGTTTACTGGCACTTATAAAGGTAAACGCGTTTCCATCATGGCCTCTGGGATGGGAATGCCGAGTATGGGTATCTATTCCCACGAACTTTATACTTCCTTTGGCGTCGAGACGATTATTCGTGTAGGGACCACTGGTGCTTACATGAAAGCAGCAAAACTATACGATATTATCATTGCTCAAGGGGCTAGTACAGATAGCAATTGGGCTAGTCAATTTCAACTTAGAAACGGAACATTTTCTGCTTTAGCAAGTTATCCTTTAGTGGAACGTGCTGTAAACGCTTGCCGCGATCACCATTTACCTTTTCATGTAGGTAATGTTTTAAGCAGCGATGTATTTTATGATGTTGATCCAGATAAATGGAAAAAATGGGAAGCCCTTGGTGTTCTTGGCGTAGAAATGGAAGCCTATGCTTTATATGCGAATGCGGCAAGATTAGGTAAACAAGCCTTAGCCATGATGTCTGTTTCTGATTCGTTTCATTACAAAGAAATTCTTACACCTGAACAACGAGAAGTCGGTTTGAAAAAAATGCTCGAGATCGCTTTAGAAATTGCCCCATGAATTTTGACAATTTGACCCAAACGCAAATCGCAATTATTGCCATCCTAGGAACTTTTATTCTCGTTTCTTTTCTCTTTTTGCTGCAACCATTTTTGAAAAGACAGTATGCGATTCGTAATCTTCATAAAATCTTTAATGAGAAAATCCATCGATATGTGACTGAAAAGGATTTTTATTTGATACCGCAAGTGAAAGTAAAATTACCTGGAAACCGTGATGTGATTATTGACCATTTAGTTTTTGGGGATAAGTATATTTATGCAATTAAGGATTTGTACTTTGAAGGTGGCTTATTAGGAAAAGGTAGCGATAAAGAATGGTCTTATTATGAATACAAACATCATGAGCCTAAATATCGGTATATCCCTAATCCATTCATCCTGAATCGCCAACGAATCGAAAAACTCATCATGGTTACGGGATTAAATCCTAATTTATTTATTTCAGTGATCTTGGTGAATAATGACGCCATGATTAATCGTATTCCAGTAAGTGAAGATAACCAATTTATTGTTACGATTCGGCAGTTTCCTAGATTACTTGATGCAATTGAAAGTCGTGAAACTCCACCCTTTAAATCTCAAATCCTTGATAAGGCTGTTATTGATATTAACGAAATGAATATTAAGAATAAAAAAATAAAATAGCTATTATTTTTTAGATTTCTTTTCTTTAATTAATGCGTTTAAATCTTCTGTTATTTTTTTGTTTTGGCCGTGGTGGATTGCAATCGTGATGGTGTATGCAATTAAATATATGATAATAATGAGGTAGACTAAGCCGATTATTCTAGAAAATACAGGAGAATAAATGACACGCATGATTGGTGCGATGGGTAAAATAAGAATAAGTGAGACCATAATACTGATGATGCCGCTTCCCCATTTCATTTGATAAACTTTGATTGCAAAATGAATGAGCAGTGAGATAACTAAAGAACCCAAAACATATTCAATAAGAAAAACTTGGCCTTCAATTCTAGGAATAATGTTCGTTAAAATCCCAAGCAATCCCATGACGATGGAGACGATTGTGTATATTTTGCTAAATCCATTTAGTATGTTTTTCATTTTTTCATTACTCCTAGTTTTGCTTTAATACTTTTGACATACATCCTGCTTATTTCAATGCGATCGCCATTATCGAGCATGGCTTCCAACTTGCTATTTAATAAAGGGCGAAAACTTTGCAGAACATGGTAATTTAGGATGGTATTTTTACTCACTCTAATAAAGGGATCACCCCAAGCCTCAATCTCGTATAATTTTTCGGGAATAAGGTAACTATCTTGTTTTGTATAGATGATAGTTTGTTCATCTTGACTTTCAATATAGTAAATATCCATTCGTTGAATGCGAAATTGCCGATCAGCTTTTTTTCCTAATATGGTCCCTTGTGATTCAGATAAAAAGGTTTTAAGTCTCTCAACTTCGGGATGACCTTCTTGTGCTTCAATGGTGACTTCAGGTTCTATTTTATTTGGATTTTGAACAAATTTAATTTTCATAAGGTAATTATAATCATTATCACAACATAACGCATTTTCATTAGGTAACTTTCCTTCTTCAAGGGTTAAGATACAAAAAAACCTCCTTATCGGAGGTTTTTATATCAAATTGGAGCAGGTGACGGGAATCGAACCCGCGTATCAACCTTGGCAAGGTTGTGTTCTACCATTGAACTACACCTGCAATGCTTTTATATTATAGCGATAGTTGAGATAAAGTTGCAAGAATAATTCTTTTTTCAATTGAAAAGTGTATAAAAAACAACCTTGAAATAATCTATAAATTTATTGCGTTCAATGGTATGATATGAATAGTAAAAAATACATTGGTGGAGGGTTTGCAATGAAAAAATTTATTCGGCTTTTGGGGTTTGCGCTTTTCTCGGTGCTTATCGCATTTGTCGGACTTATTGCATATCAACAAAATTTTGATTTTAATGCCACCCTTCAATATTTTATTTCCTATGGTTATTCTGTTATATCACCACTCATTTTATTTGGTGAACTTAACCTCATCTTAATCGTAACTTTAATTGGAAGTATCATTTATCTACTTCTTTCTTTATTTTTATTCGTAAAATTAATAACAAAACTAAGAATTACCAATGCAGGCATGAGCTTGATCAGTCTATTGGTCTCCTTATCTTTTATTCTCACCTCAATTAATGGCTATTATCCTGATGCCAATTCACTTGAAAATTTAGGTAACCCAGTCAATTTTATTGAAGTACTCTTGATTCCGATTCAAAATCCGAATCCTGGACTAAGAGCCTCTGCGTTTTCTGCATTAGTAGTTAGTATTGTTTTTTTCACGATTATATTTGTTTTAATGAATATCATTGACCTTTTTAGAAACCCCTTTTCAAATCAATCTGGTCAAGTGATTCCATTTTTAAAGGAAGACACTATGATTGCCCAAGAATTATCAAAATTTGTTATTCCAAACCAAATACGACTTCCTCAAACTGACAATTCCTTACCTAATATTGATGGGAATCAAGAAAAAAAACTTGAATCTATAGGTGGGACTTCAATTTTAGAACAAACGCCTATTGTTGTTTTGCCACAAAAACCGTCCATCCCAGATAAAGAAGAGATTGTAAAAGCTCGGCAAACCGTTTTGCAACTTAAAGAGAGAATTCGTTCACAAATCCGTTTAGAACTTTTAGAAGCAAAACAAAATTTTTCTTTCAATTCAAATATTTCATCACAAAATGTCCAGCCTACCACAACAGCACCATCTATTCCTCCCTCTGAAGAGGCGTTACCACCTGTAGATAACAAAGTTGAAACGAATCTTGATGCAAGTGCACTTTCACAAATTCAAGCAAAAGTGAATGAAGTTATCGCAGCAGAGATGTCGAAATTAGAACCTAAAACGAAAGATCAAGTTAGCACTTTAATCAATGAAGAACTAATAAAGTATGATTCTTTAAATAGAGAAGTGATGGAAAGTTTAGTTTCTGAAAAAATCGAACAAGTTAGTTCATCAAATTTTGATCAATTTAAACAAGAAATAGAAGCAACTGTAGCAAAAGCTATTCAAGAATTACAAAGTTATCAAAACCAAGGTAATGCAACTATATTACCTACAAATACTCATGAACCGACTCTAGAAATAAAAGTTCAACAAATTATTGACCAATCAAGCCTTGCTAAAAAAATTGAATATTTAGAACAATCCATCAAACAAAACCAACCTAATAATCATCTATTACCAAGTTCAGAAGTGACGTTGGCCCAGGTTGAAAGCTTGGTAGAAAAACATCTAGTTCCATTTTCCTCTTTATTAGAGAAAGTAAATGATTTACAAAAACAAATAGATACGTTAACACAATCTATAACTCGCTCAGATTCAATACCATTTGTAAAACAAGAAATTTTCGATACCCAAGCAGAGCAAATTAAACAAAATCAACAACGTATTATTCAACTTCAACAAGACTTACTTACTGCAAAAGATACCCTAGAACAGTTTCAAATAGAAACGTTATCAAGAACAAATAAAGTTCAAGAAAAAGTTTCTGCTTTGGAAACGAAACACCTACAAGAAGTTTCTCCCAATGAAGTTTTTAGTGAAGAAATATTTGTTTCGTTATTAAAAAAATATCAGCAACCCTCCAACCAATCTGAATTACCGATGGATGTCATACAAGGCTTGATTACCAATGAAATCAAAAAACAAATCAATCAAACACCTTCGTTAACCAAAGAAGAAGTGATGAAGATGATTGATGAAGCGTTGAACAATATTAGGAACTCCAACCCAATTCAATCGGACTTTGACGCCAATAAAATCATGGATTTGATTCAATCCAACTTACCTAAACCATTAACAGAAACCGATGTTAAAACAATTGTTCAGACTTCATTACCCGCTCACTCCAATTTAAATGAAGGTTTAGTATTGGGTATGATAACTAATGAAATCAAGAAACAAATTAGTCAAACATCTTCCTTAACCAAAGAAGAAGTCATCAAGATGATTGATGAAGCGTTTAATGGTTCTGAGATATTAGTGGCACAGAATCCGCAACCTCAGCTTACGAATAATCCTATCAATACTCAACGATCGAATTTTGATGCAAATGTTATGACGATTCCTGTAATTAAAAAGAAAAATGCGAAGGCTCCTGAAAATGAAAAACGAGCAGAACAATTTAAATCGGTGATAACTCCTGATTTAGGCATAACGAGAACGGGTAAGAAAAAGATTATTCGTATACCGTTTCAAGAACGGATGGCCAAGGCTGATCCATTAATGTTAGGTCATTATGATGAACTAAAAAATTACATTCTTAGTTATCAAGTTAAGTCACGAATTTCAAATACCGGTGATATGTTTAGATTACACAAAGAAGAATTCGTTAAAATTACCATCGCAGGCAAAAGTCTAAAATTATACTTGGCCTTAAATCCTGATGATTATAAAGATAGTCCCATTCCTGTTGATGATGCTTCTGATAAAAAAATATACAAACAAATTCCATTAGTATTTAAGGTTAAATCTGACTTATCTTTGAAACGTGCTAAAAAATTAATCGATGATTTAATGGCTAAAAAATCTTTGCCTCAAAAAGAAATACCATTTTTACAATGGTCTAAAGCCTTCGTTAAATAGGAGAATGATATGGAATTAATTTCAAGACCAGGTTGGATTGAAGTCATCTGCGGACCAATGTTTGCAGGCAAAAGTGAAGAACTTATTCGAAGAATTAAACGCCTTGAGTATGCTAAAAAAAAGACCTTGGTCTTTAAGCCAGGCATCGATAATCGTTATTCTGCGGATGAAGTGGTGTCCCATTCAAACTTAAAAGCTAAATCTATTTCTATAAAAGAAAGCAAAGAAATCTTAGATTATGTCGACTCATCCACCTTTGCAATAGCGGTTGATGAAGTGCAATTCCTTGATAAAGAAATCATATATATTGCCCAACGATTAGCGCTAAAAGGAATTCGCGTGATCCTAGGTGGACTTGATACTGACTTTCGTGGAGAACCTTTTCCCATTACAGCCTCACTGATGACGATTGCAGAGGATGTTCTGAAACTCACTGCGATTTGCGTTGTATGTGGAGCACCGGCAACGAAAACACAACGAATCATTAATGGTAAACCCGCCCATTATGCAGACCCGATTATCAAAGTTGGTGCTTCTGAAGCCTATGAACCACGCTGTCGGCATTGCCATCAAGTGACGAAGTAATTTCCTGTATAATATAACTATGTTTGCTGACCCTTGGTTGTGGTTTATTCTTCTCATTATCCTTATCTTTGGTGCTTATTTTTCTTTAGCAGAAACGGCTTTTGCTGCAGTAGATCCTATTCGCATTAAAGTGTTAGCGGAAACATCTTCGGTCGCCAAAAAAACATTAACATATATTGAAAAATTTGATCGCTCCGTTATTATTACGGTCATCGGAAGTAATATCACCTCTGTATTATTGTCAACTTTATCAACTATCTTCTTTATCGAATTATTTCAAGATGATGGAGTTGGGACGTTAATCGCGACGATTATTTCTGCCCTCTTATTCTACATTTTTTGTGATACGATTCCCAAAGTGATTGGCCGAGGTATGCCACTACAATCTGCATTGTTTGTAACCGTCATTTTTGATGTATTTAAAATCATCTTTTTTCCAGTTTATGTTGTCTTTTTCAACATTAATAGGTTTTTAAAACGATTTCAAAAAGAGGAAACCCATCCAACACTCACAGAAGAGGATTTCTCCACGATTGTTGAAAAACAACATCAAGAAGGGACCTTAAATGAAAGTGAAGTAAAGTTAATTCAATCTGCGATTGAATTTTCTGATACGACCGTTAAAGATGTCTTAACGCCCATTGATAAAGTCTTTGGTATCCCAGAATCTTCTTTACATGATGCAAATTTAGCGGAAAAATTAATTGCTTCTCCTTTTTCTAGAGTGCCTATTTATCATGAAACTCTACAACAAATTGTTGGAATTTTATCCATTCGCACTTATTTTCAATCCTTACAAAAGCATCGTGCGCATGATCCAAATTTATTGATTAAAAAACCATATTTTGTTTCTAGCAAAGTTACCATTGATGAATTGTTCGAAGGGTATAAAAAGTATCGAACCCACGTTGCCATTGTTAAAGATCAACAAGGTCAAGTCATAGGCATGGTTACGATGGAAGATGTATTAGAAGAGATTGTTGGGCAAATGGAAGAACTCGTCAAACATACAGGAGTGATTCGTGGTTAATCCTTGGATATTACTATTTTCTATGGTTGTTGCTTTATTTTTTTCAGCCTTTTTTTCAGCTTCCGAAATGGCATATACTGCCGTTAACCATCTCAAACTAAAACGATTAATTGATCAAGGAAATCATCATGCAAAAAGGGCGTTAGCCATTGCCGAACATTATGACCAATATTCATCTGCATTATTGTTTGGTAATGGGATCGTTAATATATTTAACTCCTCAGTGACCGCGCTTTTATCGCTTCAATTTTTTGCTCCAATTCTACCCAATCCTGGTTTTGCGGCGACGATATCTGCCATTGCAATCTTTTTCATTATTGTCGTTTTTGGAGAATTAATCCCCAAAACGTTTGGTAAGATCAACGCACTCCAATTAACGTTATGGTTCGTTTATCCTGTCATGATTCTTCGCTTCATTTTTAGCCCGTTTGTATGGTTAGTGAGCATTATCGTTTTTCCAATCCGTTCGTTGTTTGTTCAAAAACGAAAAGAAAATCGAAGTAAATATAATGACGAAGAATTAGAAACGATGGTTGATACCATTGAAGAAAAGGGCATGATTGATGAAAAGAAAGGTGATTTAATTCGCTCTGCACTTACTTTTTCTGAAAAAAAAGCTTATGAAGTCATGACCCCTCGCGTCGATATCGTTGCCTTCAATATCGAAGATGATAGTCAAAATTTACTTTTAAACCCAGATATATTTGGATATTCCCGTATTCCAGTTTATGACCAAACCCTCGATAAAATGATTGGAATCTTACCAACCAAAAAACTTTATAAACGATTTTTAAATCAATTACCAATTGAATTACCAACATTATTGATTCAACCACTATTTGTTCCACGTAACCAACCCTTAAGTAAAATTTTAGGTTTATTCAAAGAACAAAAGCAACAAATGGCGATCGTTGTCGATGAGCATGGTGGGACCGAAGGACTGATTACTTTAGAAGATATTGTTGAAGAAATTGTTGGTGAAATTTGGGATGAAACCGATGATATTTTGCCGCCAATTAT